>NZ_JAJNOQ010000001.1:0-478720 GCF_021044775.1 Paraeggerthella hominis
TGGGTGAGCACGTCTTCCATTGCAACCTCCATCTCTCCTGATGATGGAATTGTCGCAACCGGGGCCCCGTCGCGTGTACTGCGTGCAGGACACTTATCCAAAGTGGTCTAACACAACGTAGATGACCCTGTTTCAAGTTTCGACATGGAGAACCGAGTCGGTATTTGCTCCCTAATAAGAGACAGGGCGGCACATATCCTTGAGTCAAACCCGGACAGCCGGATCACGGTGATGACTCACGACATCGGCATCGCGACAGAGCTGAAGCACACTTTCGACGATTTGGGGAAATCGCTCAAAGACACGCCTAACCACTTCGCCACGGATTACCTTGAGCTCCGCGGAGAGACGACGCAAGATCTTCAGATACAGAAAAGCCGCTACTCGGTCCTCCTCAAGCGCGCCTACGACTTCGCCATTTCCGACCAGGAGGACGAGAGCGAGTCCTACGTTATCGGGAACATCCTCAGGAGAATTCTGGAGGGCTACAGTTCGTTCAACTACGGCATCGGAATAGATATGCTTTCGCGCGATAAGGATCTCGCGATTAGGTTTGGTCCTGCGAGCAGGCTTCTTTCAAGCGTAATGTACCGACTAGCCCTGAATGACGAGAGCCATCTGAAAGAATGCCTCGACGCCCTCAATCCGCCAATTGCATTCGACCGGTATAGCTACCAGGAGAAAATGGCAATCGCCCAATGCGTGTTTGTCATTCTCGATTACCTAGATGGAGACCATGTCGCCAAGCAGCTCGCCCATCACAAAGTCCCCAAAAGAGATATTGAAGCTCACATTGTCGAGTGGAGGAAGAGGTTCGTCCCCGAAGGCGAGGCGGAGAGCTCAACCGCCTAAAACCTCGGTTCGGGAGCTGAGCGCCGCGTGTCGCAAACAGCTATTTTGGGGAGGACGGACGAGGGGACCCCTATCGCTTCCAACATGTTGTCTCCTCCTTCAGGCGAGACGAGATCGGGGGACCGGAGGGCGGAGAGCACTAGGGAGGGGTATTCTTCCGAGGCGTCGTATGCCCATGCAAGGGCGACGACATCTACGAGTTCGCCGGCGACCCGCGCGAGGACCGTCTCCCCATCAACTGTCAGACGGTTGAGACGATCCAAGTCGTCGGCGTCAGCGACGAGAAAGCTCCACCCATCGCGCCTTCGGGCCACGGGAAGGCCCGTCGGCCCCGGCTCCTCCCGATAGGAATCCGCCGCCTCGTGATAGTAGGAACGCAGCCAGAGGCCGTCTCCTGCGACGTCCGAGAGGTCGAGCGTGTAGTTGGTGAGGAGGTTTCCTCTCTGCGGTATCGCATCGACATGGTGGTCGGTGTCGAAGACATCGATGCGGCCTCCTGAGTAGTACGCCTTCAAGATCATCTCTGCTCGCCCCTCTCCTGCCTTTCCGCGCTTCGCGCCGCTGCCGCGGAATCGTCCCCGCCAGATTCACGGTCCGCCGCCGCCCTTCTGCGCCCGGGCTTCGAAGGTCTGGCGCCGAGCCGGGGCTCGGGGCGCTTCTCGGGGAGAATCCCGATGCGGCGCGCGTAAGCCGCGAGCTCGGCGTTTCGGCCGTCCTCCGCCAGGCGGTCGAGGTCGGCGGCGCACATCGCCCTCGACGACTCGACGAGCGCCACGGCCTCGGATAGGGTCCTGAGCTCCTCGAGGTCCCCCAGCTCTACGGCGCTTCGGGCGGCTGCGGCTATCGCCCTCTCCCCGGCGTCCGCTATTCTGCGGATTCCTCCCGCTCGTAGGACGGGCTCCAGCCTCTCCCGGCTGTAGGACAGCCCCAGCCTCTCTCCGCCCACCCTGCGTGACGGCCGGTCGGCGAACGCGTACACCCAGTCTCGCCTCGGCGCGTGGGGGGAGTTCTCCGACACCGTGACGCGCAACGATCCGAGGAGGCTCCTGAACTCCGTCTCGCTCCTCGCCACTGAGCGCGCCACCTTCACCCTGGCCCGTATGTCGGCGACCCACGAGTACTCCCCGCGGTCGGAGAGCTCCTTTTCGGCGCGTCCGACATATTCCTCGCGGCGCGTTCTGGCGGCGGGCCTCGGATGCCGGCGCTCCGCCCGGGCGGCGACGCCCGGACACGGAACCGCCTCCAGCGGCGACATGCCGAGGCTCTCGGCTGCCCTCTGCAAGGACCTCGCGAGCGCCTTCGGGTCCGGGTCCTGGAGCCTGCGGCCCGTCTCGAGGTTCGTGTTGTTGACGACGACGTGGGCGTGCGGGATACCTCCTGCGTTGTCGTCGTGGTAGACGATGGCGACCTCGTGGTCCGGGAAGCACTCCCTTGCCCATCCGGTCGCGAGGGCGCGCAGTCCGTCGAGCGAGACGCGGTCCTTGGGATCCGGGGAGACGACGTAGTGCTTGTAGGTGCGGGCGCGCCGCCCTCGCCAAGCGGAGTCGTTGCCGTACAGGCGCCGGGTCCTGTCCATCGCCTCGGCCCAGTCGAACGGCCTCCCCGGCGCAGAAGGTTCGAGGTTGATGTAATCCTCGGCGAGCGCGCGGCCCTCCTTCGTCAGGTACCGCCTGATCCCCCTGGTCGAGGTGTGCCCCGATATCGCCTTGAGCATGGGCACGCCCCTCACCTCCACAGCCCGGCGATGACGCTTCCGGAGAGCTCCGCCACCGCCCGCCTCAGCGACTCGACCCCGGGCTGCATTTCGGCGAGCTTGCGCTCCGCCCGGGAGAGCTCCTCGACCACCTCCGAGGTCTCCATGTCGTTCGCCCTCAGATAGTACGCGATGGCGTTGAGCGCGTGGACCGCCTGGTTGTAGTGGTGCCCCCAGCGCGTCATCTCGCGGGAGAGCCGCGCCGCCGTCGTGCGGTCGATCACGACGAGCCCCGCCCCGCCTCGCGCCTCCTCCGCAGGCAGCTGCAGGAGGACTCGGACGAGGTCGGAGACCGTCATGTCGAGCTCGCGGGCGAGACCTTTAGCGGACTCCATCTCTCGGTCGGACATGCGCACGTGAAGCTGATTCGGGTGCCTTTCCATCTTCCGGCTCGCCTCCTCGAACCTCGGGACCGGGGGCGGGCCGACGCCCGAGGGGCGCGGGGTATCCCCCGCATGGAGCGTAGCCGAGCCGCAGGCGGGCTGCGCTCCCGCCGCCCCGGTCCGGGACGTTCCGTTCCGAAGGAGGGGACGCGTCCCGGCCCTCCTCCGAGGGCTTCGGGACCGGCGCCGGGCGGGGCGGCCAAGAGCTATTCTGGGGACTGTGTACACGGAATAGGCCTCTTGCTTTGCTTCGGAAGCGTACGGATCTCACGACCCGCACAACGCGTCGAAAGCCTCGAATCTTTTCCCGAGAACGCAATCGGCCTCCAGCGATGATACGAGCGCGGGGTGCAGGTCGGCAGCCCTGTCGATTAGCCTTCGGATGGTTTTAAGATTCTCCAGCGCGATCGGGTTGTGGGCGAAGACGTCCGGGTTTCGATCGTCGGCCCACTTGCCGAGGAACCTGAAGCAGCGCGACAGGAGTCCCACCCAAACGTCCGAAAGCTGCACGAACAAGTTCGACTCTGAATCCACGAAGTCGTAGTTGTCCCCGTCGACAATATCCATGGAGACATGCGTTTCCGCATCGAAGCAATGGAATGCCTCGGGGAAGAAGAGGCAGACCTGCTGATAGTGATTGGAGAACCCTTCTACCAGCGTATCGGGCGGGTTGTCCCTCAGGAGCGCGAGGGATTCGCTTCTCGACGACGTTCTTGCCATCTGGCGGAGTGCTTCTATGGAAAAGCTATCTTCGAAGGAGAGGGGCTCCGAACGGGTTTCCAGGAAATCGAGAAGGGAATTCTCTATGAATTCGCAGAAAGGGCGGACCTCTCCTGGAGGCACGTTGGGGAAGCCGAACGCGGCGAGATTCTCTAGAAAGCCGACGGGGTCGATTCTGGCGCATAGGTAGAGGGCGTTCTTCAGCTTCCTATGAACCACAGACATATGCTCGTGCCCCGAAACGGCGATCATGGAGTCAACGATGTCCACGATTGCATAATAGAGGTTGTCTTGCGAGTGGTAGTGGACGGCGATCCCGGGCCGATCGAGCGATTCGAGGAAGCGCGTGGTTCCCCTCCCGCGAAGGACCCTTGCGAAATCGTCGCTGCCGCCGAGCACCGTCCTCGCCTTCATCTCGCCGCTTCGGGGAGCGAAGGATTCGATGCGTGCCGACAGCTCGTCTTCGACCCCCTCGCCGAGGATGGCGATTCCGCCGAGGATGAATGGCCTCTCCACTGTCCGCGCATCCGCTATCGCGCCGTTCCTGTACGCGATGGACCGGCAGTTCTCCGTTTCGTCGTAGTAGATGCGCCAGGGCTCCCTGCAAATCTTGATGCCGGCAAGGACCGCCATCGCCTCCGAGAATCCCGCGGCGTTTTCGCGAAGCTCCGCCACCTGCTTCCCCTTCCGTTTCGCCTCTCTACGCAAGTTACCATTCCTTCCGGGAAGCAACGCGGAAAATGCGCGCGGTCGAGATTCGCGGCATCCCGACCGGAGGGTCTGACCACTCACCCCCGCGGTGTCGGAGCCCCCGGCCCGAAGGCCGGGGGCGCCCCTCGGAGGGGCCAGGAGGTCTCAGGCGACCTCCGAGGGAAGCGAGCTGCCGGCAACGGGAACCGCGTCGGAGAGAGCGTTGATGTGGTGGCGGAGGAAGGCCTTGCCCTCGCCGAAGACCACCAGACTCACGTCATCGAAGCGGACGGGGCGGTCGACGTCCTCATGCTCCGCCAGGTACGCGATGGCGGCCGTCTCGCGGCGCTCGCGCCCCTCGAGGCCGCTGCCCTCCGGGAAGCCGCCCTCGTCGGCGGTTCTCGCCGACACTTCAACGAACACGAGGATATCGTCCTCCATCGCCACCACGTCGATCGCGCCCGCCGGGCATTCCCAGCCCGTTTCGACGACCTCGTAGCCGCGGCGCTCGAGGAAGAGCTTCGTTGCCTTGATTGCGCGTTCCTTCAGATCCTTCATTTCGACCTCCTTCGTCGTTCGGCGGAGCCCCTTTCGCCCCGCCTCGTGACCCGTTTCCCGCCGACTGCCCCTGCGGGCGCAAGGGAGACGAGCGAAACCCCGGAGGGGCCTCGAGTTTTCGCGCGTAGTCCGATCGCACCTTGGCGCGAAAAGTTTTCGCGGCCCTTGCGCCCGCAGGGGCCGGCGGCGAGGATGGAGGGTCGAGGCGGGGAGGAGCTGCGGCGGGGAGGAGGGCGGAAGCGAATGCTCGAGGCGGGCAAGAGAGCCGATGCGTCCGGGGCCCGCCGGCAGGAGCAGACGGGCCGGGCTTCGCTAGGCCGTTTCGCGACGGGGCCTGATGCGGGCGGTCTCCCCGTGCACGTAGTTGTTGGAGTTCCAGGAGAAGTCGCCGCCGTGGTCGTAGCGCGCGACGTAGGGCAGGTCGGGGTACGTGACGCCGACCTGCCCGTCGGGCGTCTCCATCCGGACGGCTATCGCGTTGCCGGCGGGCTGCCCGAAGCCGACCACGGGGTAGGCCTTCCAGCCGCTCTCGTGCTCGCGAAGCCACACCTCGTCGCCGACCTCGAGCTCGCCCACCGGCACCTCGACGGAGTCGAGGAGCTCGCCGAGGCGCAGGTCCTCCGGCATGGACTCGTCGAAGGCGTGGAGCATCTCATCGAAGTCGTAGGAGCGCTGCTCCTCGCACGGCTCCACGCCGCGGACGCCGGCGGGCTTCCAGTCCTCCCCGTACTCCGTCGTGAGGCGCTCGGCAATCCTCCAGCCCTCGATGACGTAGATGCCGTTGTCCCCGGGGTCCATGCCCGCGTCTTCGGTGTAGGGGCCGATGCCGACCGACAGCGTGCCGCCGAAGAAGTTGCCGACGACCTGGCAGATGCGGGCCCACCCGTAGTTGTCGGAGCTGGGCGGGCGGTAGCCTTGGAGCTCGCAGTACCGAAGCAGAGGCTCGACGGTGTCGCGGCCGCCGTTCCAGTGCAGGTAGAGCCCGATCTTCCTTTCTTGCGTGGTGATGATCGCCCTGTTTCCCATCCGGGACCTCCTTCGCTTTCCTGGCTCCGCCCTGTGCCGAGCCCCGTTGGCGGCCTCAGCCCGCAAGGCGCTTCCGGGCGCAAGGGAGGAAGGGGAAACCGGAGGCCCGAGCTTCCGACGCAGGAGGAAGGTTTTCCGCGACCCTTGCGCCAGCGGAGAGCTTTGCGGCCGCATGGCGCCCGACGGGGCTGTGCGGGGCGGGGCTGAAGGAGGGGTCGGTGGCGAAGGCGCGATGTCCCGACGAGAGGAGAGGCTCGGCGAGCGTCGCGCTGCTGCCGCCGTTCCGCCTTGGCGTGCTGAGTTCGTTTACGCGGACGTAAGCCGTCTCAGCTCCGCAGGGACTCAACGTGTCGGCGGACTTTCAGCGTCTCGAGCCGGGGATGGTACGGCTCTGGTCCGGCTTGCCCATCGACCCCGGCTGGCATGGGCTTTCTCGTTTGGCTGAGAGAGGAGGGCGACGGAACGACGGCCATCCTTCTCGGGACGGAGCCGCCGGACTCCTCGAGCTTCCTCCGTCCTCTTTTGCGGGCAGCGGAGGGAAAGCCGATCGATGTTGGTAAAATACGATCGATAAACGCATTCGAAACCAGTCTGCCAGGCACCTTGCCGAAGACGCTTCTGATGAAGACCGCCGTGTTAGGGGTGGCTGGCTACCGAGCCCTTGGAGAGAAGCATGGCGAAACCGACGTCCAACGAGAGCAACCTTGCGCTGCTGGAGTCCCTCATTCGGAACTGGGAAGACGAGACCATCGAGTTCAAGGAGGCGAGCAGCGATTTCGACACCGACAAGATAGGCCGCTACGTCTCGGCATTGAGCAACGAGGCGAACCTCTCCGACGAGCCGTCGGCGTGGCTTGTGCTCGGGGTGAGGAACAAGACGAGGGAGGTCGTCGGCACGGGCTACCGGACGGATTCGAATCGCCTCGACGGACTAAAAAAGCAAATCAACGACGATACCGACCCCAGCATGACGTTTCGAAGCGTCCGAGTGGTGGACCATGCGAACGGGCGCGTCGTGATGCTCGAGATCCCCGCCGCCCCGAAGGGCATGCCGATTGCCTGGAAGGGGTACTGGTACGCCCGCGCCGGCGAGAACCTCACCAACCTCTCCATCGGCAAGCTCGATGCGATTCGCAGCCAGGGGCATCTGCTTGACTGGACGGCGCAAATCGTTGAGGACGCAGAGATTTCTGACCTCTCCCAAGAGGCGATGGCGGTCGCTCGCAGGGCGTTCGCTGAGAAAAACTCCTCGCGCATCCCGACCGAGGCGATCGAAGGCTGGAGCGACGAGCAGTTCCTCAAGCATGTCGGCCTTATGACGAAAAGAGGGATAACGCGCGCGTGCATACTGCTCCTGGGAAAGCCGGAGTCCGCATACCTGCTCAATCCTCTTATGGCGGAGCTGACCTGGAAGCTGGTCGGACAGGAGACGGCATACGAGCATTTCACGATTCCCTTCATTCTCGCCACCACCCAGCTGTACTCGCGCATCCGGAACATCAAGATACGCCTTCTTCCCCCCGACGAGCTCATCCAACGCGAGGTGGAGAAGTACGACCAGGGAAGCGTCTTGGAGGCCATCCACAACTGCATCGCCCACCAGGACTACTCCAAGTATTCGAGAATCAGCGTCGTCGAATACCCCGACAAGCTCGAGTTCACCAGCGTCGGAACGTTCTTTGAAGGAAATCCCGACGACTACGCCCTCGCGGGCCATATGCCGCGCCATTACAGGAATCCCGCGCTGGTGCAGGCCATGACCCAGCTGAACATGATCGACCATCTCGGATACGGAATCGAGCGAATGAACCGCTCCCAGGCGAACCGCTACCTCCCGCTCCCTGACTACGATCTCACCAATCCGGAGGAAGTGAAGCTTACTATTTTCGGGCGTGTCGTCGACGAGGGATACACTAAGCTCCTCATGCAGAGCAGCTCCTTGCCGTTCGGGGACGTTCTGGCGCTTGACCGCGTGCAAAAGGGCCGCCCGATTTCGGACGCGGCGCTTCGGCGACTTCGCAACAAGAAGCTGATCGAGGGCCGGAGACCCCATCTGCGTGTGGCGGCATCCGTGGCGAAGGCGACGGGAACCCAGGCGGATTACATCCAAGCGCGAGGGCAGTCTGACGAATACTGCCGCGCTCTCATCACCGACTATCTGAGGAAGCAGGGCCTGGCGAGCCGGGCGCAGATCGACGTCGTCGTCTTCCCAGCGCTCTCGACCGAGCTTACCGAGGATCAGAAGCGGAACAAGGTCAAGAACCTCCTCGCCCAGCTGAGTCGTGAGCAGGAGATCCGCTACGAGCCCAAGGGCGACAAGCGGGGATGGAGCCTTGGATAACTGCCGTCCGATTTATCCGGATTAATCCAGATTTATCCGGCTATTTATCCCCAAAGAAACAGATAACCGCAGTTGAGGCGTGGTTTCGCATTCGTCAAATTATCCGGAACGGTTCCGTCGAGCATCCGTGAGGCCGCCGCGCGGAAATCCTGCAGAGACCGGAAAAGCGGCGTTTAGGCCGCAGGGAAAGATTCTCGTTTTCACGCCTCTGCCCAGGCGCCATCCAGTTCCGCCGCGCAGCTCTCGAGCACGCATCTCACGGCGGCTATCTCCGACGGGGTCACGCGCCCTCCGTCCGCCTTCTCCTCGAGCATCGCGAGGATCGACGCCGCGCCTTCGATACGCTCGGTCGAGCGCACGATTGCGTCGACGGATTCTTTGGGTAGGGTGTTCAACGGGGTGCCTTTCATAGGGCGTCCTTTCCTAGGCGCTCGTCACCGAGGGAAGGAGGCCTCAGGGGCATGAAGAGAGAGAGGCATCCACCTCAGTTGTCACGCTGTCGGGAAATGTACGCCAAATACCCAAAACGGCAGATGCCCCTCTGTCCGGTATTTGGCGTACGAATATTCAGTTAGCGTGACCGTCTCATTATAAGCGCAGCCCTCCCGTCCCTACGGAAAATCCGCGAGGCGGGCGCTGTTCCGGCCCACGGTCGGGAGGCGGCCGGCGGGGCTTTTACATGAACCTGAATACGGTCCTGAAGAGCCATCGGGCGAAGCGCACGGCGATCCTCACGACGCGGCCCTCCTTCCCGCGGCTCCGCCGCCCTCCATCGAGTCGCACAGGGCGAGGTAGCGCCCGTAGCGCTCCTCGCACGCCTCCATGTGCCTTGCGAGCGCCTCGTCTGCCTCGCATTCCGCCTCGAACTCCTCCCTCGACGCCCCGGGCTTGCGGTCGTAGAGCAGCGACAGGATCACGCTGCGCCGCGCGGCGACCCTGCGCCAGAGCTTCGCGAACCCCGGGTCCGCCTTCGCGAGGCCCTCCATGTCGAGGGGCTCCCCGTCGCAGCCCAGGGCGTCCGGAGGTATGGGTTCGTCCGACCACACGGGCAGGCCGTCGTCGCCCTCGAGCCACCTCGCCAGGTTCTTCGCGAGCCGGCCGTCCTCGCCGTTGCGGGCGCGGTAGCTCTCGGCGTATGCGGCGTAGGCGTCCGCGATCTGGCCTGGCAGGTAGCCCTCAGCGACCCTCTTCTCCCAAACTGCGAGGCAGGACCTCTTGAACCTGAGGGAGGCGACGGGCTTGATCGACATCGCGCAGAGCCTCTCGAACTCCTCGGGGAACTCGCCTCTCCTGTAGGGCTCGAAGCCGCCGCCTCCCTCGCCCCCGGCTTCCCGCGGGGAGGAGGAGAGGGGCTGTTGATTGGATTCAGGGGCTTTATCCCATGAGTAATTAATAGCGCCGGGTTCTCCAGATCTGGGTTTTCCGGATGTGGCTTTCCCGGATGTGGCCGGACCAGATACGGATTTTCCCGTTCTGGGGACAACCTGGGCTTTCTCGGCGCCGCAGCCTTCCTCCGCGGCATCGCGCGCCTTCAGGGCGCGGTCCTTGCGGACGAACTCGGAGAGGATCGCGAAACCCTCCGCGCGCAGCTCCTCGGCCACGGCGTCGTGCATCGCGGGGTCGTCGAGCGTGATCCAGGTGGCCTCCTCGGCCTTGAGGAACCTGCCCGCCTCCCCGCGCTTGCGGGCGCGGATAATGTAGCCCGCCGACTCGAGCTCCCTGATGCCGGCCGACACCGAGTCGACGCCGTCCTTCACGAGCGAGGCGAACCCCCGGATGGTGAAGACCCATTCGGGATTGCCCTCGAGCGAGCGGATCTGGCAGTAGATGCCCTTCGCCTTGAGCGACAGCTCGCGGTCGAAGAACACCGTGTTCTCGACGTGGGTGAAGGAGCCCTTGCCCCTGTGGATCACATTGCCCACGGGTTCCCTCCCTTCCCCCAGGCGGCGCGCTTGCGCTCGGCCTGCTCGAGCAGCTCGAGGGCGCGCACGACGCGGGCCTCGACCTCCTCGCGGCTCGCCGACGGCCTGAAGAACCGCGCGATGCTCCTCTTCGGGATCCTGAACGACTCGACCTGGTTCGGCTTCTCCTCCTCCATGATCGAGCGGATGAGGGCCTCGCCGAGCTCGCCCTCCTGCGAAAAGCGCTTCATCTTCAGGGCCTGCGAGTGGGACGGGGTGCAGGCGTTCTCCCGCATCGCGTCGAGGAGCGTCTCCTGCTCGCGCCGCGAGAGGTAGCTGACCTCGACGGCGGGGAGCATCCGCATGCGCCCTTCGTCCACGAGGTCGAGTATCCCCGGGACGAGGTGGGTGAGCCTGATATAGCGCCTCACCTTGTCCTTGCTCACGCCGAGCTCCTCGGCGAGTACGTCCCTGGACTTCCTGCCCTTCAACTTGTGCGCATTTTGCGCACAAGTCAGGTCGGTGCGCTCTCCCTGGCGCCGCATCGCATCGAGCCTCATGGAGTACGCGAAGGCGCGCTCGCTCGGAAGGATGCTCTCGCGCTGCAGGTTGGAGTCGACCATGGCGATGACGGCCTCGTCCTCCGTCATCTCCCTCACGATGCACGGAGCCTCCGCGAGGCCGGCGAGCTCGGCGGCTCGCTTGCGGCGGTGCCCGCTCACGAGCGTGTACCTGCCGCCCTCCCCGGGAACCACGGTCAGGGGGACGAGCACGCCGTTCTCCGCGACGCTCTCGGCGAGCGCCTCCATCTCCTCGTCGTCGGCGACTCGGAACGGATGGTTCGGGAACGGGTCGATGAGGCCGAGGGGGATCGGCTCCACGGATCCGGCCGCCGCGGAGTCGCGCTCCTCCTGGGACGTGAACAGGTCGTCGATGCTCGGCAGCGGCACCGCCGCCCTCCTCCTAGCCACGGCGCACCTCCTCCGCGAGGCGGGAGAACGACGCGGCGACCTTGCCATCGGGGTCGTATGCGAATACGCTTTCACCCGCAGCGGCCGCCTCCGCGGCGGAAACGGCGCGGGGCACCACGGTCTCGAAGACGCGGTACGCCTTCCCGTACTGGCCTCTGACGGTGCGTTCCACGTCCCTGGCGAGGTTGTTGCGGGAGTCGTAGAGCGTGACGAGGATGCCCTCCACGGAGAGGCCGGGGTTTATCTGCCTCCTGACCCGCGCCACGGTCTTCAGGAGGCCGGTCATGCCGGATGCCGGGAGGTACTCGGCGGAGACCGGGATGAGGACGCTGTCCGCGGCGGCCAGTGCGTTGATGGGGATTATTCCCAGGGTGGGCGCGCAGTCGACGATGACGTAGTCGTAGTCCGCCTTGATGGGCGCGAGCCAGGCGCCCATCATCCGCTCGCGGGACATCGCCATGAACACCGCCATCTCCATGGCGGCGAGCTCGATGTTGGAGGGCATGAGGTCGACGCCCTCGCGGTGGCGGAGCATCCCCGCCGTGGGGTCGTCGTCCGAGCCCGCTATCGCGGAGGAAAGGTGGGTGGCGAGGGTCGTCTCAAGCGAGTCCGGGTCCCTCCATCCGAGGGACTTCGTCAGGTCTCCCTGGGGATCGGCGTCGACGAGAAGCACCCGGCTCCCCGTCCTGGCGAGCGCGACCCCCAGGCTCAGCGCCGTGGCGGTCTTGGCCGTCCCTCCCTTCTGGTTGGCGACGGCAATCGTCCTGCATGTCATCTTGCTTCCTCCCATCTGCGGCGCTGCCGCGTCTCGGGAGGTCAGGAGGTTTCGGAATCGCAGTCGGGAGCGGGGCCTTGTCGCCCTGCGGCCTTCGGCCGACCGTCCGCGCGTTCGCGTATCTCTTTCGGGAACGGTCGTCCCCATGCGGAATACGCGGTTGGAAAGCGCGGGAACTGGACTGGAATTTCCAGTGTTTCTCCCGTTTCGCAAACCCATCCCACTGAGGGTGCATGAATAGAGAAAATCCCTCTGACGTGGGATTATTTAGAAAATGGATTTGCAAGAGAAGTTAGCGGAACGTGCCAGCCAAAACATTGGGAAGCTTCTAGTCTGCGCGTCGTGACGGAGGGTTTTCGGGCTGGCAGGATGCGGGCTTTGCGCTTCAACTTGAGTCATCAGGACGAAGGGAGTTGAAATGCTACGAGACAGCGTGCTTCGCCTTGTCGTTGCCGTCGGGCTGGTTGCGGGCGTTGCGATGCCGGGTAGCTTCGCGTTCGCGGCGCCCGACGGCAGCTTGGCGGGGGCGGAGGTTCGGGATGCTGCGCCCGAGGCGGCTTCGAGCGATGCCGGCTTATCGGAGGACCGCGACGAGGAAGGCTCTTCCGTCGACGGCGCGCCGGCGTCAGCGCCTGAAGCGCCGGCGGGCGCCGAGTTGCCGCCGCCGATCGCCGAGCCGCTTTCCATATCGATCGACGAGGAAAATCCCGTGGCGCCCGAATCGGGGACGGCGGGGGAGCGTCCGGTAGATGCGCGCGATGCGGCGCCTGCGGAACAGCCCGATTTCAACGGCATCGTGGAGTTCGACATGGAAGTTGCCGGAGAGGGCGTGCAGTCCAAGGTGTTTACGAGCGGCGACGAGCCGCTGGGCAACTTCGGTTTGTACGATATGGGAAGCTGGGTTTTCAAGAAGTACTTCATCGGCTGGTCGGACGTGCCGGATTACGTGGCTAACGCGCAGGGACGTCTTTTCTACGAAGGGGAGCCGGTGTCCGCGGCGTTTCCCGAGGGCCTGTCCGAGCCGCGCCGTCTGTACGCCATTTTCGCGGGCGGGTTCGATGCGCTGAACAGCGCGGGCTATATCGACATGAACCGCGGTATGAGCGCTTCCGACACCGTGGAGGGCGAGATTATCGAGCAATCCGGGTTCGGCGTCGACCAGGCGGACAAAGCGGCAACCGTGATGCTGGATCCGTCGGCGCCGGGATACGGGGTTGCGGTGCGCCCGGAATTCGGCTTCAACAAGGTGCTCGCGCACATGGTGTTCAGGAATCCCGGCGGCATCATGACCAACAGCGGAACCTGGTCGGACGGCCCGAAGCAGGGCGCGTCGTACACGCACGTCGATCTGCACGTGGTGCTTGACGAGCGCATCGGCATGCCCGACGTTTTGGAGAACGTGTCGTTTACCAGCTACCAGTTCAAGCCTTCGTATGTGCTCGACGAAAACTACAACGTGCTTGCCCGGATAGACGATTCGCTGGTGCAGGGAAGCCCCACCTCGGTGTTCTCGTTCGATCGCCAGGGCAAGTCCACGTTCATCGTCCGGGTCACGGTTCGCCGCGACGGAAATCCGGCGAACCTTCTGAACGCTTCGGCTTCGCAGGTGCTCGAGCCGATGGTGCTTACGGCGCCGGGACGTCCCTTCTTCGTTTCGAAGGAGACGGCGTACGCGGTCGAGTCTGCGGGCGAGCCGATTACACTGGGCGGCTACATCGACGGCGTGGTGAAGGTGAGCGCGATCAAGCAGAACATTCCCCGAATCGACAGCCCCTCGATGCGAATAGCCTTCGTGGCGCGAACCTACCAGGTTTCGTATCGCTTCGAAAGCATGACGGAAGGCAAGGAGCTGCCTGCGGACGTGCTGGCGCTTCTGCCTGTGCCGCTCGAGGGCCTGGAGACGGGCGTCCGCGTGTTCCCCGAAGAGCTGCTTCAGACCGAGATCCAGGTCGAAGGCGGGAAATGGGCGTTCCGCTCCTGGGATAAGGAGTCGCATCTGGTTGACGACGCCGACGGCGAGTTCGTGGGGTATTGGGAATTCGCAGCCGATCCCGTGCCGGTCGACCCGCCGGACCCGACCGACCCGCCGGATCCGGTCAACCCGGTCGATCCAGTCGACCCGGTCGATCCAGTTGCGCCGGTTGAGCCCGGGACCTCGGGGCAGCAGCCCAAGCCGATGCCCGAACCCGTAAAGGCCCAGGCAAAGGCGCTTCCCGTTACGGGCGACTCGAGCTTGGCGGCCGTCGCTGCGTTCGCGGGCGCGGCCTTCCTGGCGGGCGTGGTGATTCTTGCCGCTGCCATTGCCGTGGGAAAGAGGCGGTCGGGAAAGTAACAGCCTGCTAAGTAGTTTCAAGAGCGGGCGATCGGGGCGGGTGCGCAGGTGCGTGCCCGCCCCGATGCCGCGTGCGCCGCGAAGGGGCGTCGCTGCCGTTGCTTCGCGCTGCGAGCGCTTGCGAGGACGCTACGCCTTTCCCTTCGCCATCGAAAGCGATATCTTGCCGCGATCTTTGTCGATGCCGGTCACCCAGACGGTTACCGTGTCGCCAACGGACACGACCTCGCTCGGGTGCTTGACGAAGCGGTCGGACAGCTTGGAAATGTGGACGAGTCCGTCTTGCTTCACGCCGATGTCGACGAATGCGCCGAAGTCCACCACGTTGCGCACGGTGCCGGTCAGCTCCATGCCGACGGACAGGTCGTCGAAGTCCCGCACGGTGCGGTCGAACACCACCGGTGGCGCGTCGTCGCGGGGGTCGCGGCCCGGTTTCTCCAGCTCGGCCACTATGTCTTTAAGCGTGGGAAGGCCGACGCCCAGCTCTTCGGAAAGACCCGCCACGTTGCCCAGACGGCTTGCGATATCGGGTACTCCGCCTTGGGCGAGCGCTTCCGGCTTCATCTGTGCGCGCTTCAAAAGCTCGCGCGCCACGGGGTAGCTTTCGGGATGGACGCTCGTGGCGTCGAGCGGGTTCGCGCCGTTCGCGATGCGCAGGAATCCCGCGCAGTTCTGGAAGGCTTTCGCGCCCAGCTTCGGTACCTTCTTCAGTTCGCGGCGATCGGCGAAGGCGCCGTGCTCTTCCCGGTAGGCCACGATGTTCTTCGCCACGGTGGCGTTCACGCCCGACACGTAGCCCAAAAGACTCGCGCTTGCCGTATTGAGGTCGACGCCTACCCGGTTTACGACGCGCTCCACCACGTCGCCCAGCGCGCGTCCGAGCGCCGCCTGGTCCAGGTCGTGCTGGTATTGGCCCACGCCGATGGCCTGGGGCGGAATCTTCACCAGCTCGGCTAGGGGGTCTTGCAGGCGACGCCCCAGGCTCATGGCGCCGCGCGTGGTCACGTCGAGGTCGGGGTACTCCTCGCTGGCCAACTGCGACGCAGAGTATACCGAGGCCCCGGCTTCGTTCACGATGGTGTACTGCACGGGCTGGTCCAGTCGCGCTAGAAGGTCGGCCACGGCGTCCTCGGTCTCGCGGCTGCCGGTGCCGTTGCCGATGGCCACCACGTTCACGCGGTGCTTCTTGACCAGGCTTTCGAGTGCGGCCTGCGCCTCCTTCACCTGCGAGCGCGGCGGCGTGGGGTAGACCGTCGTGTAGTCGAGCAGCTTGCCGTACTCGTCGAGCACCGCCACTTTGCAGCCGGTGCGGTAGCCGGGGTCGAGCGCAAGGACGCGCGCGCCGCGAACGGGGCGCTGCTGCAGAAGGTTCTCGGTGTTCTTGGCGAACACGCGGATGGCGTCGGTCTGCGCGCGCTCGGTAAGAAGGCTGCGCATCTCGCGATCGAGGGCGGGCGCCATCAGGCGTTTGTAGCCGTCGGCAACGGCTTCGCGCAGCACGTCGGCGAAGGGGCTTTGCGGGCGCGTGATCACGCGACGTTCCAGCTGCTCCACCGCGGCGTCTGCCTGAACGCGCACCTTCACGCGCAGCTTGCCCTCTTTTTCGCCGCGGTTCACGGCGAGCACGCGGTGGTTGGGGATGCGCGAGAGCGGCTCCGAGAAATCGTAGTACGACTCGTAGACGGTTTTTTCCTGTGCGTCGGTTGCTTCGACGGCCAACGCGCCGGTGCGTTGGGTGAAGCTGCGCAGCACGGCGGTATGCTCGGCGTCGTCGGCTATCGTCTCGGCAACGATATCGCGAGCGCCCTGCAGCGCGGCTTCGGCCGTGGGGAAGCCGGCTTCGGCGTTCACGAGCCCGGCGGCAAGGGCGAGCGGGCTCTTGTCCGAGCGTCCCTGCGCCAAGATGAGCAGGGCGAGCGGTTCCAGCCCGGCATCGCGCGCTTTCGACGCGCGGGTGGCGCGCTTTTTCCTGTACGGCTTGTACAGGTCCTCCACGCGCTGCATGATCGCGGCGTCTTCGATCTTCGCACGCAGTTCGGGCGTGAGCTTGCCCTGCTCGTCGATGGCGCGCAGCACTTCGTCCTTGCGAGCCTCGAGGGCGCGCAGGTAGGAAAGGCGCTCGTCGAAGGCGCGCAGCTGGGCGTCGTCCATGCCGCCGGTGGCTTCCTTGCGGTAGCGGGCGATGAACGGAATGGTGTTGCCCTCGTCGACGAGGGCGATGACGGCTGCAACCTGCGCCGCGGAAAGCCCCAGCTCGCGTGCGAGCGTGGTATGGATGTTCGACATGGAATGCGCTCCTGTGTTCCGGCTTGAAATCGGGCTTGCCATTATACGCGAACGTTGCCGTCCGGGATGTCCGCGTTTCCGGATGCAGGGATCGGCGCGCGCTGTCAAAACGATCGAGTTTTGCGGCGGTTTTTCGCCTTTGAGCACGTCGCTTCTTGAAGGCGTTTTGCATCATCCCAGTTCACGAAGTTGTCATGGGTCTTTATCCTGGTTTGAGGATCAGCAAAACTCGCTCGTTTTGACAGCGCGCGGCACCGCGGCGGAAGCATCAGCCGGGCGACGCGCAGCCGGAAGCGTTCGTCGCAGTGCGCCGCGCAACCGGAGGCGTCGCTGCCGCAAAGACGTCAGCCGAGCGCCGCGCAACCGCCGCCCGGCTGACGTCGACCTATTCCCAGTTCAACACGATGCGACCGTCTTTGGCGGGGGATACGGCGCCCGCCTCGGCCAGGTACTCGGTCATGAGGTCAGCGCAGGTTCCCCGGTCGGAATGCTCTTGCACGATAGAGGAAACGTAGGAATCGTCTATCGTGGTTGCCCAGGCTGCAATCGTGTAGCGGGCGTCGTCTTCGATCGGGGCGCCGTCGGCCATAGTCAGGCTCAGCACGTTGCCGTCCTTGTCGCGCCAGGGGGCGTACTCCATGCGCAGGCCCGAGCACGCGTACAGGGCGTTGATCTCGTCGCCGTCGGTTAGCGGGTGCTCCATGAGCTTCTTCAGGTTGGTGCCCGTGATCTCGTAGGTGGTCAGGGCATCGCTTTTGGATACGCTGCGCAGGTTGAAGCGATCCGCCAGATCAATGGGTCCCTGGTAGAGTTTCCCCGAGTTGCCCTTGAAGTAGGTGCCGTGCAAGAGCAGGGCTGCGTCGGCCCCCGTTGCCTCGCGCATGGCGTCGGCCATGAGCATGCTGGTTTCGAGCGAGGTGAAGTTTTCCGCGGCGTTTCCGACAACGGCGCTCTTTACGGGGTCGGTCGGCCTGTTCGGTTCGAAGGCGTCGGTGGCGGCGATGATCTCGTCCATGGTCATCGACCCGCGCATCCACTCGAAAGCAGTCTCGAAGTCCGACGTCTGCCCGAATTGATCCGCGAAGTACACCTGCCCCTTGTCGATGCAGTTCTTAACGTCCCAGAACTCGCTGCGGATGTTCTCTTGGTACGACTTGACGCCGCTGATGCCGGTGAAGCACTGGAACAGCGCGTCCTGACCCTCGTTGGTGCTCAGGTAGTCAACGATGTCCAGCAGGATTTGCCGCTTGCTCGGGTCGTCCATGGAACGCTGCGAGATGGCTAAATTGGTGCCGGACACCATTTGGACCCAACGCTCGTTCGGCGTGTCGGTGGGATAGCCGATGAAGTCGATCTCGCAATCCGGGTTTTCTTCTTCGTACAGCCCGTACATGCCCAGCTCGGCGGGGATCATGGCTATCTCGCCTGCGTACAGGGCTTGACGGTTTTTCGTAAGGCTGGACGTGAAGTCGCTTTCTACCACGATGCCGCGATCGTACAGCTCCTTCAGCACGCCGTAGTACGGCTCCAGCAGCCCTTCGCACGAGGCTTCCCCTTTGACCACGGCTTCGTACTGCGCGCGCTTTTGCCCGGTGCCGAGCACTTCGCGATTCGAAAGCCCCAGTCCCACCTCCTGCACCGAGTATTTCAGGCAGGGGACGAAGGGGCGAATGCCCTCGGCGGATATGGCGTCGCACAGCTCGAACAGCTCTTCGCGCGTTGCGGGGATCTGCCAGCCGTGCTTCTCGAAGAGCGTCTTGTTGTAGAAGATGCCTTTGACGGTGTTGTTGATGGGCAGTTGCCGCAGCGCCCCCTCGGCGTCCAGCGTTTCAAGGGACGACAGGTTGTAGCGGCTGGTGAAGCTTTCGGAGGAAAGGTCGTACGCGTACTCGCTGTTGCCCATGCGCATGGCGCTGAACACAAGGTCGGGCAAGTCCTCGTGCTTGCCCTGTTCCTCCACGTAGGACCTGATCGTGTTCGTGCCGGCGGCGTTGACCGTGACAATCTGAACGTCCGGGAATCTCTCTTCCAAAGCCGCCTTGAGCGGGCCGTCGTTGAAAACGGTGTAGCGGCCGATGGTGACGACCGTCTTGCCCGGCTCCACCGGCTGGTAGGAGACGATCTCGTTCTGGGCGCCGACGCTCTGCTCGGGCGCGGACGGCTGGCTGCAAGCTGCAAGTCCTAGAAGCAGGGCTGCGGTCGTCAGGGTTGCGACTGCCTTTCGAATGCGCATGCTGGTGCTCTCCTTACCGGTTCAGGTACGTGCGAAACGCGTTTTCGATGTCTTCGAGGTTCAGGGGCTTCGCCAAATGATCCTGCATCCCATGGCGAAGCGAGTTCTGCACGTCCTCCTCGAACGCGCCCGCCGAAAGGGCCACGATGGGAATGGTTGCGGCGTCGGGGTGCTCGCTTGCGCGGATGGCGGAGGCAGCCTCGAGGCCGGTCATGACGGGCATCTGGATGTCCATGAGCACCAGCGCGTAGCGTCCCGGCGCCGAGGACGTCACCGCTTCGACGGCTTCGGCGCCGTTGCGAACGGTATCGACTTCCACGCTGAAGTCCGAGAGCAGATCGACGATGATCTCTCGGTTCATTTCGTTGTCCTCGGCCAGAAGCACGCGCTTGCCCCGGCAGAGGGCGCGCAGGTTTTCTTGGGATTGCTCGCTCGCGGGTCTTGAAACAACGGTCGCGGCCCTTTCCAAGGGGATGTCCATGATGAACGTCGATCCTTTCCCCGGCGTACTGCTTGCCTCGACGGTGCCGCCCATAAGCTCCACCAAGCTGTGCACGATGGCAAGCCCCAGGCCGCTGCCTACTTGGGCCGAGGTGAGGGACGACCGCTCCTGCTCGAAGGGCTCGAACAAGCGCTTCATGAACGCTTCGCTCATGCCGGCGCCGCTGTCGCGCACGATGAACCGCACGCGCGAGGTCGGACCGTCCTGAGAGACCTCCTCGCAGGACAGGGCGACGTCTCCGTGTTCCGGAGTGAATTTGACGGCGTTCGATACCAGGTTCACCAGGCACTGCTTGATTCTGGTCGCATCGCCTACGAAGCTTGTGTGCGAAAGCGCGCGCGGCGCCTCGCGCAGCGTCACGCCTTTCTCCTCGGCGGGCCCGCTTTGCAGCGCGATGACCGAGTCCAGCACATCGGAAAGCAGGAAAGGCTCGTGGGCCAGGGTCATCTTTCCGCCGTCAAGGCGATTCATGTCCAACATGTCGTTGATGATGTCGATGAGGTATTCGCCCGACTTCTTGGAGCGCTCAAGATGTCCGGCCGCGGTTGCCGGGTCGTCAAGGGAGCGCAGGGCAAGCTCGTTGGAGCCCACGATGGCGTTGAGCGGCGTGCGAATATCGTGGGACATCTTGGTAAGGAAGTCGCTCTTGAGGCTGGCTCGCGCGCTTTCGATCTTCGCCATCTGGCTTTTGCTCACCAGGTGGTAGAGCCACAGCAGCGAAAGCGCCGCGATCGACGCCACGATGAGCACCACCAAGGCGATGACGCTTTTCATGCTGGCGAACGTGGCCTGCGCGGTTATCGATACGGGGATGGCCATCACGATGTTGCGGCCTTCGTTGTCGGGAAACGTCTGTAGAAGCCACGTGTCGTCTTGCAGCTTCACGAGCACCTGCTCTTCTTCGCAGTTCAGGAGCGCTTTCTGCAGTTTCTCCACCAGGGCGGGGTCCACGCCGTCGTTGGTTAGGATGCGCAGGAAATTGTGGCTTTTGAAGTGTTCGTTAGCCTGCGACTCGGAAGGGCGCAAAAGGATGACGCCGTTCGTGTCGACCACGTACGAGGCGCCCTGTCCGTTGAACACGGGCAGGATGGCAACGTCTGCGTACTGCTGGGAGTCGACCACCTTCAGAAGGCCCGCGATCTCGACTCCGTCGATGGAAACGTTCTCGACCGGTGCTGCGAACACCCAGAAATCGCCCTTGCTCTGGACCGTGCAGAATTCGGAGCGCACTTCCGTCCAAGTGCCGATGTCCTCGGACAGCATGGAGCTTGACACGACGATGGCGCTTCCGTCCAAGGCAAGGCATCGTCCGTCCTCCGACAGCAGGTGGAACTCGTCCGAGTGGTCCAGCAGCTCGTCTACCTGAGCCATCGAAGTCGCACCTGAGTGCGACAGGAACCGTGCGGCCGTGGCGGTTTCTTCTTCATGGCGTTCTTTCAGCAGGTTGAGCTTCTTCGATATCAGGCTGCTGATCTGCTGCACGGATTCGACGCGCTCCCGATGGATGGAGTTGCTGAGGTCCGTGTAGGCGCGCGCGAAAGCAAAGGTTGCGCAGAGCAGCAAAGCCAAAAGGGCAGCGGATGCTGCCTTGAGCCAAGCCGGTGCCTGAGCGGATGCGGTTCGCGGTTTTCGCGTTCGTCTCATCGGGCTCGATCCTGTCCGGCCGCCGCCTCCTCGGTGTCCGAACCGGGTATTTCCGAAAGCACGGACAGCATTGCGGACATGGACTCGTCGTAAAAGCGGTAGCGGTTGCGGCCCTGCTGCTTCGCTGCGTACAATGCCTGGTCGGCGCAATAGAACAAGTCTTCGAACCGCGTGCCGTTCTGCGGCGCGCGAGCGGCTCCCATGCTGACGGTCATGGGATGGCCTCGGTACGGGTTCCCAAGCGAGCTGAAGATTCGATCGACGGCCGCCGCAGGGTCGGAGGCCTCGACGAACACCAGGAACTCGTCGCCGCCGATGCGGGCGGTGATGCCCGCATCGCGCACGGCGCTCAGCACGCGCCGCGCCGTCTCCTGCAAAAGGTCGTCGCCGAACAGATGCCCGTAGCGGTCGTTCGCGCTTTTGAAGAAGTCCAGGTCGAACAGCATGAGCACGAAGTTTTTCCGCGAAGCCGCTTCGTCGAGCGCGTTCTGCACGGCGCTTTTGGCGGCCTTGCGGTGGAGCAGGCCGGTGAGCGCGTCGGTGCTTGCTTGCCAGATGAGCCGATCCAGGTTCATCCGCTCTTCGTGGACGTCCACGCATTTTCCGATGAATCCCGTTAATACCTCGGCATCGTTTCCCAGCCAAAGGGGACGGGCCAGCAGCTTGTGCCACCGCTGCCCGCTGTCTGTGTGCAGCAGGTAATGGGCGCTCACGTTGGGGCTTTCCGGCGAAGCCGAGACGATCAGGTTGCGCAGCTGCTCTAGGTTTTCTTGCGCGACGACCTGGAGCAGCTTGCTGTTTTCAAGCGGGTTCTCGATGATGCTGGGAAGGCCAAGCTGCGACGCGCCCCATTCGGAAAGCGTCAGGACGTCGGTGTGCGCGGCGTATTCGAACTGGATTTCGCGGGACAGGTCGGCGAAGAACTGGTACTTGATGCGCTCCTGCTCGAGCAGCGCCAGCGTGCGGCTGGATACGTTGGCGGTTTGCACCATGGCGCGCGTGATGTCGAGCATCTCCTCTTTGGAGACGTTCCCCAGCGACTTGAGCTTCAGCTCTCGTTTCAGCTGCGGGCCGATGTCGGCCAGGCATTGCAGCAGCAACGGGTTGAACGCGCCGCATTCGCCGTTGAAGATCATGCGCATGGTTTCGTCGTGCGAGATGGCGTCTTTGTAGACGCGCTTGTGCGTCAAGGCGTCGTACACGTCAGCGAGCGCCACCACCTGCGCCTCGATGGGAATCTCGTCGCCCGCGAGGCCGTCGGGATAGCCCTTGCCGTCGTAGCGCTCGTGGTGCCAGCGGCAGATGTCGCGCGCCACCCGGACCAGTTCTTCGTCCGGGTAGTAGCGCGTGCTTTCCAATATGTTCGCCCCGGCAACGCCGTGGGTCTTCATCACGGCCCATTCTTCCTCCGTCAGCTTTCCGGGCTTGTTGAGGATCTTCTCGTCGACGGAGATCTTGCCGATGTCGTGCAGCGCCGAAGCGTTGGCGATGAGCGGGATCTTGGGCTGTATGCGCGCGTGCTGATCCGAAATGCGGCAGAGCTGCTCGAGCAGCATTTTCGTGATGGAGCGGATGTTGAGCACGTGCATGCCGCTTTCGCCGTTTCGGAATTCCACGATATGGCTGAGAAGGTCGACCATGATCAGGTTGCCCTTCTCTTTTTCGAGCATCTGCTCGGTGACCATGTTCTCGAGCATCTTTTGCTTGGAGTACAGCAAAACGGTGTTGTCCACGCGCCGTTGGACCGCCTTGGGGTCGAAGGGCCGGCTGATGTACTCGGTTGCGCCCAGGTCGTAGGCGCTGTCGATGTAGGTGGATGCGCTTTCCGCGGAGATGATGATGACCGGGACGTGCTCGAGCCACCTTCTTTTGCCCATGACGGCCAGCGCTTCGAAGCCGTCCATTTCCGGCATCACGATGTCAAGCAGCACGAGGGATATTTCGTGCTCGTGCTCTTGGAACAGCGCGATGGCCTCGCGGCCGTTGCGCGCTTCGAGTATTTCGTATTCGTCGCAGAGGATGTCGGCCAGCATGGAGCGGTTCAGCTCGGAGTCGTCCACGATAAGGATCAGGCTGCGCTCTTTCATGGCCGTTCCGTTTCCGGCTGGGCAGGCAGATCGCCGATGCGGGCCATCGTCTCCCGGTACGCCCGCGCCGTCTCTTCGGCCAAGGGCGCAACGGCGCCGTCTATCGTTTTCGGGCGCAGGGCCTCGGTGAGCCTTGACGAGCAGTCGGTCAGGCGGGTAAGCCCCAGGTTGAGCGCCGATCCCTTGATGGTGTGGGCAGCGCGAAAGGCCGTATCGGCGTCGTTTTCCGAAAGCGCGCGCTGAAGAACGTCCATGGAATCGTCGCGTTGCAGTATGCCCAGATACTTCCGTATGCGGTCATCGTTGCCGATCCTTCGGATGGCCTCGGCGTAATCCGCGCCCAATAGCGCGTAAAAGCGTTGCACCGTCATCGCGCTCGTCTGCTCTCGTGTCGATTGATTACGTAAAAGCAAAGATTACTTTACCGTAAAACGATCGGCGCAACGGGCACAATTTGGACGGAATCGCCGTGGACGGAAAACACGCGCCGCCGCGCTGCGGGGAAGTGCAGCCCCGTCGAGTTATCGCGCCGCTTGCCCGCTGGCCAGCCCGTTGCGGCGAATTGCTGATACTATAGAGCGGTTAACGTGTTGCCGTACCTCTCAAGGAGATCAGCTATGGATGTGACGGAAAAGCGCTACCTGGAACTTCTCTCCCGATCGTTTCCCACAGCCGCCAAGGCTTCGGCCGAGATCATCAACCTCAGCGCCATCCTGAACCTTCCGAAGGGCACTGAGTTTTTCGCATCCGACATCCACGGCGAGTACGAGGCGTTCTCGCACATCCTGCGCAACGGATCCGGCTCCATCCGTCTCAAGATCGACGACGTGTTCGGCGACGAGCTGAGCAAGGAGGAGAAGCGCTCCCTCGCGACGCTCATCTACTACCCGCGCGAGAAGATGGAGCTGGTCTTGTCCCAGGTGGACGACCCCGAGGCATGGTACGGCGTCATGGTGCCGCGGCTGGTGGCCGTGTGCAAGCGTGCGGCGCGCAAGTACACGCGCTCGAGGGTGCGCAAGGCGCTGCCGAAGGATTTCGCCTACATCATCGAAGAGCTGATGACGGAGAACCGCCACGGGGTGGACAAGCAGGCGTACTACGCCGCCATCATCGACGCCGTCATCCGCACGGATCGCGGCGGCGCGCTCATCGAGGCGCTGTGCCAGCTCATCCAGCGGCTTGCCATCGATCATCTGCACATCGTCGGCGACATCTACGATCGCGGTCCGTATCCCCATATCATCATGGATACCCTTATGGAATACCATTCGCTCGACATCCAGTGGGGCAACCACGATATCGTGTGGATGGGCGCGGCGCTGGGGCAGCGGGGCTGCATCGCGCACGTGGTGCGCAACTGCGCGCGCTACGGCAACCTGTCGATCCTCGAGGACGCCTACGGCATCAACATACTGCCCCTTGCGTCGTTCGCGCTCGACGCGTATCGCGACGATCCCTGCATCGCGTTCGGGCTCAAGGGAAACCCCGACCTTTCGCCCCAAGAGTTGGAAATGAACGTCAAAATCCAAAAAGCGATGGCCATCATCCAGTTCAAGGTGGAGGGAAAGCTGATCGACGAGAACCCGGACTTCGGTCTGGAGGATCGCAAGCTGCTCGACAAAATCGACTACGAACGCGGCACCGTGATGCTCGACGGCGTGGAGTACGAGCTGACCGACACCGTGTTTCCCACGGTGGACCCGGCCGATCCCTACCGCCTGACTCCCGAGGAAGAGGACGTTGTGCAGCGCCTTGAGCAGGCGTTCGCCGGGTGCGAGAAGCTGCAGCGCCACATGCGCTTCTTCCTTGAGGCGGGTAGCTTGTACAAGGTGTACAACGGCAGCTTGCTGTTCCACGCGTGCGTTCCCCTGAACGCCGACGGGTCGTTGAAGGAAGTGGACGTGTTCGGGCGCACGTACAAGGGCCGGGCGTTGTACGACGCCATGGAGCGCTGGGTGCGCGCGGGCTTCTTCGATCCCGATCCGGACATGCGCAAGCGCGGGCGCGACCTCATGTGGTACCTGTGGCTGGGCGAGGGGTCGCCGTTGTTCGCGAAGAGCAAGATGGCCACGTTCGAGCTGTACCTGATCGCGGACAAGGCCGCGCGCAAGGAGGTTAAGAACGCGTTCTACTCATACCTGGACGACGAGGCCGTGCTGGCGGGCATCTTCGAGGACTTCGGGCTGGACCCCGACGCCTCGCGCATCGTGTGCGGGCACGTGCCGGTCAAGGTGAAGGACGGCGAGGATCCGGTGAAGTGCAACGGGCGCGTGCTGACCATCGACGGCGGCTTCTCGAAGGCGTACCAGCCCACCACCGGCATCGCGGGCTACACGTTGATCTCGAATTCCTACGGCTTCGTGCTGGCTGCGCACGAGCCTCTTGAGTCGATGCGCGCTGCCGTGATGAACGAGCTGGACATTCATTCATCGCGCCGCGTGGTCGAGCGCGTGGAGAAGCGCACCTTGGTGGCGGACACCGACACCGGTGCGGTGCTGAAGCAACAGATCGCCGACTTGGAGCTGCTGTTGGCGGCGTATCGTTGCGGCGAGATCGCCGAGAGCGGGAAGTAGGAAGCATGAACATCCAGGTATTCGGCACGAAAAAGAGCTTCGATACGAAGAAGGCCCAGCGCTACTTCAAGGAACGCCGCGTGAAGTTCCAGTTCATCGACTTGAAGGAAAAGGGCATGAGCAAAGGGGAGCTGGAGTCGGTCTGCCGCGCCGTGGGCGGGATCGACAAGCTGGTGGACCCGAAGGCGAAGGATGCCGATCTGGTGGCGCTGCTGGCGTATTTGAGCCCCTACCAGAAGTTCGACAAGGTTTTGGAGAACCAGCACGTTGTGGCGGAGCCGGTGGTGCGCAACGGGAAGCAGGCCACGGTGGGCTACGCTCCGGACGTGTGGGGAAGCTGGGAATAGGCGCGACGCTGCTATTCCCAGCTTTTCTTCGGGAGCGTTGCGTGGCGCACCGGGGACGTGGTTCGCAAGGGCGACTGCGCCTGCAGGGCCTCTTTCTCTTTCGCGTTCACTTTGCGACGACGGTCGGTCGCCCGCTCCACCCAGGCGTCGCGCGCTTTCTCGCTTTTGAATTCGTGCAGTACCGGCGACGTTTTCACGAACTTTTGCCCCATGCCCATTTCGTGACTGTCTTGGACCGCGTAATATGCCTTGGCCTTCATGGCGCTGCTCCGATGCTCGTTGGAGAAGATGGGGTAGGGTGGAAGCGCCCTGCGGCCCGCACCTTCTGCTCACGTTGCTTGTTTGAAAGTTAGTTTATACTAACTTTTAGGAGATGCAAGAGCGTCCCGTGCGCGCGGGGACGCTATGCGGGCTGCTGCTCCAGGGGAATGGCGATGCGGGCGACGAACGTGCCGCCGACGGTTTCGTACAGGGACATGCCCCCATGCTTCCCTACGATGCCGTCCACGCTTTTGATGCCGAGGCCGTGTCCTTGTTCGGACGTTATCGGCTTGTCGTTTTCCATGGTCACAGCCTTGCAGCAGGGGTTTTCTACAAGAATCAGCAACGTGCGGTCGTCGGTGCTCGTAATTGTCAGGCGAACCTCGCGGTTTCGACCGTCGTGCACGTTCGAAACCGCGATCAGGGCGTTTTCCAGCAGATTCGACAGCAGGGCGCACCATTCCGTGTCGCTGAGCGGCGCGTGTCGGGAAAGGCTTGCCGTTACCTGCATCGATGCGCCAAGGTGGTGCGCCTTTGCGGAAAACGAGGACAGGATCAGGTTCGTCGTTTCGTCGTTGCAGAACCGCTGCGGAGTGATGTCGTCAAGGTCGGCTTCGATTTCCGCCAGATACTCCTTGAGCTTTTCGGCGTTGCCTTCAACAAGCAAGTTGCCGATAAGCGCAAGGTGGTGGCGCATATCGTGGCGGTAGGCTGCCGTTTGCGCGGTTGTCTCGCGTAAGCGGCTGAGCTCGAGCTTAGCCTGGTCGAGCTGTGCTACGGCGGCTTGCTGCTCTTGTAGGAGCAGCTGTTTTTCGCGCGTGTTTTTGAATACGCGAAAGACCAGGTAATACGACAGTACCGTAAGCACAAGGGGCATGAGGTGCGCGTTCAGCCCGGCGGGCAGGTCCGTGATGGAGAAGCCACCCTGCGTTGAGAACGCGTACAGTTCGTACGTCAGCGGGATCAGGGAGAAGCGCGCAAAATCGCCGGGTTCGCCGTGCTTGAGCGCGTAGGCGAGCAGGTTGCGGAATCCCTTTGCGGCCACAAGAAGCATCAGCGAGCATGTTGTGGCAAAGATGGCCAACTCGGTCCAGGGCCCGGTTTCCCCGAATAAGCGCGCGACCGAATCCGCGATAACGGGGACGGCGCAGGACACGAATGCGGTGAGAAACGCGAACACCACTTTCCAGCCGCGATACGGGGAGACGATCGAGAACGCGATAAGAATCGGGACGTGCATGATCAGGGCGTAGGCGCGCGCGTAGGCGGTGCGCCCGAACAGCAGGAACACGGCGACGTTGACGATGATCGTGCCGAGGGCGAATGCGATCGCGATCTTCTTGCGCTGCGGCGGGATCTTGGCGGGCTGCACGTCGAGCAATATCCACATGAGGGCAACGGCGTAGACGGGCAGGATGAATACGGGTACGAGCGACATGCCGTTACGCCATTCCGGCTTGCACGAACAACCGCTTCAAGTAGGCGGCTTTGACCTCGCCGAACAGTCTGCGCGATACGGGGACCGACTCGTCCGAGAACGTGCGAAGGCTTAGCTTTTCAAGCTCTTGGACCTGATCGAGATTGACGATGAACGCCCGGTGGACTCGGATGAATTCGGGTCGGCTAAGAAGCTGCGGCTCGAAGTCCGACAGCGATCCGGCAACTTCTCGCACGCTCTTGTCGGTCAGGTGAAAGCGCACGGTTCGATTGAGCACTTCGACATAGGCTATGCGCGCGAACAGGATGCTGGCGGCTCCGCCCTTGAGCCTGACGGCCAGTCCCGTGCCGTGCTCTTCGATGCGCAGCCGCAGCTTGTCGAGCATGGGGAACAGCTTGTCGTAGCTTACGGGTTTCAGAAGGTAATGGAACGCGTCAACCTCGTAGCTTTGAACGGCGAATTCGGGTGACGAGGTGAGAAACGCAATCTTGACGTTTTCGTCGAACTCTCGAATTTCCCGAGCGATCTGCATGCCGTCGACGAAAGGCATCATGACGTCGAGCAGCAGCAAATCGAAAACCTCTTTGCGCATGTCGTCGAATAATGCAACGCCGCTGGTGTAAGCGGAGAGGGAGAGGCTGGCTTTCGTTTCCCGACGGTATCTGTCGAGCAAATTCGCGAGCACCGCCAGGTCTTTGGGGTTGTCTTCGCAGAGTGCGATGCGCACGGTGTTGCCTTTCTGGCCGGTGTCGAGTTCCTTGGGGCATCGTCGTTGAACGCAACTGGAAACGTCACCGTGTTTTCTTGATCCGTTCATGTTTGGAAACCTTACCGTTTGTGCAGAAAACGGTTTGCGTATCGAATTATATGACATGATCGCCTTCAAAATGCATGAAATTAAACGAAAGGAAAGCCGATGGGTAAGCGATGGGCGAGCGCGTTTGCGGGGACGATCCTGCTGCTTGCTTTGATGCCGGTGACGGCGTTTGCGGCGGAACCTGCTGCGTCGTTTGGCGGCGGCACCGGGTTGGAGGACGATCCGTACCTGATCGAGAACGAGGCCCAGTTGTGCGCGATGGGAGCCGGACTGAACGATGGCACCCTCTCGAACGCGAGTTTCAAGTTGACGGCGAACATCGATCTCGCTGAGGCTTGGGATGCTCCTTGCGGGACGTATTCCGGCACCTTCGATGGAGGCGGGAGGACGATCTCCGGCTTGGTTGTCAACGGCGGCGCTTCGCAGGCGTCGTTGTTCGGCATGGTGAAGGGCCGTATCGTGAATCTGGGGTTGGCGGACGTTGCTGTGACCGGGGGGAACTACGCTGGAGCTTTGGCGTCGGAGTTGCGGGGAGGCGTCGTTTCGCGTTGCTTCGTTTCGGGTGCGGTCAGCGGCAATGACTCCGTGGGCGGGTTGGTCGGCGCTGCTACCGGCCGCGCGCTTATCGAGAATTGCTACAGCACGGCTTCCGTGACCGGATCGGCAAGCTCTATTGGCGGCATTGCGGGCTTCGTGCGCACGGGTGTCAATATCTCGTATTCCTATAGCACGGGCATGGTGCAGGGGAAAGAGGTGGTCGGCGGCATCGTGGGCAACGTGGACAACTACCAGGGCGAGAATACCATCAAGAATTGCGCCGCGCTCGGTTCGTCCGTTATTGCGACGAGCGGTGCCTCGTCGGCAGGTCGCGTCTGGGGCAACGCTGTAAATGAAAACGTATTTACAGCTTCGAATAATTATGGGTTTGCGGGCATGAGCGTTGGCATTGGGTCGTCTGATATCGCGCCTGAGAAGGGTGCCGAGACGAAGGACGGCGCGGATGCATCCGCAACGGACATCGTCGACGCATCGTGGTGGCAGCGTCAAAACGGACTCGGGTTCATGGCGGCTCCTCTGGGCGCTTGGACGTTTTCCTCTGGGAACCTGCCTGTGCTGATGGGCGAGAAGAACCCGATTCCCACTCATATTGCGTCCGAGGCCGTGTGCACCGTTTCGTTCGACGTTGCTGGCGGCAGCGCCGTGGAACCCCAAACGGTTAAGGCCGGATCGAAGGTCGCCAAACCGGTCGACCCGGTAAAGAGCGGCGCGACGTTCGGCGGATGGTGCAAGGATTCCGCATTGACGGTTCCGTGGGATTTCGAAAGCGATACGGTTGCCTGCGATACCACGTTGTACGCGAAGTGGACGGCTTTGGCGCCGGTGTACGTCGACCGCACCATCGTGGACGAAAAGAGCTTGGTCCAGGTGAGTGGGAAGCTGACCGAGGGCGCTGTGCTCGAAGTGGCGCCCTTGTCCTCGGGCGCTGCGTACCAGGCGGTTTTGGCGCAGGCCGGCCGTGAGGGGCACGACGTGCTTTCCGCGTACGAGGTGCGCTTGACGGGCGGCTCGTACGAGGGCGCGTTGCGGCTGTCGTTCCCTTTGGATAGGAAGCACGATGGGGAAACGGTCACGGTTCGCCATCTGAAGGCGGATGGGACCTTGGAGACGATGACGGCCGAATGCGCGAACGGGAAGGTGCTGGTCAGCGTGGGCGAGCTTTCATCTTTCGCCTTGACGGTGCCAAAGGACGTGCAGGACGGCAAGATCGTGTCGGCGGCTGAGGCTCAGCCTAAGACGTTGGTTAAAACGGGAGATACGTCGAACATGATAGCTATGGCCTTGATCGCGTGCGTTGCGTTCGGCGCCGTTGCGCTGGGCGCGGTTGGTGTACGCAAGCGCAGCGAATAACGAAGAAGGAAGCGAGGGATCTGCTGGCAGCAAGCGTTGCCTTGTTTGGGTCCTTTCCAAGAAAATGGAGGATGACATGGAAAAGAGCGGGTCTCAGAAGGTTCTCAAGGTTATTTCGATCATCATGATTGTGCTGGGCGTCCTGGGGGTTGTATCGGGGGCGTTGCTGCTGGCCGGAGGCGGTGCTTTGGGCGTATCGGGTATCGATACGGCAAACGACGATGCCGCCGTTGCGGGTGGATTGACTATGATCGTTGGGTTCGGCTTGCTTTTGTCGTCCGCTTTCAACCTGATCATCGGTATTTTCGGGTTGCGCGGGGCGAACAACCCCAGCAAGATCGGCGCGTTTTTCGTTTTGGCAGTTCTGGGCGTGGTGTTCGGCGCGCTCAACCTGGTAGGCACGTTTCTCGGCGGCGCGGACGCTTCGTCTATCGTAAACGCGGTTGTGTCTTTGGTTCTGCCTATTACGTGCGTGATACTTGCGAACAACATCAAGCATCAGGAAATGCGCTGGTAGAAAATCACTTTCAACTGCGGGGTCGTATGCGGTTCGTGCGGCCGCATAAGCCCCGCAGTTCGCATTTCATCGGTTATTTCGCCGCTCGTGCTTTCGCGCGGGCGGTTTTTTCGTATGATGGTTCCGCCCGTTCGGCCGAGGCATGTGCGCCTGGTCGGGGCATCTTCATTCCGACACTGTTACATGAATCAAAAGGTGGGTTCGTTATGACGAAGAAGGTGCTGGTTTCCGAGAAGCTGGCCGAAGCCGGCCTTGCGGTGCTGCGCGACAAGGGCATCGAGGTCGACGTCAAGCTGAAAATGACGCCCGAAGAGCTGCTTGCGGCCATTCCCGAGTACGACGGGCTCATCGTGCGGTCGGCCACGAAGGTCACGCGCGAGGTGATCGAGGCTGGCGGCAAGCTGCGCATCATCGGGCGCGCGGGCGTAGGCGTGGACAACGTCGACGTGGAGGCCGCAACCGAGCGCGGCGTCATCGTATGCAACGCGCCGACGTCGAACATCGTGTCGGCCGCCGAGCACACCATGGCCCTCATGTTGGCATGCGCGCGCAACATCGCGCCTGCGAACGCGTCCATGCATGCGGGCGTGTGGGAGCGCGCCAAGTTCACGGGCGTCGAGCTGTACGAGAAGACGCTGGCCATCTTCGGCCTGGGCCGCATCGGCGGCTTGGTCGCCGAGCGAGCCCGCGCGTTCGGCATGAAGCTGATCGGGTACGATCCGTACTGCAGCCCGGAGCGTGCCGAGCAGCTGGGCGTGACGTTGTACGACGACGTGAACGCCATTGTCCCGCTAGCCGATTTCATTACGGTTCACCTGCCCAAGACCAAAGAGACCATCGGCATGTTCGGGCCGGAGCAGTACGCCGCCATGAAAGACGGCGTCATCTTGGTCAACGCTGCGCGCGGCGGCATCTTCAACGTCGATTCGCTGGCCGATTTCCTGGCGGCGGGCAAAATCGGCGCGGTGGGGCTTGACGTGTACGAAACGGAGCCGTGCCGCGAGAGCCCGCTGCACGAGTTCGAGAACGCCATCCTCACGCCGCATCTGGGTGCGAGCACGCTCGAGGCTCAGTTGCGAGCGGGCGTGCAGACGGCCGAGTACGTGGCGGCCGGCCTGGAGGGGTCCATCGTTCCCACGGCGCTCAACATGGCTCCCGTGCCGCCCGAGGTCATGGACACGGTGGGACCCTACGTTCCCGCCTGCCAGATGATGGGCAGCATGTTGTCCCAGATCCACGGCGAGGTTCCGCAGTTCTTGAAGCTGACGGCGGCGGGCGCGCTGGCGAACGCCGACCTGTCCATTCTGGTTGCCGGCATGCTCAAGGGGCTGCTGTCCTACCAGAACACGGCAACGGTCACCCCGGTGAACGCCGAGGCCGTAGCGAAGCGCCACGGCATTCGCATCGATACGCTGTCGAACGCTGACGCCGCCGGGTACGCTTCCACGGTGTCCATCGTGGCCGACGGCACCGAGGTTGCGTGCACGCTGGCCGGCGAGGCGCAGGCGGCGCGCCTGGTGTCGCTTTTGGGGTACAAGATGGACATCGCCCCGGCGTCGCAGTCGCTCGTGTTCGAGTACGAAGACGCGCCGGGTCGCGTGGGCACCATCGGAACCATCTTGGGCGAAGCGGGCATCAACATCACCACGATGCAGATCGGCACGAAGTCGGAGGAGCGCTGCGCGCTTGCGTACATGAACGTGGAGGGTTCGGTCGACGAGGACGTGCTGGCGAAGCTGCGCGCGGGCTTGGCCGACCTCAAGAACCTCTGGTGCATCAAGCTGTAAGATCGGGGGGGGGGAAGTTGCAGTGGTGCTTCAGAGAAGCGCCGCTCGCCTCCCTTTACGGTCGGTTTCCCGGAATTGACCGGAGCTCGAAGAATCCCAATTGAATCGGTTGGCTTAATTAGCTATGATTATCAAACCAATTTGAGCAGCCTGCCGCCCGCGGCGCCTTTCGGCGAAGCGGGCGGCAGGCGTATGACGGGAAGGAATGAGCACATGACGCGCAAGATCGATATCTTCGACACCACGCTGCGCGACGGCGAGCAATCGCCGGGCGCATCCATGAACACCGAGGAGAAACTGGTGGTCGCGCGTCAGCTGCTACGTCTGAACGTCGACGTCATCGAGGCGGGTTTCCCCATTTCGAGCCCGGGCGATTTCGAGAGCGTCCGCCGCATCGCCGAGCTGGCGGGCGATCAGGCCGTCGTGTGCGGTTTGACGCGCGCGGTCGAGAAGGACATCGACTCGGCGGCCGACGCGCTTCGCTACGCCAAGCGCCCGCGCATTCACACGGGCATCGGCGTGAGCCCGAGCCATTTGCGCGACAAGCTGCGCATCACCGAAGAAGAGTGCATCGAGCGCGCGGTCAAGTGCGTGAAGTACGCGAAAAAGTACGTTGAGGACGTGCAGTTCTACGCCGAGGACGCGGGCCGTTCCGACTACGATTTCCTGGTGCGCGTGATACAGGCCGTCGTGAGCGCGGGCGCCACTGTGGTGAACATCCCCGACACGACGGGCTATTCGCTGCCCGAAGAGTTCGGACAGCGCATCAAGTACCTGGTCGACGGCGTGAACGGCATCGAGAACGTGAAGATCGCCGTGCATTGCCACAACGATCTGGGCATGGCCACGGCGCTTGCCATGGCCGGCGTGAGAAACGGCGCCCGCCAGGTCGAGTGCACCATCAACGGCCTGGGGGAGCGTGCGGGCAACACGGCCATGGAGGAAGTGGTCATGGCCATCAGGATGCACGAAGAAGAGCTGGACGCGCACACCGACGTGAACACGCGCGAATTCGTGAAGGCCAGCCGCTTGGTGTCGTCCATCACCGGCATGAACGTGCAGGCCAACAAGGCTATCGTGGGCGCGAACGCGTTCGCGCACTCCTCGGGCATTCACCAAGACGGCGTGCTGAAGAAGCGTGACACCTACGAGATCATCGATCCGGTGGACGTGGGCGCGGGCCAGAGCCAGATCGTGCTGACGGCGCGTTCGGGCCATGCGGCGCTCAAGCATCGCCTGGAGGAACTGGGCTACGACTTCGAGGGCGAGGCGCTCGATCAGGTGTACGAGGCGTTCCTTAACCTGGCCGACAAGAAGAAGGAAGTCTACGACGAAGACCTGGAAAGCCTGATCAACGAGCGCGATCGCAACGAGCGCGCGCTGTACACGCTCGAAGCCATCCAGATCAGCTGCGGTTTCCCGCTCACCCCGACCGCAACGCTCACGCTGCGCGATGCCGAGGGCGAGGTTCGCACGGTGTGCGAGTACGGAACCGGCCCCATCGACGCCGCGTTCAAGGCTGTGGACAAGATCGTGCAGGTGGGCAACGACCTGACCGAGTTCACGGTGACCTCCGTCACGCGCGGCATCGACGCCTTGGGCGAGGTGACCGTGCGCGTGACGGCCGAGGGCGGGGACGCCTATACCGGTCGCGGGGCGGACGGCGACATCATCGTCTCGTCGGCGAAGGCGTACCTGAACGCCTTGAACCGACTGCTTTTGGACAAGCAGCAGCGCGCGTAAGCGTTTCGGCTGCGTGCAAGCTGCTGGCAAGGACCGACGAGGGGTGCGCTGACGAAGGTTGGCGCACCCCTCGTCGCGTTGCTGGGGCGCGCCGGGGTGCGTTGCGCTCGATGCGACGCTTGCGCGCCGGACTCCCGGTTTCCGCGGCTGGCTTCCCGATCGGTTTTTTCGCCTTTCGTCTTGGAACAGCTTCCGTTCGCCTGTAATTGACACCTGATCACCCACGTTTACGGACCGTTGACGATTCTTCATGAGAAGACGACTGACAGTTCTGCTGCTCGCGGGGTATGCTAGAGAAAGCGATCGAGGTGAATCGCTATCCTGAACGCATCGCATGCGCTTCCAAGAGAAAGGATGCACAAATGAACAATCCTGCTCAGGAATCCTATCAACTCTACATCGGGGGCCAGTGGGCCGACGCGTCCGACGCCGCGACGCTCGATGTCTACTGCCCTGCAAACGGAGAGAAGCTCTCCACGATTGCCGACGCTTCGAAAGAAGACGTCGAGCGCGCCGTCGACGCCGCATGGAAGGCTTTCGAGACCTGGGGCAAGACCGACAAGGCCGAGCGCGCGATCATTCTGAACAAGATAGCCGACGTCATCGAGGAGAACGCAGAGCATTTCGCCCTGCTGGAAACCCTTGACAACGGAAAGCCCATCCGCGAGACGCGCGCCATCGACGTGGCTTACTCCGTCGACCACTTCCGTTACTTCGCCGGCGTGCTTTTGGCCGACACGGGCGAGGCCGACATGCTGCCGGGCAACATGATGTCGCTTGTGGTCCACGAGCCTATCGGCGTGGTGGGCCAGATCGTGCCGTGGAACTTCCCCTTCCTCATGGCCGCCTGGAAGCTTGCTCCGGTGCTGGCTGCCGGCGACTGCACGGTGTTCAAGCCGTCTTCTACTACGTCGTTGACCGTGCTCGAACTGGCTCGCTTGACCCAGGACATCATTCCCGCCGGCGTGTTCAACGTGGTGACGGGCCGCGGCTCCAAGTCCGGCCAGTACATTCTGGACAACCCCAAGATCAGCAAGCTGGCGTTCACCGGCTCCACCGAGGTCGGTCGCGACGTCGCCCGTGCGGCGGCCGAGCGCCTTATTCCGGCTACGCTCGAACTGGGCGGCAAGTCCGCGAACATCATCTTCCCCGATTGCAAGTGGGACATGATGCTCGACGGCGTGCAGCTGGGCATCCTGTTCAACCAGGGTCAGGTATGCTGCGCCGGCAGCCGAATCTTCGTGCACGAGGACGTCTACGATAAGTTTGTCGAAGATGCCGTCAAGGCGTTCGAGAACGTGCGTGTTGGCTTGCCGTGGGAAGACGACACCCAGATGGGAAGCCAAATCGACGAGCGCCAGATGAACAAGATCCTGGAGTACGTCGAGATCGCCAAGCAGGAGGGCGGCAAGGTGCTCGTGGGCGGCGAGCGAGCTACGGAAGGCGAGCTGGCAAAGGGCGCGTTCCTCAAGCCGACGCTGCTGGAGGTGCCGAACAACTCGTGCCGCGTGGCTCAGGAGGAGATCTTCGGGCCGGTGGCCGTGGTCATCAAGTTCAAGGACGAGCAAGAGGTTATCGACATGGCCAACGACTCGGTCTACGGCCTGGGCGGTGCCGTGTGGACTCGCGACATCAACCGCGCGTTCCGCGTTGCCCGAGGCGTGAAGACGGGCCGCATGTGGGTGAACACCTACAACCAGATTCCGTCGGGCGCGCCGTTCGGCGGCTACAAGCAGTCCGGCATCGGTCGCGAGACCCACAAGGTGATGCTCGAGCACTACACGCAAACGAAGAACATCATGATCAACCTGGGCGAAGAGCCGAGCGGCTTCTATCCCCAGAAGTAAGCGCTGCAAGCGGTTCGCGTTTCGACCTTCGAAGGGGTCCGGCATTGCGTCGGGCCCCTTTTGCGTGGTGCGCCAACGGTTGGCGCGCGGTCGGATCGGGCGCGCTCTTCCTGCGAACGAGGGCTTTCGGCGCGCGTTTGCTTCCTCGCAAGCCGGCTTGCGCGCGAAAAACCGCCGTCGCTGGCAGGTTTTGACGGTTAGAGGTTGTCGCTCTTGTCGTTGCGTGCGCCGCTGCTCGGATCGTATTTTATTTTACCAGGTCACAGCTTTGGTCTGCGGTATTGCCCTTTCGCGGGCGCGCGTCTTGCCCGGTTCGACGACCCCAAACCGTCAAAACCTGCCAGCGAACGCGATTTTTCGTGCGCACGTGGTCTGCGGCGGCGGCGCCGTTGCTGGCTTGCCGTCTTCTGTTCGCGGGGTTCCGCAAACGTTCACGGTGTGTGCGATTTGTCCGTGTCGCCGGTAGGTGCGGGCCGCTACCATGAAACGCAGGCAATGGGAAGGGAAGGGCGAAAACGATGGCTACCATGAATCCGGAACACGCGAGCGCGGTGATCGAGCTGATCAACCGCTCTCCTTACTTCGAGCTGCTTGACGTGAAGCTGGTGGAGCTGGGCGAGGGGTCGTGCGTCGCGTCGTGCGACCTTCAGCGCAAGCACATGAACGCATTCGGCGGAGCCCATGGCGGCGCGTACGCCTCGCTGCTCGATTGCGCTGCGTATTGGGCGGTGTACGGATGGCTCGAAGAGGACGAGGGCTGCACGACGATGGACATCAACGTATCGAACCTCAAGGCTTCGAGCGTCGGTCCCGTTACGGCGACGGGTCGCGTTATCAAGCGAGGTCGCACCATGTGCTTCTGCGAGGCTGAAGTGCGCAACGGGCAGGGTGCGCTGCTGGCGCATGCAACTTCGAAGCTTCTGGTAGAACCTCATCTTCAGCCTATGAGCGCGGCCGTGCGCGAACTGGAATCTGCCGCGTTGCCGCCGAAGTTTCTCGCATGAGAAGCACAGCGCCCCGAAGGAAGGCCGCGCAATCCGCAGCCTTCCTTCGGGGCGCTGAAAGCCTACAGGTTGCGTCGCAGCTGCGCTTCCTTGATCTGCATTTCAAGCGAGCTGTGGATGATGTTGGCGAAGGGGCCTGCCTGACCGGTTAAATGCTCGACAGTGGGCTGGTCGCACTTGCGGATGTAGTAGTACAGAAACGCGCAGGTGTAGAACTCGGCAAGGAACTGGATGTTCTCGTTGGGAAGGTAGCGGTTCGACAAAATGGTGTCGATGTCCGTGCGCAATGCGGGCAAGTACAGGTTGTACAGGTAGTTGCGCAGCGAATAAGGGCTGTTGTCCACGAGCGCTTGCGTGTAGAAGCGTCGCTTGGCCTCCAGCACGTTGCCGAAGCATTCGAAGAACTCGGAATGGTCGAGCGAGCGAACGCCGGATTTCTGCAGGATGTAGTAGGGGAAGCGGGAGATGGAGTCGTTCGAGTTCTCTTCGTACACCAGCGCGCTTTCGGGGAAGCGCTTCTTGAGCTCCTGGCCTAAATCGTAGCGGAATATCCACGTGATGAGGCATTCTTTGTTTTCGAAATGGTAGTAGAACGTTTTGCGGTTCTTCCCAGTGCGCTCGATGATGTCGCTGATCGACACTTTCTTCAAGGGCATTTCGTCGCAAAGCGCCACGAAGGTGTCGGCGATGAGGAGCATCGTGCTTAGCGCGTTCATAGGGCTGCCTCGCTCTCGGATTGTACGGCCTGCGGTGAACGCTTGCAGTATAGCGTGTGCTGCCGGCTATTTCTAGGACAAAATAAAAAAAATGTGCATGCTTGCAGTTTGCAAACCCCCAGAATTGGAATAACTATGCCCTAAAAAGCCCACTAAATGGGCAATTTGTACCAGCAATGTTGGGTTAAACACCCCGAATAACCAACAATCTAATCTATCTGTCCATCGTCAGCCTAAAAGTCAGCGCGTACAATGACGATCAAGAGGTCGGGCAAGACGAGTCGCCCTCTTGGCGTATCACGTGAATGAACGCTTGGCAAACGCAAAGCGGAAAGGGGTTGTAACGTGGCAAAGTATCAGAAGCTGCTCGAGCCGTTCTCGATCGGCAACGTCGAGCTGAGGAACCGGTTCGTCATGCTGCCGATGACGATCGAGAAGGTCGACAACTATCACATTTCGGACGATTTGGTGGACTTCTACGAGCAGCGCGCTAAGGGCGGCGTGGGCCTGATCGAAGTGGGCAGCGCGTACATCTGCGATTGCTTCAACACGGAGCCGAAGTACCACACCACGACGGGCGCATGCGGCATCTGGGCCGACGAGTTCAATCCCGGTTGGCAGCGCATCGCCGAGGTTTGCCACAAGCACGGTTCCAAGGTGGCCGCTCAGCTGCAGCTGTGCTACGAGTGGCGCGCCTCCGGCGACGATCCGCTGCTGTCCTACGCTCCCTCCAAGGACGTTCCCAGCGGTCCGTTCGTGGGCATGCCCGAGCGCGAGTACACCAAAGAAGAGATCGCCATCGTGGTGAAGCAGTACGGCGAAGCTGCCAAGCGCGCCAAGGACAGCGGCATCGACATCATCGAGATCCATGCCGGCATCGGCTACATGGTCATGCGCTTTTTGTCCAAGTACTCCAACCATCGTACCGACGAGTACGGCGGAAGCGCCGAGAACCGCGCTCGCTTCCTCTGCGAGATCGTCGACGAGATCCACAAGACCTGCGGCGACGACATGCCCATCCTGGTGCGCATCTCCGCCGACGACTTGATGCCGAACGGCAACCGCATCGAGGACACCCTCGAGATCATCCCGATCGTCGAGAAGCACGGCGTGGACGCCTGGAGCGTGCAGGCTGGCTTCCACGAGGCTCCGCGCCCGGTCGCGAACCAGATCGTTCCCGAAGGCGAGTTCATCGACCTTGCCAAGCAGGTGAAGACCGTTACGAACAAGCCCGTCTTCCCCGGCACCCGCATCAACACGCTCGACATGTGCGACAAGGTTGTCACGCAGGGCTACGGCGACGCCGTGGGCATGGCGCGCCAGTTCATCGCCGATCCCGATACGGCTGCCAAGGTTGCCGCCGGCCATCCCGAGCAGGTTCGCCCCTGCATCGTGTGCAGCCGCTGCCTTGACAACATCTTCATCGGCAAGCCGTGCCAGTGCTCCGTCAATGCCAACGTGTGGGAAGGCGTCAAGGTGGGCCTGCCCGAGGAGAAGCCGGCCGAGGCTCAGAAGCACGTTGTCGTCGTTGGCGCTGGCCCCGGTGGCCTGGAAGCTGCTCGCGTTGCGGCCGTCCGCGGCCACAAGGTGACCGTGCTCGACAAGTCCGATCGCGTTGCCGGCCTGCTGGGCATGGCGCAGGTGCTCAACGCCAAGATCGAGCCGCTGGTGTCCTACTGGAACGAAGAGATGAAGCTGCATCCGAACATCGAGGTCAAGCTCAACACCTACGTGGACGCCGACACGGTGAAGGCTCTCAACCCCGACGAGGTCATCGTATCTCCCGGCGGCGGCATCATCAGCCTTGACGTTCCCGGCATCGACGGCAAGAACGTCGTGAAGTCCGAGGACATCAAAGAGATGTGCTCCGGCAAGGTTCCCGAGGGCAAGGGCATGCTGTGGAAGGCTGCCGTCGCGGCCATCAAGGCGCAGGGCGGTACCGTGGGCTTCATGCGCATGGGCCTGAACATGGCGTCCGGCCCCACCGCTATCGTGGGCAAGCGCGTCGTGGTCGTGGGCGGCGGATTCGCCGGCTTGGAAGTTGCCGAGGCGATGTGCGAGAACCGTGAGATCACGGTCATCGAAGAAGCCAAGAAGATGGGCAACGGCATCGGCATCATCGACAAGAACCCCACCATCAACTTGGTGAAGTCCAAGGGCGTGAAGCTCATGCCGCTGACCCGCCTGGTCGAGGTTACGAAGAAGGGCGCGAAGGTTCAGAACGTCGAGACCGGCGAAGAGCAGCTTATCGAGTGCGATACCGTTCTGACGTCGCTCGGCGTCGAGCAGAACACCAAGCTCTACGACGAGATCGCCAAGGTGTTCCCGAACGCCAAGCTCATCGGCGACGCTACCACGCCGGCCGGCAAGGTCTACCGTACGCTCGAGGCTGTCAAGGGCGGCTACGCAGCGTCGATGACCCTGTAGTTCTTATGGCGCGACCCGGAGGCGCGGTGACGCTGCGCCTCCGGAAGCGGATGCCGTCTGCTGCAACGGCGGCATCCGATTACCAAGGTTCAAGCACGCAAGTGTTTTGAATAGAGACCGTCCTTTGAAGGAGGAAACATGGATTTCAGCTACACCCCGGAACAGCTCGAGATCAAGAAGGGTATTCGCGAGTGGTGCAAGGAGCACCTGACCGAGGAAGTCATCGCTGCCGGTTACAAGAACCGCGGCATCGCTCCCGAGGTTGCCAAGGCTTGGGTTGACGACGGCTGGGGCATGTACGGCCTGCCCGCGGAGTACGGCGGAAAGCCGGTCGACCATGTGACCATGGCCATGATCATCGAAGAGCTCAACCATGCTGGCGGCAATATCCCCATGGCTCCCAACCTGCTCATCATGTTCGACATGTGCGAGTTCGGTAACCCCGAGCAGGTCAAGTACGCTATCGACTACTACAAGGAGAACGGCTATCCTCCGTACTGCCTGGCCATCTCCGAGCCCGGTGCCGGTTCCGACAACCAGGGCATGGAAACCTGCGCCACCAAGGATGCCGACGGCAAGATCCACATCAACGGCACGAAGACCTGGGTGACCTCGGGCGAGAACTCCGGCGGCTTCATCGTTGTCTGCAAGGACGAGGATCCGTCCCGCGACAACAAGGAAATGTCCATGTACCTGGTGGCTTCCGACGCTCCCGGCGTGACCATCGAGCCGCTCAACAAGATCGGCATGCAGATCATGCCGTTCTCGATGATCCACTTCGACGACGTCGTGGTCGAGGAAAGCGCGCTGCTGGGCATCAAGGGCAAGGGCTTCTACCAGCTCATGAAGAACTTCGAGTGGGAGCGCTGCGTGCTTCTGGCCGAGCTTCTGGGCGAGGCTCAGGCTGCCATGGACGACGCCTGCGCATGGACCAACGAGCGTCTGCAGTTCGGCAAGGGCATCAAGACGTTCCAGCTGGTTCAGGAGCACATCGTCGAGATGCAGATCGAGCTCTCCAACACCCGTAACTTCCTGTATCGCACCTGCTGGAAGCTTGACAACGGCATCCCCGTCAACAACGACGCCGCCATGCTCAAGCGCTACGGTGCTCCCGCGATGACCGACTGCTGCTCGCGCGCTCTGCAGCTGATGGGCGGCCTGGGCTACACCGACGAGACCCGCGTGTCCCGCCTCATGCTCGACTGCCGCGGCTTCCAGATCGGTGGCGGCACCGTCGAGATCATGGTGCACATCTCCGGTCGCGGTATCCTCAAGGAGTACGCGAAGGCCGTGGAGGATCCGGATCACCTGTACACGATCTAAGTCCCACCTACCCGTCGGATCGTCTTTTCTGGGACGTTTCCGAAAGCGATGCGGAAGCCCCGGTGCAAGCTGGGGCTTCTCGCCGTTTACAGGGGCGCTCCGGATCGATTGCGGGCGCGAATGGGGGGGGGTGCGACGTCAAAGCCCTGCGCGTTGCATGCGCAGGGCTTTGCGGGAGGCGTTCGTTGTTGCAAGAAGAGGAGCTTAGAGGTTCTTGAAAGATCCCTTGCTTCCGTGGCAGTTCATGCCGATGGCGCGAATGGAGCAAAAGGAGCGGTACTTGCAGCGTCCGCACGCGCGCCTGCGGCCCTTTTGCGTGGGGTCGTACATGCCCACGACGCCAACCGTGCTGAAGGGAGGGTCGAACGCTCCGTCGGCGTTCAGCTTCAAGCCCAGGCGCTGCTCGGACTGCGTGTAGAACACGAACTGCGAACGGGATTCCAGCGGGAAGTCGCCGACGCCGGGGCAGAGCCGGTCGTCGGTGTAGAGCTCTTCGTCCAGGGCGGTTTTCACGATGTCGGCGTTCACGTGGTCGGCCGTGCTCTCCACCAAGGCCAGCGCGCATGCGCGTGCGATGGCGCGATCGAGGTCGTCCGCGTTTGCGGGCAGCGCTTCGGGCTGTTCGGGCCCGATGGTTGCGGCCATGAGCGCGCAGTGCGTGGCGCGACGCAGCTTCTCGTAGGAGCTTTGCCCGTGGAACACCATCATGGTGCCGACCAGCTTGATGGCAGGCTCGACGTATTTGGGAGGCAGCGTGCAGATAGCGGGGTTGAACACCTTGTAGGCTCCGCGCGGTTCGTATGCGGCTAGGCAGGCGGCGATGGCGCGGTCGATGCGATGCGCGGCATCTTCGGAAAGCGCGGGCTCGTACGGCTCGTCGGCCACCTCGTCCGGATCGCCCGATGCGGGCTCTTCCTCGGTTGAGGGTTCGTCGAGTTCGGACGGATCGACGTTGAGCGCAGCCAACGCGTCGTCGTCCAGCTGGCGCAGTACGTCAAGACGAGAAAGCGCGTCTATCTCGCACGGCACTTCGATGATCTGCCGAAGCTGGACGGCCATAGTGGTTCTCCTTTGCGGGCTTGCTTGCGCCTTGCGTTCTCCGGGCGCAATTCAAATGATCTCTCAGTGTGATGATAGCGCGTCGGAGGTTGATGCGACCCGGTCATTTACTTTCCTGTGTGCAGTTTTCGCGCATGCGTAGCGGGGCAGAATTCGCAGCTTACCCAATCGGACTTGACTGCGCATGCGCAAGGAAGGAACAGAACCAAATCTTTGGCCAGCAATGATGCTCATTCCGTTTGTTTTGACCGTAGGCATACCTTGGTGACGCTCTATCATGAAAGTAATCAGTGGGAAAGGAATACGCCGTTGCAATCGCTTGTGGGCGATTCGACCTGTATGCGGCGGCCTCCTGCTATCAATCCTCGATCAAAGCACGATAAGGGAAGGGGTCCCATGTACGAACTAACGCAAGAGGAGCGCATGATCCTCGCGATGGTGGACGATCTGTGCGTCGACGTCGTGTCGCAGCGTGCTGCCGATATTGACGAGGAGGACGAGTTCCCCGAGGACATCTACGAGCTGTTCGTGGAGCAGGGGCTTTTCGCGCTTGCGTACGGCGAGGAGCACGGCGGCGTCGAGGTGAGCATGCACTGCTGGGTGCGGGTGATCGAGCGCATTGCACGGGAGTCTCCGGCCGTGGCGCTGATGATCCTTATCTCGGCTATCGGGTCCGACGCGTTGGTGTTTTCCGGCACCGACGAGCAGAAGGAGTCCATCCTTCCCGCGCTGGCCGCAGGCGAAGCCAAGATCTGCTTTGCGCTGACCGAGCCCAATGCCGGCTCCGATATTTCCTCCATCGCGACAACGGCTCTGCCCGACGGGGACGGCTACGTGATCAACGGCAGCAAGATATTCATCACCAACGGCGCCGTGGGGGATTACTTCACCGTGTTCGCGCGCGTCAACGAGGACGGCGAATCGAAGCCTTCGTGCTTCATCGTGCATAAGGACACGCCGGGCCTGATCATCGGCCGCAAAGAAGACAAGATGGGGCTGCGCGGTTCCGTGACGTCGCAGCTGTTCTTCGAGAACATGCACGTGGGCCCCGAAACCGTGGTGGGCAACGTGGGCGACGGCTTCGAGATCGCTCACCACACGCTCAACCGCGGTCGCTTGGCCGTTGCCGCGCTTGCCACGGGCGTGACGGCCGCATCGCTTGCGGCGGCGGCAGCGTACGCGAAGGACCGCATCCAATTCGGCAAGCATATCGCCGATCTACAGGCCATCCGCTTCATGCTGGCCGATATGGAAATATCCTTGGAGGCTTCGCGTCTGCTGCTCGACCAGGCGTCGTCCGCGTTCGGCGGCGACATCCAGACCATGATGAAAACCGCTTCGGTGGCCAAGGTGTACTGCTCCGAGGCGGCGGTGAAGGCGTCGGAAACGGCGGTGCAGATCTTCGGCGGCTACGGCCTGTGCAAGGACTACCCGGTCGAGCGCTATTACCGCGATGCAAAATCGTTCACCATCGTCGAGGGAACCAGCCAGGTTCAGCGTTCCCTTATTGCGAAATCGGTTCTGAAGGAGTATTAGGAAGCGTTGCGCCGCCGCATGCAGCGCGATGACTACGAAGGGGGGCTGCCCATGAACGTTGCAGTCTGCATCAAGCAAACCGTCGACACCGAGGCAGAGGTGCGTGTCGATTCCGAGGGACGCGTGTCGACTGAGGGCCAGACGCTCGTTATCGATCCGTATAGCGAGTTCGCGGTCGAGCGGGCGGTGCAGTTGAAAGAGGAGCACGGCGGGGAGGTCTTCGTCGTGTGCGTAGGCGGGGACGAGTCGATGCCCGCCGTTCGCCATGCGCTGTCCATGGGCGCGGATGCGGGGTACCTCATCGACGACCCGGCTCTTTCCGGCGTGGACGGTGCGGCGAAGGCGCGCGTGCTGTCCGCCGCCCTTGAACGCCTGTCCGTGGATCTGGTCTTGGGCGGGTGCAAGTCGGCCGATACGTCGAGCGCACAGACCATGCCGCGCGTTGCCGAGCTTCGCGGCCTGCCGTGCGTGCAGGTGGTCACGGAGCTGACGGTTGACGTAGCGGGAGCAACGGTGCGCGCCACGCGCGAGATCGACGACGGCGTTGCCTTGGTCGACGTTGCCTTGCCCGCCGTGGTGACGGCGCAGCAGGGCCTGGCCGAGCCGCGCTATCCTAACGTTCGGTCGATCATGCAGTCGAAGAAGAAGCCCGTCACGGTGTGGACGCTTGCCGATATAGGCGTTGATCAGGCGGAAGTGGTTGAGGTGGAGCCCCGGACCCGCGTGCTGCGCTATCGCGAGAAGCCCGCTCGTCAGGGAGGGCGCATCGTCGAAGGCGAAACGACTGCCGAGGTGGTTCGCGCCACGATGGATTTGCTGGCTAGCGAAGCCAAGGTCTTGTAGGACGAAAGGGGATCACCGATGGCAGGAATCTGGGTTTACGCGGAGCCGAAAGACGGTTCGTTTCCGCGCGTGACGTTTGAAATGCTGGCAGCTGCGCGCTCGATGGCCGCCGAGGGCGATGGCAGCGTGACCGCCGTGGTTCTGGGCAGCGGGCTTGCCGATGCTTCGCTCGATTGCCTTGCCCATGCGGGTGCCGATGCGATTGCCGTGCTGGACGATGCGGCGTTGGCGACGTACACCACCGATGCGTACGCGTCGGCGCTTCAAGCGTTGGCGGAGCAGCAACGCCCCGATGCCGTGCTGTTCGCGGAGGGGGCGACGGGACTTGATCTGGCTCCCGTGCTTGCTCAGCGGCTCAATACCGGCTTTGTGGCCGATGTGGTGGCGATCGCGCGCGACGAGGAAGCGGGCTTCGCGTTCACGCGCGAGCCGTACTCGGGAAAGGTACAGGCCGACGTCGTTTTCGCAGCCGATGCGCGCCCCATGCTGGCCACCGTGCGCCCGAAGGCGTTCGAGCCCCTTGAGGCAGACGAGCAGCGGACGGCTTCCGTTGTCATGCAGCAGGTGGACGGCTTCGGCGACGTGCGCCAGACGGTGGCCGATGTGGTGCGCCGGGCGTCGGGCCGCGTGGAGCTGACCGAGGCCGATACGGTGGTGTCGGGCGGGCGCGGCACGAAGGGCGCAGAGGGATTCGCGCTGATCGAAGAGCTTGCCGACGTGCTGGGCGCCGCGGTCGGCGCATCGCGGCCTGCGGTCGACGAGGGGTGGACCGACATCCAGTTCCAGGTTGGGCAGACGGGCAAGACCGTTGCGCCTTCGCTCTACATCGCGTGCGGCATTTCGGGTTCCATCCAGCACATGGCAGGAGCTGCGGGTTCGAAGTGCATCGTGGCGGTGAACCGCGATCCCGAAGCGGACATCTTCAAGGTGGCCGATTACGGTATCGTGGCCGACCTGTTCGAAGCCGTTCCGCTTTTGACCGAGGCGTTCCGCGCCAGCAAGGCATCGTAGCGTGGACGCGGCGGTTCCCTCTCGCGAGGCTTTGTGGAACATCGAGGGTCCATGGATCATGTACCCGTGCTTTTTGCTGGTGCTGGCCGTAGCCGCTTACTGTTTCTGGCGGCGCTACCGCTTATGGAAGGTGGGGCTTCCGGCTGATCGGACGGACAATCCGCGCGAGCGCTTGAAAGGCGCGTTCGTCGATGCGGTCCTGCAGGCTTCGGTGCTCAAGGGGCGCGGGGCGGGCATCAAGCTGGCTCACCTGGGGATGTACGTGGGCATGGCCGTTATGGCGGTGTCCACCGTTACCTATGCAGCTCAGGTTGACCTGGGGCTTGATATAGCAAAAGGGGATTACTACCTGTACTTTCTGGCCTTCGCCACCGACGTCGCAGGGCTTGCGTTCTGCATCGCGATGGTCGCCTGCATCGTTCGCCGCGTCTCAGGATCGAACCCTTCGCTGGATACGAAGCCGGCCGATATCGTCGTGTTGGTGTGGCTTTTGGTCATCGGCGTATCGGGCTTCTTCGTCGAAGGTCTGCGCATCGTGGGGACGAGCGATCCTTGGGCGGCGTTCTCGCCGATAGGAAACCTGTTCGCGCAGCTGTTCGCCACCTGGAGCGCAGAGCAGATCTCGTTTGTCCACCGGGTTCTCTGGTGGGGCCACATGGCCGTGGCTTTCGGCATCCTGGCGTACTGGGTGTATTCCAAACTGGCGCACGTGCTGCTGGTGCCCGCCACGGTATACTGCCGTTCCTTGGAGCCGAAGGGCACGCTGCCTTACGTCGACCTGGAGGACGAGGACCTGGAGGAATTCGGCGTTGGAAAGCTGGAGGACTTTACCTGGAAGGATCTGCTCGATGCGCAGGCGTGCGTCAGGTGCGGGCGCTGCGAGCTTATGTGTCCCGCCCATGCAAGCGGAAAGCCGCTGTCTCCGAAAGATCTCATGCAATCGCTCGATGCTCATCTGAGCGAACGCGGGCCGATCGTGCTCGCCCAGCGCAAAGCCGAGGCGGCGCAGGCGAAGGTGGCGGGTTCCGAATCGGGGTCGAAGGAGGGCGGCGCTCCGGCGGTCGCGTTCGAGCCGACCGAGCAGCAGCAGGCGGTGCTGGACAAGGTGCTGGTGGGCGATGTGATTTCTCCTGAAGCGCTTTGGTCGTGCACGACGTGCGGCGCGTGCATGGAGGCTTGCCCGGCGCTTCTGGAACACGTTCCGAAGACGGTCGGCATGCGTACGTACCAGGTGTCGATGGAAAGCGCGTTTCCCAGCGAGGCGACTTCGACGTTCCGCAGCTTGGAGACCAACGGAAACCCGTGGGGCTTGGGATGGCAGAGCCGCTTGTCCTGGGCCGAGGGGCTGGACGTGCCGACGTTGGCCGACGTACCGGATGCCGAGTACGTGTACTGGCCCGGTTGCGCTGGGGCGTACGATGCGCGCAACCGCAAGGTGTCGCGCGCTCTGGTGGCGCTCTTGCAGCATGCCGGCGTGAGCTTCGCCGTCATCGGAAACGAAGAGAAATGCTGCGGCGATGCCGCGCGGCGCCTGGGCAACGAGTTCGTGTACTATCAGCTGGCTACCGAGAACATCGAAACGCTCAAGGCGTACGGAGCGAAGAAGATCATCGTGCAGTGCCCTCACTGCGCGCACGTGATCGAGCGGGACTACCCGCAGCTGGGCGGCTCGTTCGAGGTGGTGCGGCACGTCGAGCTGCTGGAGCGCCTGGTGAGAGAGGGCAAGCTGGGCTGCACCGCCGGCATGAGCTCGCGACTGCCGTTCGAGTACGTCACCTATCACGACTCGTGCTATCTGGGTCGCTATGCGGACGTGTACGAAGAGCCGCGTGCCTTGGTGACCGCCAGCGGCGCGCGTGTGGTGGAGATGGAGCGCACACGCGAACAGAGCTTCTGCTGCGGCGCGGGCGGCGGGCGCATGTGGCTCGAGGAACGCGAGGGCCAGCGCATCAACGCCATGCGAACCGACCAGGCGCTTGCTACGGGCGCGGATGCGGTGGCAACGGCGTGCCCGTTCTGCCTTGCCATGTTCGAGGACGGGTTGGCGGCACGCGACGCCGACGTTCCCGCAAGAGACGTGGCGGAGCTTCTTGCCGAGGCTCTTCGATTGATATAGCGTGTCGTCGACGCCGCCGCATTCTGCTTGCGGCGGCGTCGGGGCGTATGCGGGAAGGAGTTCGCGGTGAATGCGTGGCGCTCAGGAGAACTGCTGGAAGTGCCGATGGGCGAAGCGCTTTCGGAGATGCTTCGCTCGTACGTCGCGTCGGGCGCTGACCCCGCGTCCCCGCGCCTTGCCGCCACGGTGATGCTGGTGCGCGGCCCGCGCGAAGTGTTCATGTTGCGCCGCGCGAAAACCATGGCGTTCGTTCCCGATGCGGTGGTGTTTCCCGGCGGGGGAGTGGACCCTCGCGATGCCGACGAGCGCCTTCCTTGGGCGGGTCCTTCGCCTGCCGTCTGGTCTCGGCGCATGGGCGTAGACGAGGAAACGGCGCGGCGGGTGGTGACGGCGGCGGCCCGCGAGGTGTTCGAGGAGTGCGGCGTGCTGCTGGCGGGACGGGATCACGGCGCCGTGGTGGAGCAGGTGGGCACCTCCGAATGGGCTGAAGAGCGGCAGCGTCTTGCCGAGCACGAGTCGTCGTTCGCGGAGGTTCTGCTTCGCCATGGACTTGTGCTGCGCGCCGATCTTCTAGGGTTGCGTTCCCATTGGCTGACGCCCGAATTCGAGCCGCGTCGCTACGATACGTACTTTTTCGCCGCGCTTGCTCCGCAGGGGCAGGTTCCCGATGACCGTACAAGCGAAGCGAACGGCGCTGGTTGGATTGATCCGGTCGACGCGCTGGAGAAAGGCGCTCGGGGCGAGATGCGCCTTGTGCCTCCGACGGTGTACAACTTATCCCATCTTGCGTACGCCGAAAGCCCCGAGTCTTTCGTGGCGGGCGTCGATGGCGCTCGGCGCATCATGCTCGAGCCGTGCAAGCGCGAACCCGAAGGGGCGGTGCTGCGATGCGTGCTTCCGTAGCTGCGTGCGAGCGCGAGCTTCCCCGGCCCGCTCCGGGCACCGTGCCTGCCGATCGGGCTACGTGGCGCGGCGGGCGCTTCTCTGCGCGGGCGCGCTGCATTTTAGCCGACAATCCTTCGCCGCTCACGTACGTGGGAACCAACACCTGGGTGCTTTCGGAACCGGGTTGCACGGGGTGCGTCGTGGTCGATCCCGGTCCTGCGCTGCCCGCGCACCTCGATGCCGTTCATGCCGCGTGTGAAGAGGACGGGCTGCGTGTTGCGGCGGTGGTCCTTACGCACGACCATTACGACCATGCCGAAGGCGCGCAGCAGTTCGCTCGGCGGGCGAAGGCGCCCCTGCTCGGGCGTCGTGCCCAGACACTTTCGGAAGGGCCTCTTGACCTGGGGGCAGATGCTCCTGCGCTCGAAGCGGTGTTTTTGCCGGGCCATTCGAAGGACTCCATCGGGCTCGTGTTTCCCAAGGATGGGTCCGTTGTGACGGGCGATCACGTGTTCCGTCAGAGCTCCACGCTCATCTGCTGGCCGGACGGCACGCTGTCCGACTACCTGGCCAGCCTGGAGTGCTTGAGGCGCATCGTTCGAACGCGGCGCATACGCGTGCTGCTGACTGCTCACGGATTGCCGATCGACGATCCCTTGGGCTTGATCGACCGGCAGACGGCGCACCGCCTGAGCCGTCTCGATCGCGTGAGGAGGATCGTCGCGGAGGGAGCGGGGTTCGATGTCGATCGTATTCTGGAAACGGTGTACGACGACGTTGACGCGCGTCTGAATCCCGCTGCGCGCGTCAACGTTCAAGCGCAGATCGCGTACTTGCAGGAAGAGGCTGCTTCCTCGACCCGTGTTTGAGGGCGCCCCGCATCGCCGTCATGCGATCAGGTTCGTAACGGTTGACGCGCGCTTCGGTCTTCGATAGCGCGAAAGGCCCCGTACCGTGGAGCTCGCACGTTGTGCGCTCCTTGGTACGGGGGCCTTTTAGCTGCCTTTAGAGCCGTTTTCGAACGACCTTTACGCTTGCATTCGCTTGGCAAGCTCCTGTGCCAGCTCGAAGCGCTTCACCTTGCCGGTCGCCGTCTTCGGGATGGCGTCGATGTACTCCATGCGCTCGGGCCACAGGCGCTTTGCGACATGGCGCTCGGCCAGGTAGGCCGTCACGTCTGCCACGGTGGGACGGCGGTCGTCGGTGGGCACGGCAAAGGTGCAGATGCGTTCGCCAAGGCGTTCGTCGGGCATGCCGATGGTGGCCGTTTCGCCGATGCCGGGGCAGCCGATCAGGTCGTCGTCGATCTCGCGAGCGCAAATGTTCTCGCCGCCGCGGATGATGATCTCCTTCTTGCGACCGTTGATGCGGATGCGTCCCTGTTCGTCCATGTATCCCAAATCGCCGCTGTAGAACCAGCCGTCGTCGTCCAAGGCGCGGGCGGTGCGCTCGGGCGCGTTGAGGTAGCCGACGAACTGATGGGGCCCACGCGAAATCTCCTCGCCTTGCTCTCCCAAGGGCACGTCGTTGCGGTCCATGTCCACGATGCGCACTTCGATGCCGGGGAAGGGCGTTCCCGACCACGACCCGTTCCATTCGCGGCAAGCCGCAGGCGGAACGAAGATGTGCGGGCAGCTTTCCGTGGAACCGTAGACCTCGCAGAGCATGACGCCGTGGTTGGCGGCGCACTGCACGAGCGAACCGGGAACCGGAGCGCCTCCGCACAGGAACAGCTCGAGCGTTTCGATCTGCGGGCCGCCTTCGTGCTCGATGCACTTGAGCATGTCGTAGATGAACGGCGTTGCGCCCATCGACCACGTACACTTCTCGCGGTTCATCTGCTCGATGGCCTGAGCAGGGCGGAAATCCTGCTGCAGCACCGTGCGCCCGCCCAGGATCATGGGGGAGATAAGGCCGTGGTAGAAGCCGGTGGCGTGGTTGAGCGGGGAGGCCATGAACATGACGTCGTCCGAAGTGCGCTCGGTGCCCTTCACGAAAGAGCTTTCCGAGAAGATAAGGTTGTTGTGCGTGAACAGAACCGCTTTGGGCTTGCCCGTGGTCCCCGAGGTGGACAGGATGCACGCGATGTCGTCGGACGTGATGGCCGGCCGCTTCGACAAAGGCTCGTACTGCGAGCAGATCTCGCTCAAGGCAGGCAGATCGGAATGCTTGGGCTCCACTTTGTCGACAAGCGCCACCGGGCCGAGCGAGGGGATCTGGTCGACGATGCTCAGGATCTGCTGCTCGAAATCAACCTTGCCGGCCCTCGTCGGGCAGATGAACGCCTTCGATTCGACAAGGTTCATGCCGTACACCAGGTCGGCGTCGTTGAAGTTGCGGGGCAGCGGATGCATGACCGCACCTGCCTTGAGCGCCGCTACGTAGACGATGCAGAATTCCGCCCAGGTGGGCATTTGGAACGTCACGACGTCTCCGGGCTGCACACCCTGTTCGACCAGCCATGCGGCCAGACGCGATGCTTTGTCGTCAATCTCCCCGTACGTGTAGCGCGAGCCCTGGTCGTCGCACACGTATTCGCGTTCCGGATGGCTGGCCACCCGCTCGCTCCAAAGATCCCCCAGTGTCTTCTCGGTCCAATACCCCTGCTCGTAGTAGTGCCGCTTGCGATCCTCGTTGATTTTTAGATCGGTTATCATGCCCCTGATGTCCTCTCCTGATCGACTTTTGCCCGCCTATGCCCTTGAACTGTCGATGCGTTTTGCAGCAAAGCGGGTTGAAGCTGGTTCAGTGCCGATGGTGTATGACTTGCCTGTGCGGGGTGGCCTCCTCGTGTTCGAGATGCGGACTGCGATGCCGCGCTTGTGCGGCCTTTTGCATGGATCATGTGCGTTGCGGCCATTGTATGATGCTGAAGGTATGATTTGTCGGTGAAATGCTTCGGGACCTATCGGTAGTTCCTATGAAACGATAGGGAGCGCCTATAATCCCAGGCGAGCGGTGCGAGCGTCCGGTTAGCGGCGGGGCCTGCCAGCAGGGCGGCGGGCGGCATGGACGCGCCCGCGATTGAGAACGAGCCCGATTCGGCCGACGTGATGCGTGCTGTGGCAATGCGGGAAGAGCAGGCGCCCGACCGCTTTCGTCGGCAGATCCCCTTTAGATTCCGGTCATTATTTGAAATGTGTTACCAATAGGGCTTCCAAAATCAACAATACTATTGAATTGTCCGTGGTGTATGCCGGGGTAGCATGTGACTATAGTACCAGCCTGTGTGCGTTAAAAAAATCGTATGGATCAAAACGTAAAAATGAGGAACACAGGGAAAGGGGCTTGAAACCAATGAGCGTATATCAGGAAAGCTATCATCTGCCGGAGTTCGACTACGAGTACGAAAAACTGCTGATCGAGAAGCGCGGTCCGGTTTACATCTGCTCGTTCAATGACGCGGGCAACCTCAATGCCATGTCGTACAAGCAGATGAGCGAGTTCAACGACTTCCTTATCAAGGTTCGCCTGGACAAGGATTGCCGCGCTATCGTTTTGACGGGCGAAGGCAAGTCCTTCTGCGCCGGCTTCAACCTCAACGACCTGGCTCTTGATCCGCCCGAGGACATGGGCCGCATCCAGCGCGACTTCTACATCATGCAGCGCATGTGCTCCGACCAGATCATCAACATGCGTCGTTGCGAGCAGCCCATCATCGGCGCGCTCAAGGGCTACGCTGTGGGCGGCGGCCTGTCCATCTCCTGCGCATGCGACATGCGCTTCCTGGGCGAGTCCTACAAGATGAACGCTGGCTACCTGTCCATCGGCTACACCGGCACCGACATGGGCGGCGCGTTCTTCCTGCCCAAGATCGTGGGCTATGCTCGCGCTTGCGAGATCCTCATGAACCCCAACCGCTTCGGCGCCGAGAAGCTGCTCGAGTGGGGCTTCGCGAACAAGGTCGTTGCCGACGACGACGTGGTTGAAGAGGCTGTTGCCTTCGCTCAGCAGATGTGCGATGCCACGGCTCCGTTCGGCCTGCGTCTGACGAAGGAATGCCTGCAGGCTTCCTTGGACGGCACCAGCTTCGAGAACGTCATCAAGATGGAGAACCGCAACCAGGTGCTGGCCTCCAACACCAACGACGGCATCATGGGCACCCTCAAGATGAACCCGAAGAACAAGCAGGACGTCAAGGACAACCCGGACAAGTACGCGTTCCACAACATGTAAGAACGCGTCAAGCGCAACGTTCGAGTGCTTTGCAGTGCCCTCGTGCCCTTTGGCGCGGGGGCACTGTCCTATACCGAGGCGGAGAAGGGAATCGCATGAAAATCATCGGTGTAAACGGAAGCCATCGAAGCGGAAAGGGCACGTCGCATCTCTTGGCGGCGGTTCTTGACGAGGCGTCGGCGGCAGGCGCGCAGGTTGAGCTTGTGGAGCTTGCCGATTTGGATATTCAGTACTGCGTGGGATGCAACGCGTGCCTTGCGAAGCCTGCTTGCGCGCTCTCGGGGGACGACATGGCGGCGCTTGTGGAAAAGCTCTTGGCTGCGGACGGTATCGTGCTGGCCTCTCCCGACTACTTCTCGAGCGTTTCGGCTCGCATGAAGACGTTCATGGAGCGCACGCGCCCTCAGCACATGGTGGCCAACGCCTTCAAGGGCAAGGTGGGCGGCATGGTGGCTACGGCCGGGTTGAGCGATTGCGGCGTGGAGGAGACGCTTGCCACCATGGACCGCTGGTTCGCTACGCAGGAGATGCTCGTGGTGCATCCTCGCCCGGAAGGTCCGGTGCTTGGGTCCGGAGCTGCCGCCACCCAGTACGCTGGCTTCAACGCCGAGAAGGGGCGCGTTCAGTGGCGTCGCGTCGAGGACGACCAGGTGGCCTTCGATGTCGCTCGTCAGCTGGGACGCGATATGGTAGAGCTGCTGGAGCGCTTGGGAGCGTAGCGCTGCCAGGTGTTCGAACCTGCGTCAGGCTGCGATCTGCGCAGTTTGGCGCAAGTGGTTGAAAGGGAGCCCGGTTGGCTCCCTTTTGCGTGCCTGCGGCGGTCATTGTCGATCCAAAAACACGTTTTCAGCCCGAAGAACGTGTTTTTGGATCGACAATACACTGGCGTTGAGATCAAGCGATGCGACGGAGCTGGCCATGCGTTGACATCATGGCATCTGCGCACCCGAATGCGAAAAAGGAGCCCGAAGGCTCCTTTTTCTGAATCAATGCCCTATTCAAGGATTTAGAACTTGCACTCGACCTTGCCCTCGACCTGACGCTGGGACTTGAAGACCACGTCGGGAACCTCTTCGCCGTGGTAGCACTTGACAGCGCCGTTTGCTTCCAGTTCCGCGATCTGCTCGTCGGTGTAGCCGTACTTCTGCAGGTACTCGGCGGTGTGGTAGCCGATGGGCTTGGACAGCACTACCGGGGGATCGCCGAAGCTCGCATAGCGAATCGGGGTGGTGGGCAGCGCATGCTCGCCGAACGCCTTGTACTCGACCTTGCGGATAGCGTCGTTGACGTAGGCTTCCTCGTCCTTGATGATGTCGGTGAAGCGGAAGACCTTCTGGCTCGGCACCTGCCACTCGGACAGGATGGGCAGCCACTCGTCCAGTTCCTTCTTCGCAAAGCCCTCTTCGAGGATCTTGATGAGATCGGGCTGCAGGTTGTTGGCCTTGATGTTCTCGATGGTGGCGAAGTCCGGGCTGTCGACCAGGTCGTCGCGACCAATGATCTTCATCATGTCGTTGTAGTAGCGGTTGTGCTGCGGCTGGCAGATGTAGATCCACTTGTCGTCAGCGGTCTTGTACGTGTTGTTGAACGGGTTGGGGACGTTCGTGCGCGACTTCGGATAGTCGGCGCCGAACTGCTGGGCGCAGATACCGATGCTGCCGCCCCAGATGGCTGCGTGGTACAGGTTGACGACGACCTTGTCGCCCTTGCCGGTGCGCAGCTTGTTGACAAGCGCGCCCAGGATGCCTGCGGCCATCATGATAGCCGTGTTGTAATCGCCGAACGCTTGAGGCGGGATGGCGGGAGAGGTGCCCTTCTCGCAGAAGGTACCGGCAACGCCGCCGCGTGCAGCCCAGCAGACCGCGTCGTATCCGGGAGCGTGCGCGAACTCGCCGTGCTCGCCGTAGCCGCGCATCTGAGCCCAGATCAGGCCCGGGAACTGCTCGGAAAGCGTGGGATAGTCCAAGCCCAGTTTCTCCAGGGCGGCCGTGCGCATGTTGTTCATGAAGATGTCAGCTTCGCCGATCATCTTCTTTGCGATGGCCAGGCCTTCCTCGGACTTCAGGTTGAGGGAGATCCAGTTCTTGTTCGTGTTGTTGAGGTCGATCGTGGGATCCTCGGTGTCGGTGAGCTCGCAGCCGAAGCCCGGGCCCTGAGTGCGCTGGATGTCGCCATCGAACGACTCGATCTTCATGATCTCGGCACCCATTTCGGACAGAACTCGAACAGTTGCGGGAGCCGCGACGTACGTGCACATCTCGACCACTTTGATGCCCGCGAGCGGGCCGTAGCCATTGAGTTTCTCAGTGACGGTCATACGACGGTTCTCCTTTCTTTTGCGGTCGGTGATTTCTCCTGTCGTTATACTCACATGTTCTTGTTTTTGTTGCTATGGACAATTGCTAATACTTGATGGACTTTTGCAATTAATATTAAATTTGCCGGAAATACTCACATGCAACGCTATTTGTTTACCAGATGCGCCTTCTGCGTACACAGATCTATTGATTCGTCCGGGCGATGTGCTTCTATATGCTTCAGCCCGAAGCTAGCCTGCTTCGGTTTGCGACGGGCCGAGCGACTGCGGTCTTGGACTGCTCCATGATCGCAAACGGCATGGGTTTTTGTCGGTTAGGAAGCGTTTTGCCGTTTGACATGGTTGAATTCGCTAAACTGGGGGTAACGGCGGGGCAGATGCCCGCTATACTTTTTAGAGAAGATCGGGCGCTTGAGCCAAAACGTGTCCTTGAAACGAGGGCGCACGAAAGCGTCTTGCCTATATATAGGAGAAAGGATCCCATCGTGGACTTCAGCCTGACGGAAGGTCAGCGCAAGCTCGTCGAGGCGTTTCGGACGTTCGGCGAAGAGCGCTTCAAGCCCGAGCTGGTGCATCAGTGGCGCCGCGACCAAGGACTGCCCGATGAGGTGGTCAAGGGATTCGTCGACCTGTATTTCGGGTTGGAGGATCTTGCGGACGGCGACGGCCCCGGCGCGTTCAGCTTGTGCTCCCAAGCTCTTATCATCGAGGAGCTTTCGCGCTGCTCGGGCGCGACGCTGCCGTTCCAGATCGACTTGTTCAATTTGGCGCTCATGGGCGAGTTCGCCGCGCAAAGCGAGTTCGACGCTATCGTCGACGACTACCGCAAGACGGGCCGCCTTATGTTCGCGCTTGCCATCTCCGAGCCGGAAGCCGGTTCGGACTCCATGAACATGCAGACGTACAACCGCACGGTCGACGGGCGTTTGATTTTGAACGGGTGCAAGACGTTCGTGAACAACGGGGAGTACGCGCCCTACATCCTTGTTGCGGCCATCGACCGCGATGCGGAGGGCTCGGACAAGTACCCTGCGCTTACATTCTGGCTGGTGCCGCGCGATCTGAAGGGCATCCGCGCATATCCGGTGAACAAGATAGGACAGTCGATGCTGCCGTTTTCCACGGTGGTGTTCGAGAACGTCGAGTTACAGCCGGAATATCGTCTGACGGGACGCCACGCCGGCTTCCGTCAGCTGTTCCGCATGCTGGAGTTCGGGCGCGTGACAACGTGCGCGGGCTCTTTGGGCATGGCGCGCGCGGCTATGGAGGACGCGGTCAAGCACGCGCGCAGCCGCAAGGCGTTCGGCGTGCAGATCGGGCGGTTCCAGCAGATCGAGCAGATGCTCGTGGACATGGAGGTGAGCATCTACAACATGCGCTCCATGCTGTATCGCGCCTGTCTTGCCGTGGACAACGGGGAAGACGACGAGCGGCTGTCCGTGGCGCTCATGAAGCGCTACGTCCCGGCGGCTGCAACCGACGTGGCCAGTTCCGCCATGCAGATACTCGGCGGCATGGGCTATACCGAGCATGCGCGCGTCAGTCAAATTTGGCAGGATTGTCGCGGCAACCAGATTGCAGAGGGTACGGACCAGATCATGGTGTACATTGCCGCACCGCTTGTTCTGGACAAATACTAAGGGAAATTTCTTGCGTTGGGATGCGGCGCAAAGAGCATCCCTGTCCTGTGTTTTAATGACCTGCAGAATGCGTTTTCGATTCTGCAGGTCTTTTTTGTATGTAATATCTACTCAAATATAGGCAATTGTCCATTGAGGAAGCATTTCCTCGGTCAGTTTCTCAAGTATGACCATTCTCACGTTTCGGCGAACGGGGGACAATGCTGCCCAGAGAGCCAGCTCTGTGTAGTATCGGTTCAGGGGCGCCGTTCCTTTTCGTGTGACTCAATTTCACGAAAAGGGGCGACAGACATTCTTAGGAGGATCAAATTGAGTACAACAGCAACGAAAGAGAAGATGAGCGTGCGCCACATGCTCGTCGTTCTCACGGGCATCATGATCACGTTCGGATGCTCGGCCTTGTGCTTCTCCACGTGGGGCCTGTTCCAGCCGGTCGTGGCTGAGGGCTTGGGGGTCGAAACTACCGCCTTCGCCATGTACGTCACGGTTATGTACCTGACGATGACCGTCGCTTCTCCGTTCATGGGCAAGCTTCTGCAGACCATGGACATCCGCATCATCTTGTCCGTCTCCGCTTGCTTGGTGGGCGGTGCGTTCTTGCTCATGAGCTTCTCGAACGAGATCTGGATGTTCTACCTGGCGGCCGTGCTGCTGGGCCTGGGCGAGATCTCCATCCTGTGGCTTGCCATCCCCACGCTCATCAACCGTTGGTTCGCCGCTAAGGCGGGTACGTTCATCGGTCTGTGCATGGCCTTCACGGGCATCGGCGGCGCTATCTGGTCTGCGGTGTTCACCGCGCTGCGCTCCGGCGGCATGGACTTCCACACCATCTACCTGATCTGGGCTGTTATCGCGCTTGTCACCTCGCTGCCGTTCACGCTGTTCTGCGTGCGCAACTCTCCTGAGGACTGCGGCCTTGCTCCGTACGGCGCTTCCGTCGCCGCCGGCCAGGCTCCTGCCAAGCCGATGGGCCTCTCTGCTGCCAAGGCTATGAAGACCCCTGCGTTCTACGCCGTCTGCGTGTGCGCCGGTATCATCAACATCGCCGTTCTCATCGCCATGCAGTTCCCCACCTACACCAAGTCGCTGACGGACGTCACCTTCGACGTGCTGGTGGTCGGCGGTCTCATGACCACGGTCATGATGGTTGGTCAGGCTATCTTCAAGATCATCCTGGGCGCGGTTGCCGACAAGAACTCCAAGGGCGCGCTCGTGTTCGCCTTCGTGTGCGGCGTTGCCGGTATCCTGCTGTGCTGGCTGGGCTTCGCTTCCGAGTACATGCTCTACATCGGGTCGTTCATCTTCGGCGCCTTCTACGCCACTGCGGTCGTGCTCGTGCCGATCATCGTTCGCCAGTCGTTCGGCTCGCGTGAGTACTCGGTCATCTACTCCCGCGTCAGCACCGTGTTCAACCTGATCGCAGCGTTCGCGTCCATGATCTGGGCTTGGATCGGCTCTAGCTTCGGCTTCAACGTGGTGTTCATCGTCGGACTCGTGATGCTTGCTCTCATCCTGATGCTGGGCTTCTTCACCTTCTCAAACGCCAAAAAGTTCAAGAGCCAGTGGACTGAATAACGTCTCGAGAAAAAGGGGCGGCTCTTCTGAAAAGCTTCACGGGGGATCCGGTTTTGCGGATCCCCTTTTTTTCGGTATATGGGAAGTCTTGTCGGGGGGGGGGGGCTTCTTATATCATTGCTTCGAGGCGAACGAGGGGGAAATCGTGAACTTATCGCAGTTGTACTACTTTAAGAAGTTGGCGGAACTGCAGCACTACACGCGGGCGGCGAAGGAGCTGTACATCACGCAACCGACGCTGTCCGACGCTATATCCTCGCTCGAAAAGGAACTGGGGCTTCCTCTTTTCCAGCGAGACGGACGATCTATTAAGCTTACGCCGCACGGTGCGGAATTCTACGAGTACGTGCGCGCTTCGTTGCGCCAGCTTGACGAGGGCGTTGCCGCCATGGAGGCGCGCAAGGGAGACTTGCACGGCCTTGTCAATCTGGGGATGATCTTTACCGTGCAGGACGACTACCTGCCGGCGCTCTTGCGCGCCTACCAGGCGGAATTCGGCTCCAACGTGAGCATCGAGATCCATCAGGCGTTCACGAACTACCTGACGCAGAACCTGCACAACGAAACCTTGGACTTGGCGTTTTGCGGGAAACGGGAAAACGAGCCCGACATAGCCTACTTTCCGGTGCTGAACCGTCCGCTCGAGCTGTGCGTTCGGTCCGGTCATCCGCTTTCGCGGCGCTCCTCGGTGACGTTCGACGACTTGCGCGGCATGCGCCTTATCACGTATCGACGGGGAATTCCCATAGGAGAACAAGTTGAAAAGCTGCTCGAAGAAGCGGCTCTTGAAGGCGTTGTGCAAAACTACGACGACGACATCTCCATGGCTTCGGTGATCTCGATTGACGGTGGTACCGGCGCGCTCATGCTGAACTCGGTTGGGATCAAGCTGTTCTCGGACATCACGATGATTCCCATCGAAGGCGTTCCCCGCGATTTTTACTGGGTGTACCTCGCGTGCAGCAAGAAGCATTACAAAAGCGGGGCAGTTCGCTCGTTCATCGATTTCGTCAAGCGGTTCGATTCAGATGATGTGGATTTCGGCCATTGGCCCGAAGGGCGGCCTGTCTCTACGTCCTAAGGGTTTCTGCGTGGACGGCTTGGTCGATCAAGCCTAGGCCGTCCAGGTAGGCGTACAGGTGAAAGCCGCGCTTGCAGCGGAACGTGCAAGCGCGGCATGGATCCTCGTTGCAGTACGCGTAGGCGTCCTCGTCTGCAAACGCGAATACGAGCGGTGGCTTTTTCCCGGGCAGCACGTACTTCAGCTGCACGCCGGTGAACGTCTTGAGCGCGACCCAGCGCAGCGGATGATCGCTTGTCGAGCTCCATCGAACGCGCAGCGCGTTCGCGTCGACTCCGCCTACCACTTCGTAGCCGATCGAGAAACCGGCGCGTTGGCCGTCGGGAAGCGGCTCCAAGCGCTCCATGAGCCGTCCGCAGCACGAAGGGGCGAACGCGTTTCCGGCGAAGGGGAGCGTCGCGTCTTCGCGCCGCAGCGAGCGGTCGATCCGAAGATCCGCTGCGTCGTCGACGGCGCAGAGCACGGCGTGGCATTCGGTGCAGCGGAAAAACGGCAGGGGGTGGCTGCTTACGCCGGGCTTCCACGACGCGCGCGTGCGCGTCGGGCTCATGCGCTGCTCGGTTGCGTTCGCTTCCCCCAAAACCCCTCCTAAAAGTCGCTGCGCTGCATATTAAGGTAGTTCAGCAGCTCGCTTCGTTTGTGTATCTGCATTTTCTCATAGATATGCCGCACGTGGGTATTCACGGTGTACGGCGATATCACCAGCTTCTCGGCCATGTTGTTAGTGGTGTACCCGCGCGCGATAAGCACGAGGATTTCGCTTTCGCGACCCGACAGGCTGAACTCCTTCGCCACTTCGGCGCAAATCTCGTCGATTTCGGCCTTCGTGGGCGGGGCTGCGGTCAGGGCGATGATGTTGAACTCTTGGCGCACGAGCGGGATCAGCAATACCGCCAGCAAGCAGATAAGCGCAAGGCACGTTTCCGGCGTGATGGCCGCTGCCAGTTGCGGTGCGTGCTCGTAGCCTACGGCCCAGGTGTTGCCCACGGCGATGCCCGCCCGTACGAACCCGCCGGCGAACGCGAAGGCCATGGCGGGCGTGACGTAGCCCTTCGACGTCAAGATGCCGAAGTACATGATGAGCAGGATCTCCATGAGCGAAGAGATGCCCGTGGCCATGATGAACGACGGGAAGTAGGTGGCCGGGTCGGCCAGGAAAAGGCCGAACGCCGCTATCAGCAGCACGATCATCCACGGGAACATCTTGAATATGTTGGCCTTGTCCTTCGTGAGAAGAGCTATTCCGGCCAGTCCCAGCATGAGCACGGCTCCGCCTATGATGCCCAGGGTGAAGCTGAGGTCGTCGGTGGGAAGCACTTCCCAGGGAATGATGGCGACCAGGAAGTAACAGGCGACGCTCGCTAGAAACGTGATGGCGCTGACGGCTACCATGTTCTTGAGCCCGCCTTGCGCCGCGCTTTTCGGCAGCAGGACGGGAAAGGACCGCTCGCCGTCGCGACGAGCCTGCACCAGCAGCACGCCGGATGCGATGGGCAGCGCGGCCACGAACACCGTGGTCACGTACGTCGGCAGCGCCCAGGCGATAGCGACGGTTGCCAGGACCGCCACGCCGAACGTCGTGCCGATGTGGCGCAGCGAGTAGTTCGCCTTCACGCACGCGTAGCGCTCGCCCCAGAGGATCCACATAGCCGATTCGGTTGCTCCCAGGAAAAACGAAAGCGCGTACGCCAAGCCCGGAACAGTGAACACCTGGGGGAGCAGGCAGAGCGCCAACGTGGCTGCCGCCGTCAACGCAGGGGCAGCCACGTACATCCATTTATAGGATGAGAGGTGCTTCTTGCGTCCGAGCAAGAAGGCGAACACTAAAAGAAAGAGGACGGTGGCCCCCAGGTTCACGAGCCAGGCGATTGTCACGCGCTCATCGAGCAGCTGAGTCTGCGCGAACATGTGGGGAACGAACCATAGCGCGTAGTGCCAGGCAAGAAGAAGCGCGAAACCCACGTACTTCAACGACGGGCGGGCCATGATGGATGCAAAAGCCTCGCGCGGTTCCGTTCCGGTGGCAGGGGATGCTGCCGTTTGGGGTGCCATGAAGTCGACCATCCTTCCTATCGTGCGTTTGTGATAGATGATGATGCCGCTGAACTGCTCAGATTGTTCAGCACTTGCAGTGCATAGCTTCGCAATCGTTAGTATAGAAACCTATCACTAGTTCGTCATGAAACCCTCGCAAGAAATTAAGTATTCGCCTAATTAGTGGGCATTTTGCGATGCTAATTCGACCGCTCGAGGACAGAATGCACCCATCGGCTCGACTTGGCAGCCGGACGCCGAGGGAAAGCTACCGGCGGCCGGCTGCGAGGCCGGGCAAAGACAAGGAGAAAGGAATGAAAGATGTCGTTGCTTGCCAAGAGCAAGGGAGAGGTTACCTATAAGGAACTCTCCACGCTGCACAAGTGGGCGCTCGTCGTGCTCATCTCCATGGGCTCGTCGATTATCTACGCGCCTATGTACCTGAAGAACGTGTTCTACGATCCCTTGATGCAGGCGCTCGGCGCCACCAACGCGGACCTCGGCTTGATGGTGTCCGCCTACGGCATCGCTGCCATGATCTGCTACCTGCCTTCCGGCATCGTAGCCGACAAGTTCCGGATGCGCACGTTGGCGTGGTTGGGCTTCCTGGCCACCGCAGTGCTCGTGTTCGTATACGCGACGCTGCCCTCCGTGCAGATCTGCTTGATCCTGTTCGTGCTCATGGGCGTTACCTCTATCCTGGTGTGGTGGGGCACGCGCTTCAAGGTGATCCGCCTGTGCTGCGAGGAGAACGAGTACGCCTCCAAGATCGGCGTCAGCTACTCCATCTACGGCGTGACCGGCTTGGTCATCGGCCTTATCAACGCCGGCATCATCGCTGCCATCTCCGGCTCCGCCGGTGTGCAGGCCATGCTCATCTTCCTGGGCGTCATGATCGCCATCCTGGGCGTGGTCTCGTACTTCATCATCCCTGACTTCAAGGGCGAGATCAACAAGGACGCGAAGCTGTTCAGCGTGTCCGAGGCTCTGCAGGCCGTCAAGCATCCCGGCGTGATCTGGGCTTGCGTCGCCTACTTCTGCGTGTATGCCGTGTACCAGGGCGCTACCTACACCACCCCGTACCTGACGCAGGGCTTCAACGCCGACGGCAACCTGGTGAACGTGGTCGGCCTTATCCGCACCTATGGTATCGGCCTCATCGCCGGCCCGGTTATCGGCTACATCGCCACGAAGATCAAGAGCCCCTCGAAGGCCATCCTGGGCGGCTTGATCCTCTCCGTCGCCGTGCTCGTCGGGTTCATCCTCTTCCCGCAGGATCCCTCCGGTGCCGTGATCGCTTCCATCCTGGTGGTCGTGTTCGGCTTCACCACCTACGGCGCCTTCTCCATCGGCTCCTCCCCGCTGTCCGAGGTCAAGATCCCGATGTCCATCTTCGGTACCGCTACGGGCATCCTCTCGGTCGTCGGCTTCCTGCCTGACGTGTTCATCCACACCTGGTACGGCGGCATGATCGACGCTCAGGGCACCGCCGCCTTCAACATGATCTTCGGATTCGAAATCATGTTCGGCGTCATCGGCTGCTTCTGCCTGGTCATGTTGCTCCGCACGGTCAAGAAGCACTTCGGCTCGACCGCTCAGGCCGAGGAGGCGTAATCCAAGCGCTGCGTTTACAGATCACCGCGGAGGGCGACGGTTCGCCCGAGCCCTCCGCGGCTTTGCATCACCGATCGGAAAGGGAAGGCGAACGTGAACAAGCTCGATGTACTGTCTCTGATCAATCCGCAGATGAACGCCGTGCTGGCGAAGGAAGACGAGCTGGCTGGCGACGCGAACGACACGAGCGTGGGTTTCGAGAAGATGCGCGAGAACTACGTTGCCGGTCGCGCGTACTGGGTCGAAGGCGGCCCGGTCATGGCCGAAAAGCTCGACGCTGCCGTGGCGGGTCCGTACGGCGACATCCCGGTGCGTTACTACTATCCCACTGACGAGTCCGCCGCGGCGCGCGCCGCGAGCAAGCCTGAGACTCCGGCTATCGTGTACGTGCACGGCGGCGGGTTCGTCCTGGGCAACCTGGACACGCACGACCGCATCTGCCGCGTGCTTGCTCGCAACGCCGGCGTTGCCGTGGTGGCCGTGGATTACCGGCTTTCGCCCGAAGCGAAGTTCCCGAGCGCGGTTCACGAGGTTGCGGCTGTTGCTGCGTACCTGCACGAGCGCGGTGCCGAGCACGGTATCGACGGCGAGCGCTTGTCGTTCGCGGGCGATTCGGGCGGCGCGCATCTGAGCCTTGCGGCCACGATGTATCTGCGCGAGGAGCTGGGCGGCAGCGATTTCGTGAAGTGCTGCCTTTTGTACTACGGCTGGTTCGGGCTCAAGGATTCGTCTTCGATGCGCCTTCTGGGCGGCTCGTGGGACGGCTTGACCGAGGCGGACTGGAAGTTCTACATGCAGATGTACGCGAACGATCCCGCCGAGCTGGAGGAAAGCCCGTACGCGAACCTGTTCCTCAACGACATGACGCGCGACATGCCTGCTTGCTATATCGCGGCGGCCGAGTACGACCCCTTGCGCGACGACAGCACCACGCTGGCGACGATCTGCGAGGAGTACGGGGTTCCGTACCGTTTCGAACTGTTCGAAGGCGTTATCCACGCGTTTCTGCACTACACCAAGATGCTCGACGAGGCGAACGACGCCCTTGAGCACGGTGCGACCTTCTATCGCCAGCAGATGGGCCTGTAGGCGAGAGATACATCATTCAGGTTTCAAAGCGGGAGGATCCCGCTGAACGCATACAAAAAGGAGGATCGTCATGGATTTCAAGTTGACGGACGAGCAGGAGCTGATCGTCGATAGCTACCGCGAGTACATGGAAAGCGAGAACTGGGAGACCTACTTCCACGAGTGCGACGAAGCGCACGAGTACCCGCTTCGCTGGGTGAAGGGCCTGTGCGAGCTGGGCTTCGACCAGATCATGCTTCCCGAGAGCCATGGCGGTCTGGGCCTTGAGCAGCCGTGCGTGACGCTGATGGCCGTGTACGAGATCCTGGGCAAGTACGGCGCTCCCACCTACGTGCTGTATCAGCTGCCCGGTTTCGAGACCATCATCCGCGAGGGCACCGAAGAGCAGATCGAAGCCGTCATGTCCACGCTGGGTTCCGGCGAGCAGATCTGGAACTCCGCATGCACCGAGCCGGGTGCCGGCTCCGACGTGGGCGCGCTGGCCACCACGTACAAGCGCGAGAACGGCAAGATCTACCTGAACGGCACCAAGACGTTCATCACCTCCTCCGCTGGCGTGAAGTACCTGGTCATCATGGCCAAGAACGCTGACGACGAGTCCGTGTTCACCGAGTTCTTCGTCGACATGTCCAAGCCGGGCGTGAAGCTGTCCCCGCTGACCAAGCTGGGCCTGCGCATGGACAGCTGCTGCGAAGTCTACCTGGACAACGTGGAACTTGAGGAAAAGGACATCTTCGGCAAAGAGGGCAACGGCTTCATGCGCGGCGTGTCCGACTTCAACTTCGAGCGCTGGCTCGTGGGCGCGTGCGACTACGGCACCGCTATCTGCGCGTTCGAGGACGCCATGGCGCATGCGAACTCCCGTATCGCCTTCGGCAAGCCCATCAGCCGCTTCCAGCTCAACCAGCTCAAGATCACCGAGATGTGCATCAAGCTGACCAACATGAAGAACATGCTGTACGAGGCTGCTTGGAACGCCGACAACAACGACGGCAACTTCAACGCCGCAGCGGCCGCCATGTGCAAGTACTACTGCGCCAACGCCTCTTTCGAGGTGACCGACGACGCCATGCAGATCATGGGCGGCATCGCCGTGGCCAGCGAGCATCGCATCAACCGCATCTGGCGCGACCTGCGCGTCGACCGCGTTTCCGGCGGCACCGACGAGATGATGATCCTGGCCACCTCCAAGGGCGCTTCCATCAAGTACAAGCAGAAGTAACCTGCCGCTCGTCCACGGGGGCGCGGATAGCGCCCCCGCATCCTGAAACCCATGCGAACAAGGAGGAACAACATGGCAATTCCTACCGACAAGCCGTCCTACGGCCCCCTCGACGGCGTCAAGGTCGTCTACGCAGCAGTCGAGTTGGCCTGCCCGAAAGCAGCCGACCTCATGGCCGACTGGGGTGCCGACGTCATCTGGCTCGAGAACACCGGCGCGGGCGACACCATCCGCGATACCGCGTACGTGAAGCAGGCCGAGCGCCGCAACCAGCGTTCCGTGGCTTTGAACTACTTCTCCGAAGAGGGCAAGAAGGTGTTCTTCGACCTTGTGAAGGATGCTGACATCTTCATGGAGGCATCGAAGGGCGGCACGTGGGCGCGCAAGGGCATCACCGACGACGTGCTGTGGGAGCTCAATCCGAAGATGGTCATCGTGCATGTTTCCGGCTTCGGCCAGGAAGGCGACCCGAAGATGGTCAAGCGCGCTGCGTACGACCTGACGGTGATGGCTTACTCCGGCATCATCATGCAGAACGGCACGGAGGAGCAGCCGATGCTGCCCGGACCGTACGCCGGTGACTACTTCAACACGCTCATGATCGCAAGCTCGGCGCTGGCGGCCCTCTACAAGGCCGAGAAGTCCGGCAAGGGCGAGAGCATCGACTTGGCCATGTACGAGACGCTGCTTGCCATCGGCCAGTACTACCTGGTGGACTACTTGAACGAGGGCATCAAGTGGCCCCGCCCTGGCGCGCGCAACCAGAACCTGTGCGGCATCGGCGAGTTCAAGTGCAAGGACGGCTTCCTGGGCGTGTGCCTGTACGGCGTCGACCAGAACAAGTACTTCCTGGAGACCATCGGCCTGGGCCATCTGTGGGGCACCGAGGACATTCCCGAGGACACGTCGGGCCTGTGGCTGTCCAACCCGCATGCCGACGAGATCCAGAAGGCGTTCGAGGAGTACTGCCTGGCGAACTCCAAGTACGACATCGAAGAGGATTTCGCTGCGCACCGCATCGCTGCCCAGGTGGTCAACGACATGGAAGATCTCGTGAAGGAAGAGCACCTGAAGCTGCGCAACACGTGGGTTGACTGGGAGACCGTCGACGGCGAGACGTTCCACGGCTTGGGCGTGTTCCCCAAGTTCAAGAACAACCCGGGTCAGATCTGGCGTCCGATGCCGCATCAGGGTGGCGACACCGTGGACATCATGACGAAGCTGGGCTACACGCCCGAGCAGATCAACGAGCTGGCCGAGGCCGGCGTCGTGAAGATCAGCGAATAAGGTCCATGCGTTTGGCGGGCGGCTTGCGATAGGCACGCCGCCCGTAGCGCGGTTCCGTTTTCAAGGGACCGCCGTCCGGTGAAACCGGATGCGGGTGCGCGGCCCGAACGTTCCGCGCACCCGCACGATGCCGCCTTCCGAAAGCGAAGCGCGGTCGAACGGCGGCATCGTGCGGGTAGGGAATTGAACGAGGGGTCGAAGGACGAGAAGGGTGAGACGGGTGACCGACATCGTAGGAAACGAAACGCTGCGAAGCCTTTGGACGGGACTCGTCGACTCGTGCGGTGACCGCACGTTCCTCATCTTCCAGGATCGCGAGGGCGCGACGTGCGAGTTTTCCTACAGCGCGTTCGACCAGGAAATCAACCGAACCGCCAACCTGTTCCTCACGTTGGGCATCGAGGCGGGCGAGCGGGTGGCCGTGCAGATGCACACCTGCCCCGAGTTCATGATGTGCCTGTTCGGCTTGGCGAAGATCGGTGCCGTCATGGTGCCGATGAACGAGCAGTACCTGGCCGAAGAGGCGGCGTTCGTGCTCGAGCGTACCGGCGCGTCGTGCGCAGTGGTGGAGGCGGATTTCGTCGGCCTGTACGACGGTTTGGCTGACGAGCAGGGCTATCTTGCCAAAGGCGTGTTCGTTGCGCGCGGTTCGGCAGATGCAGAAGCAGGTTTGCCCTCTTCCGTTCCGGTGCGCTGTTTCGACAAGGCGCGCGCGTGCGAGCCGACCGTGCTGCGCGAGGAACGCCCCCTTGCCTCGAACGACCCGGTTGAGATCATCTTTACGTCGGGCACGACGTCGTGTCCGAAGGGCGTTGTGCTTACGCATGCGAACATGCTGTTCAGCGGCTTGTATGGCGATTGGGAAGTGTCGCTTACACGCGACGACCGCATGCTTTCGACCATGCCTGCCTGCCATTCCAACTTCCAACTGGCGGCGCTCACCCCGGTGCTCACGGCAGGCGCCACGCTCATCGTGGTGGAGAAGTACAGCGCGAGCCGCTTCTGGAAGCAGATCCGCGACTATCGGGCCACGGTTGTGCAATGCGTGGCCATGATGCTGCGCACCCTGCTGCTGCAACCGGTCGATCCGAACGAAAAGGATCATTGCTTGCGCGAGATGCTGTACTTCCTGGCCGTTTCCGACGAGGAGAAGCGCACGTTCGAGGAGCGCTACGGCGTGCGCATCATGAACACGTACGGTTCCACCGAGTCGATCAGCTGGGTGCTTACCGACCCTCCGACCGGTCCGCGTCGTTGGCCGAGCGTCGGACGCCCGGGCTTGGGGTACGAGGTTCGCATCGCAGGCGACGACGGCGCGCAAGCCGCTGCGGGCGAACTGGGGGAGATCCAGGTCAAGGGCACGCGCGGGCGCACCATCATGAAGGAGTACTACAACGACCCCGAGGCTACGGCGCGTACGTTCACCCAGGATGGATGGCTGCGCACGGGCGACAAGGGCTACATGGACGAGGACGGCTGGTTCTTCTTCGTCGACCGCAAGGCCAACATGATCAAGCGAGCGGGCGAGAACATATCGGCCAGCGAGCTTGAAAGCGTGCTCATGCAGCATCCCGCCGTCGACGAGGCCGCGGTGATCGGCGTGCCCGACCCTATTCGCGACCAGGCCGTCAAAGCCTTCGTGAAGCCGCGCGCGGGCGTCGAGATCACCGAAGGGGAGGTGCTGGCGTTTTGCGAGGAGCACATGGCGGGGTTCAAGGTTCCCTCGTTCGTTCAGATCGTCGACGACTTTCCGCGCACGTGCTCTATGAAGATCGAGAAGAAGTTGCTGAAGTAACCTGTTGTCGGCGACGGGCGGCCCGGGCGGCATCCAGTCGCTCGAACAGTCCTCGCTTCGCTGCGGAACTCGCTTGGTGGATACCGCCCGGGCCGCCCGTCGCTGCGAAGTCTCTTGAACGTGCTCGACTTTCGACGAGAGCGGGGAAAGGGGTCGGTGGACGGGGCGTACTTGAGAACCTGGTGAATGGGTGCTGTTTTTCTGGTTGGGAGATAAGGAGAGGCGTCATGGCTATTAGCACTGAAATCGTGGGCAAGGAGTTCGGGCCGTTCGTGCGGGAGTACACGTTCAAGGATCTGGAGATTTGCGCGCTCGGCTGCAACGCGGGATTCGACGGCAAGACCGATCTTGAGTACGTGAACGAACATGACGCGGAAAACCCGCAGCTCAAGGTGCTCCCCATTTTCGGCGTGCCGTTGACGGTGCACGAGGAAATGACGCGCACGCTTGACTACGGTTACAACTACGATGGCTCGCTGCATTACGGGTTTGAGATCAAGCTGCATGCTCCCTTCCCGATGGGCGACCGCATCGAGACGTTCGTGACGCAAGACGCGCTGTACGACCGCGGCGAGGGCCGCGGGTGCCTGTCGAAGCAGACGGGGCGTTCCTTCGCCTCCGACGGGACGCTGTTGTGCGAAACCGAGACATGGGACGTGTGCATCTACGACGGTGGATGGGGCGGGCCCAAGCCGCCGAAGGACATCGTCGAGATGCCTGATCGTGCGCCCGATGCGGTGGTCGAGGAGACGATGCCGCTCAACATGCCGCTCATCTATCGTCTTATGGGCGATTGGCATCAGCAGCACATCGACTTCGCCTATACCGAGCAGACCGGCCTTGCGCGTCCGATCGCGCACGGCGTGAGTTTGGGCGGCTTCTCCATGCGCCACATCATCAGCTCGTTTTTCCCGGGCGAGCCTGAGCGCATGAAGCGATTCAAGACGAGGATCACTTCGCCGGTGCTTCCGGGCACCGCGCTTCAAACTCGCATGTGGAAGGTGGGGGAGAAGGAGATTCGCTTCCAGTTGGTGGATGCGGACGTGGACGAGACGGGCGCGAAGCCGCATTTGAACTTCGGTATTTGCACCTGGGAGTAGCAGGTTCAACCGGGCGGGGTCGATCCTTGGGCTGAGGGTGCCTGAAAGACCGTCGCTTCGCTCCAAGGATATTTCAGGCACCCTCAGCCCAAGGATCGCCTCCTGCGATTGACGCGGGCGGAGCTGGTTTTAGCATGTGAGGAGACGAGAGCATGGATGATGTGAAGCAGATCACGCAGGTGACGAGCCCGACAATGGGCGAGGCGATGGACGGTGCCAAGCAGATTGGCGAGGGCATGGTGGGCAAGGTGAAGAAGTCCGCCAAGAAGACCATGGACGACGTTGCCATGACCCCGTTTCTGCGCAAGATCACGTTTTTCTCGAGCGGCGGCTCGTTTTTGGACGGGTACGTGCTTTCTCTGATCGGCGTGGCGCTTACGCAGATCACGCCGCTGTTCAACCTGACGGGCGCCTGGAGCGCCGCTATCGGCGCGTCGGTTCTGCTGGGCATCTTCGTGGGCACGATTCTCGGCGGTTACCTGACCGACCGCATCGGGCGCAAGAAGATGTTCATCGTCGACATCGTGGCTATCGGCCTGTTCTCTATCTTGAGCGTGTTCTGCGCCGACCCGTTCCAGCTGGTTTTGGCGCGCTTTTTCATCGGCGTGTTCGTGGGCGCGGACTATCCTATTGCCACGTCGCTCATTGCCGAGTTCACCCCCAAGCAGCATCGATCCATTTCGATGGGCATGGTGTCGGCTGCGTGGTATCTGGGCGCTACCGTTGCGGCGTTCGTGGGCTACTTCCTGTACAGCGTTCCCAACGGATGGCAGTGGATGCTCGGGTCGGCGGTGGTTCCCTGCATCATTTTGCTGATCGGCCGTCACGACATTCCCGAATCGCCCATGTGGCTGGCGCAGAAAGGGCGCACCGCCGAGGCCGACGAGGTCATGCGTCGCGTCTTCGGCGAGGGCGTGGAGCTTGAGCTTGAGGAGCCGGGCGAGAAGACCAGCCTGCGCAAGGTGTTCGCGGGCGGCTATGCCAAGCGCATCGTGTTTCTGGGCATCTTGACGCTGTGTCAGGTGGTGCCTATGTACGCCATCTACACGTTCGGTCCCGAGATCATGACGGCGTTCGGCCTGGGCGAGGGGCACGAGGCCATCTTGGGCGAGAGCGTGGTCAGCTTGTTCTTCTTGATCGGGTCTATTCCGGCGATGTTCTGGCTGAACTCGATGGGTCGCCGCCCGCTGCTCATTCGTTCGCTGGCGCTTATGGCCGTGGGCTTGGTTATCCTGGGCCTGTTCCCCGATGCTCCCGTGTACGTGATCATCGTGGCGTTCGGTTTGTACGCATTCTTCAGCGGCGGGCCGGGCATTTTGCAGTGGCTCTATCCCAACGAGCTGTTCCCGACCGAAGTGCGCGCGTCGGCGGTGGGCGTGGCTATCGGTATCTCGCGTATCGGCACCATCATCGCCACGTACGGTACGCCGCTGTTCTTGGCTGCATACGGCATAGGACCCACCATGCTTGTTGCGGCGGGGCTCGTGATCCTGGGATTGGTGCTGTCGGTGCTCATGGCGCCCGAGACCAAGGGTAAGTCGCTTCTGGAGACGAGTTCGCTGGACTAGCGAGGCGCCGTGCTGCATCGGCATTCGGCACTAGGCGGTATCCGGTTAAAAAACAACCCTGCATTTGGGTTGGGCACGGTGGTATAGTCGAGGGAGTTCCATGACGGCTGCCGACGAGGGAGGGTGCCGCCCTTGTCGGGCGCGACCTTCTGGATTCAGGAGCGAGCATGTTGGAAAATCCCAAAACCATAGACGAGCTTGTCGGCTTGCTTGATTCGTTGGGGGTGGAAACCCGCGGGCGTTCGGAGGAGCAGCTTTCCGGGGAGGGCTACTATGCGGCCCTGCCGCGCCAAGGGTACAGCTCCCGCTGCGAGATGTCGCTTCCCGATGGTCTTTCGGGCAAGCGCGTGCTGGATCTTTTGTGCCGCAGCGGCAAGGGCGCTTACAAAATTGCCGATCTGGTAGGGCCGGACGGGTTCGTTTTGGGAATCGATCCCGACGAGGATCGCATTGAACACGCACGAGAGCAAGCGGCTCGCAACCATCCTCAAGGTGACGATTGGAGACGAACCCTTGCGTTCGCGCAGGGGTGTCCCGAGGATCTGCGGGCCGCCGGCGTCAAGGATGCGACGTTCGACGTGGTGGTCGTGAACAGCGCGCTCAACCTGGTGCGCGATCTGCCGTCTGCGCTGCGCGAGATCGCGCGCGTGCTCGTATCGGGGGGATTTCTGTACCACGCGGGCGTGTTCGCCGAGTCTCCTTTGTCGAAAGATCCGATGAGCCGGCTTGCTGCGCGCGGCAACGTGTTCGGTGCAGCACGCAGCAAGCGCACGTTCGAGCGCGCCGTCCGGGAGGCGGGTTTCTCGACGTGCGTGTTCGCCCCAGGCGATGGTGTGGCGCCGAGCGGCTTCGAGGTTGTCCCCGAGCTGGTCAACCGCAGGTTCCAAACGTCTGTCGTCCGCGCGAGCGTTTAAGGGGCTGCGGGCGGCGTCGGAGGCAGACGACTTGCTTGCTGCACGATTCTTACTGCAATGTTGCGCTCGAAGGGCATGCAGAGCGACGATCTTCGGTGCGACTGTGCGTTTCACCTGGTCGCGGATGCTCATTGCCGACGAACGGGTTTCAATATGCGCCCGAGCGCAACATTGGGAACAGAATCGTGCATTCGGGCGTGGTTGACGCGCCGGGCGCCTAGGATTTCATTCCTATCAAGACGCATTCGGGGACAGGACCGCCTTCGACCAGATTGGCGCTGATCACATGGAAGCCGCAGTTTTGGACGAAGGAAGCCAGTTCTTCGGACGTCCATTCGTGGAACGTCTTGAAGCCGACCGCCTCCATCAATCGCAGCCTTGCAGGGGATGCTACCCGGTCGTGGACGAACGTCGGGGCCAGCAGGAAACCGCCCGGTTTCAGAACGCGATGCGCCTCGTGCAGTGCGAGTTCGGGTGCGGGCATGACGTGCAGCGCATTGGCGACGACCACGGCGCCGAAGGACGCTTCGCGATAAGGAAGGCTCGTGGCGTCTTGCACGGAGAAAGAGACGCGGCTTTCAGGCGATCGCGTGCGAGCCTTTTCGATCATGGCCTCAGAGAAATCGGTAGCCTCCCAAGAGCGGACTCTCCCTGCAAGCGCGAAGGTCAGCTGCCCGGTTCCACAGGCCAGTTCAAGCACGTCGATGTCCCTTTCCAGCCAGTTTCTCAATTCTCGGCACAGCTGAGGGTAAGGCCCGTTGCGCCTTTCGACAAGGGGCGCGTACAGAGGCGCGACCTTGTCCCAGAACTTCTTGTTCGGTTCGCTGTTCGACATAAAGCAGCTCCTGGTTAGGCGGGGAAGGGGGGTGCTTGCGACTTGTGCTTCGCGCGGCCTTCGAGCCGTGTTTCAATTAGAAATTAGCTATATCTAACTTTGGATGCTACCGCTCGCGATGCTCTTTGTCAAACCGACGGGCCAATCTGGGCGGTCGGGTGGAAAACGGCAGACGGGACGGCGAAGGGCCGCATGAACCCTGCGCTAGCGCATTCGCTTGCCGCGCATGGCGCTTGGGGCTATGCCGGTATGGCGCCTGAACGCCTCGGTGAACGCCGCCGGCTTTCTGTAACCGACCTTTGCGGCAATATCGGCTACGGGCATGTTGGTGGTCCGTAAGAGTTCGGCAGCTTCTTCCATGCGCGCTTCGGTAACGAAAGCGTTGGGGGACGCTCCGAAGTAGCTTTTGAACGTTGCCTTGAACTTCGTTTGGCCCATGCATGCGCGATGGGCCAGAACGTTGCAGGTAAGGTTCGCGCTCAGGTTGTTTCTAATGAAGCTACCGACGTTGTCAAGCGATCTCCGGTCGTCGAGCGGCGGCAAAGCGCCTTCTCGTCCGGCATCCTCTTCTTCGATCTCGCTTGCTCGTTTGATGATGAGCGCCAGCGCTTCGGCTACGGCCCCTTCGTAAAACAAGTCAGCTGCCATGCCGGCGCCTCGATAGCGTTTGATCTGCTTGAAGAGGGCGATGAGCTCCGGGCAGTCCGGTCTTCCGTCGACGAGCAGGAAAGCCTTGCGCATGTCGGGTATATTGCCGAACCGTTCATGCAGGTAGGTTCTGTAATAGTCCGGCGATACGGTGATCGACGTGGCCTGCACGGTCGAGCCAGGAAGAAAGCGCGCCACGTACTCGTTTCCTTCGCTCGCGATGTAGGTGGAGACCGTTCCGGGCCTCGGCGTGGCAGTGCGGGCTTTTGCGATCAAGCCGGCTTTGTCGTAGTAGCTAACTGAAAGGTGCTCGGTATGGCGAAAGCGCATGATGCCTTGGCTTTTGAACTCGATTCGAAAAGCACTGACGGCGAAGAAGTTGTCTCGAGAATAGACCCAGTATTCGCCCGAGCCTTCTTCGTTGTCCATCCGGTACGAGCATCCGGCTTGCGCATAGGAGCGCTCCGACGCGACCGGCGTCATGTTCCATTGCTGAAACGCCTTGTCGTACAGGTCGCTTTTTATATCGAGCATGCTCGCGTTCCCTTTCCTTCGATTGCCGGTGCCCTCTGTCGTCATTGCGAAAAAATCAAACAGCCGAAAGAACGCAAGGCTCCCGCTCCTTCGCGCACGGGCAAAGGCGTCGAAACGACGCAGCCTTATCTGGTCGCCTTAATGCCGAAATCGGCCGGTTGTTGCTTGAGCCGCGTTTCCTTATGAACTCATCGACTATTGTAGCAAAAGTTAGCTAAAGCTAACCATAACCGATTGATAAGCCGTTGGCTTGAAAGGAGCGCTCGTTATGTCGCAAGCGGTATACGATCGAGGGGAAGACGCCTCGTCTTCTCAGTCCTCGAAACGAGGCGGGGGCTGGACTACCCATGACGTTTTAACCTTTGTCGTTTTCAACATCATCATTGTTGTTGTTACTATGGCGGCGAAGATGGTGGAGGACATGCTGCTATCGCCTCAGAATACTTTCTTCGTTGGGTCATGGCTGTTTCCGCTGCTCGCAACACCTTTTTACCTGGTTATGGCCGATCGTATAGGAAAACGCGGAGTGTTGAGCGCCTCGATCATCGTCTTCGGCATTTTCTACGCTATCATGGGCGGCTTGTATTGCATTCCCGTGGCTATCGTCGGCGCGATCGTGGGCGAATTGCTTATGTGGGGGAAGGATTCGTATCATAAGGTGAAACGCGTTGTGCTGGGCTACTACGTGTACTGGGTTGCATTCGCCTTCTACGGAATAGTTCCGTATCTGCTGTTTAAAGAAACTTACATGCAGCAGTTGGGCGCGTACTACAGCGCCTCCGACATCGCTGCGATGGTGGCTCAATATACCGAGCTGCCATGGATTCTTCTTATGCTGGCCATGTTCGCTGTCGGTACGTTTGCGGGCGGTTTCATTGGCGGCAAGTTCTTGAAAAAGCATGTCCGCAAAGCGAAGATCGCGTAAGGGTTTCGCTATGGAGACGCCATTGGAAAACTGTACGGAGCCGTTTTCTCCTCCTTCCGCAGTGCGGCAGCGTATCGAGCCTGTTGCGGCTGGAAATGGGTCTGCGCACAAGGCGGCTTTCTTGCATGCCGATATGAAGGAGGGCGTTCTTGGGCTGGATCCCCGCACGCATCTGCTTGTCATCCTGGCTGCGGGCATGGCGGCTTTGGCTATTGTGGGGCTGCCCGAACTCGTCGGTCTCCAGATTCTCTGCGCGGCCTACCTTGCGGCGAACGGCAGGGCGAGGCTGGCTGCGAGGATGTGCGTAAGCTTCGCGGTGATCTGCGGGCTCAGCTTCGTTCCGCTGCCCGGACTTTACGGCGTGCTGTTCGTAAGCCTCATGCACATGATGCCGCCGATGTCGGCGGGAAGCGCGCTTTTCACCCTCTCGCCGTCGGCTATCATGTGCGCCTTGCGCAGGTGGCGCATGCCGAACCGCGCGTTGATCGGCGTATGCATGGTGTTTCGATTCGCTTCGATCCTTCCGTTCGAATTCTCGTCCATAGTTCGCGGCCTGCGCATGCGGGGTGTGTTCCCTCGGGTTGTCGATGTGTTTTCTCATCTGGGGCTTGTGTACGAGTGTTTGTACACGCCGCTTGTGATGCGCTGCTTGCGCCTGTCTTCCGAGCTTGCCGCGTCGTCTGAATTGAGGGGGATTGACGTGCAAGCAGGGCGCTCGTCGATTTACCACGTGGGGTTCGCCGCGCGCGATGCCATTGCTGTTGCGGTCTTCGCATGTGCATGCGCCCTCTTGTACGGAATGGGGTTTTACGTATGAGCGGGATGCCATGCCGGCGGACGGCTTCGGTGTTGCTGGAGAGCGCATCGTTTCGCTACGTCGATCGGTCTGAGGCTGCCGACGGGGCAGCGTGCGATGCGCGGCAAGATGTAGCGGGAAGTTTTGTGGACGATATTTCGTTTGAGATCAGGCCGGGCGCCTGCACGGTTTTATGCGGGCGCTCGGGGGATGGGAAATCGACTGTCTTGCGCATGATCGACGGGCTTGCGGGTGCGTTTTTCCCAGGATGCCTTGAAGGGGTGGTTTGCGTTTGCGGAACCGACGTCCGAAAAGTGACTCCCTACGATAGGGCTTCGGGCATGGGCGTTGTGCTGCAGGACCCGCGGAGCCAGTTTTTCATGGGGTTGGTTGGGGACGAGATCGCCTTCTCGTCCGAAAACCTGGGTGTCGACCCGGACGAAACCATCAGCAGGATCAACCGCGCCGCTGCATGGTGCGGTATCGACGCGCTTCTTGGAGAGCGGTTGTCCGAGTTGTCGAGCGGTCAAAAGCAGCGCGTCGCCCTTGCGGCTGCCATAGCGTGCAATCCCAGGGTGCTGATTTTGGACGAGCCGACGTCGAACCTTGATGCGCAGGGGACGAACGACCTCGAGTGTATCTTGATTCGTTTGAAGCAGGCGGGTGTTGCCATCGTGATTTCAGAGCATCGTCTGCATCGCATGTCGCCCATAGCTGACGAGTTTATTTGCCTGAAAGATGGCAGGATAGCGGCTCGATGGGATACACGGACTTTCGCTGCTCTTTCGGTAGATGAAGCTGCTCGGTTTGGCCTCAGGCATCCATCCATGGTTGCTGGAACTTTCTATGGGCAGGAAAAAGCGGCGCGCAGGTCTTCTGCGAAAGCAAGCGAGCGTGCGGGCGAGGATTGGATCGTCGAAGATGTTTCGTATTTGTATCCATCTACCAAGCGCGGTATCGCATGCGTGAATGCCGTGTTCGAAAGCGGCAAGGTCACGGTTGTCGAAGGAGGGAACGGCGCGGGGAAAACGACGCTGGCAAAAGTGCTGTGCGGCGCCGCAAAGCAGCAGCGGGGATGCGTGGTGCGCGGCGGAAAGCCGCTGTCTCGTCGACAAAGGAGGCGGATGAGCTACTTCGTCATGCAAGATGCCGACTATCAATTGTATGCGGGAAGCGTGGCTGACGAAGTAGTGCTCGGCCGCAAAGTCGACGACGATTTGAAGGCGCGCGCGTGGGAGGCGCTTGATACGTTCGACCTGATCGATGTGGCGAATCGTCATCCAGCGAGTCTTTCGGGAGGCCAAAAGCAGCGCGTTACCCTTGCAGCGGCGTATTGCTCCGACGCGGAGCTCGTCGTGCTCGACGAGCCGACAAGCGGGCTTGACGGGCGCGGTGTGGCTGAGGTTTCCCTGTGGTGCAAGAAGCTGGCGCGGTCCGGCAAGACGGTGGTCGTCATCACTCATGATAGCCTGCTTGCCCGCTTGGCTGGCGATGCGATCGTGAGTCTTGGGGAATAGGGGCGTGGTGGGTGGTCGCTTCTCATCATTTCCGCTCGCGAATACAGCCAGTGCGCAGCGTCTTGCATGGAGATGCCCATTGGATTATGCTGACGATAATCAGAGATGAAAACACAGTCCCCGTCGGGTAGTCGTGGGCGTGCGGCGGATAGGCCGTATCAGTAACCTGCCTCCTTGGTTGTCCCTTCTCTGCATGGTTTCGGCACATAAAGGAGGAACAACCATGCAGATCAGCGTGTCGTCCACCCTGACCCTCTATCATGACGGCCGGTTTTGGGTGGGGATCGTCGAACGGATTGAGGACGACAGGTTCCAAGCCGCTCGCATCGTATTCGGGGCGGAGCCGTCGGATGAGGAGGTCCTGCGATTCGTGGTGGCGCGGTGGGGAAGCCTGTCGTTTTGCGGCGACGCGGAGGCGGCCGTTCCGAGGCTTGCCGAGAACCCGAAGCGCCGGCAGCGGGAGGTGTCTAAAGCCCTCGGTCGGGCTGTCACGAGCACGAAGGCGCAGCAGGCGCTCGCGGAGCAGCGCGAGTCGCGCAAGCAGGAGTGCGCGGCCCTACGAAAACAGAAGCGCGAGGAGTCGCGACGCATCCGCTTTCAGCAGCGTCAGGAGAAGTTCAAGAAGAAGAGGCGGGGGCACTGATTCGGACGGGACGGCCTTTGCCTGGAGAAGCTTGTTGCTTCCGGGGCGGAATGGCGTACCTGCAAAGTTCTCGATGCATCAGCTTCCCTGTAGCTCGTCTTGAGCGATCCGTAAACGGAAAGGATGCCCGAAAGCGCCGGGCATCCTTTCCGAGAGCCTTTCCTTTCAAGATGACTAGCGAGTCCTGGTTCCGAACGCCGCGTTTGTGACGGACGCCGCATAGGAGGTTGTCGTAGCAACGCAGCAAAGCGCCCCCGCGATCAACGCGACCGAGGTGAACCCGATCGCCGGCATCAAGATTGCAACATCGGTGAAGAGGGTGACGGCTGCGACGGCTATCCTGCTCCACGTAGGGCCTTGCGTCGCCGTTGCCGCAATATTTCGGACACGGGGCGAAGCCTGCGACCCCGAAAGGCTCGGGGCCGCCAATGGTTCCGAGGTGGGTCATGTCGCCGATATGCACCTTGGACACGGGGGCTGCTTGGGCATTGAGGTACGCGCCGAGCTACTGAGATTCCGGCTGAGTCTTGTCTATGGCGAGGAGCATGTCCTTCAGTCGCATTCTTCCTGCTCGATGAAGCCTTCGTAGGGGTAGCGGTGGTCAATAATCTTCTAATTGCGGATGATATAGTCGTCGTTGTCTCATTGAGACTCGCAGTCTGGCGAAAACTCGTGGATGTCGTAGGAAAGCCCGTCTGTCCTGAAGAAGTTGCATACGATCTGTGTGAGGTGAGCCCATCCGTAGCCGTCGGATTCTGGGGAGTGGAAGCCGTGCGGCTCGCAATATTCCAGAAACGTCTCTACGCTGTCGCGCCCACCGTCCAATGCGGGTGCAGTGCAAGGTCTTACTTCTCGGTGACGATGGTTGCCCGGCTGCCTATGATGCGAACCCTTTTTCATGAGCCTCTCGCTGGTGCAGATTCGCTTGTTTCGACATGCCTGCCGTACGGCATGCGGTTCGCGGGGCGGTCACCTTCGCAAAGGGCCGAGCCGTCGCGCTCGGAATGACCTCTTCTTTCTTGCCCGCGAGGCACCTTCTAGTATGGATTCTCGAGAATAAGGACATGCAAGAGCATCCTGAGCCAAGAGGAGGCGCTCATCTTCACTATGCTCGCATAAAGCCGGTCGAGCAATGCGCATGAACCAGCTTGATGCAGGTGGCACGCGACGACGCAGGCAGCAGCAGTGAAAGCGCACTGGCACAAGCTCATGCCGAAGAAGACCAATTCGGCGTAGTCGCGTATCTCGCGGTTGATTTTGACTTTCAAAACGAAGTCTCCTATTCGGTTGTAGGTTCAAAAGATGCGAATAGTGCCGAATTTGTATGGTGTATAGATGTCATTCGGCATCATCTTGGCATCGGTGGTGTAATGGCCCCTAAAAGGAAAGGGGGCGCGGCATGACCATCGCAACGAAACCGACGACGGTTCGCATTGACGAGAACCTCAAGGCCCAGGCGAACGAGATTCTCGGATCAGTCGGGCTGAGCTACAACGCCTACGTCGTCATGGCGACGCGCCAGCTGGTGAACCAGCGCAGGATCCCCTTTGAGATCGTCCCGGCGGTCGGGATCCCGAACGAGGAGACCCGCCGCGCCCTGGTCGCCGCGGAGGCGAAGGAGCTCGGCCTCATTTCCGACGATGCCCCGGCCTTCGCCGACGTCGACGGACTCATGGCGTTCCTCGAAGAGGAGTAGCCTGTGTACGAGATCAAGGTCGAGTCGGCCTTCAAAGTGGACTACGCCTGCGTCATGAGACGGCACCCCCGCTTGCGGGGCGAGTTCGCGGCGGCGGTGTCGGAGCTCATGAGGATCGGCGCGGCGCCGGATGAGTGCGGCCCGCACGAGCTCAGCAATCCCGGCGGGAACTGCAACGGGCATATCGACTTTCACCTCTCGGACGGCATGGTCGACGTGGCGATGCTCTGCGTGCCCCATAAGACGAACCCGGCATGAACAACATGTAGGCCCCAATTTTGCTATTCCAAATTGGGGCCTACTGATTTCGTAGAAGCGGGAACCTTTCGATGACACCGAAAGGTCGCCACGTAGAAAGAGCTAGATCGAAAGGTACAGTTTAACCTGCGCCAACCTTCTCTATGCTATCCGATTTGTACTATTCCTGTGCAATAGTGTTCGCCTCGCAACGTACGTCTCTTCGGTCTTTAGAGAAGACCGAAGAGACTCTCCTAGTGTTCGTCGCTTTCAAATGAAACGAAAAATTTGCTAGAAAGGTCACTAACTCCTAGTTTTCGTTTCTCAATTTCGTATGCAACACGCTGTGCTCTTTCGATAGGCAGATGGCTTTCAGCGTCATGGATCAGGAGCCGCGCTTCCTCTTTAAGAAGATCTAAATTTTCAGGAGTAAGCACTTTTAGATTCTTGGCGCTTGCGTTGCGGTCGGCTTTTGAATTTGGATGAACGGATACTGCAAGTATCTCGATATCTGGGTATTTTTGCTTCAACCAATCATGCGCAGTTCTTAGTTGTCCGGCCTCCTTTTTTCGTAGCGGCGTATCATCCTTTTTGTCGTTCTTTGCTTCCAATACAAAGCCTGCGTTTTCTTTTTTTGACAACCAGTAGACATCCGATCCAACACCGTTGACATCTGCTTTCGCAGACTCAAATCCGAGGAAGAGACCAAGCTGCATCAGCGCTTCTTCGAAGGCCTTGCTGTTGGCGGAAAACAAAAGATCGGCAACCGCCGCGTCAAAATTTTGATTTGCGCTAACGTTTCCGCTGTCAGCAATTGCTGTGCATATCTTATCTGCCCGGTCAATAGCCCAGCTTGATATCTCATCGCTAGCATGAAAGGGGATATAGGGGATAGCATTATTTAACGAATGCGCCCTTTGCAGCAGGGTAGATGCGCTATCTGGGTCACTGCCGTCAAGCGCAATACGAGACGCAAGATAAAGAAGCCAGCCTTGGTAAGAAGGGTCACCGTTAAAGCTATTTACCTTCTCTTCGAGCTTGCGACAGGCGTCACCATTGTGGTTCTCAACCCATTGTGCAAACGCCCTTCTTTCGGCGCATGCCGCCTGAAACGATGGGCCAAATCGGTTTATGGTCTCTTCAGATACATGCTTGGCCAGCTTGCTTGCGTGAAATTTCTTCCAGCTTTCATCAGAATTAACGTCCTGGTTCATGGCCTCGCAGTAGTCGAGGGGAGTGATCAGGCCTTCGCTAATTACATCGCCAATCTCCAGTTGCGCCGTTAGCGCTGACGACATGAACTTCCTGTTTCTTTTTCGTCTCATCCACTCGATCAGGTCTTCTCCTTCAAGGAGGACTATGCAATGATCGCTAGCTCCTCTAACGCCCCTTCCGAGACCTTGCTCGATTCGCTGCGCCACTCTTTGTGCCATTAGATTGCTTTCGGAAAGATAAATCGACATCAACGCGTCGACGTCATCTGTGCCTGACGGGAGGCCATGTAAAACAAGTATTCGGCAAGCATCACCGGGCAGATCTATTCCATTGTATCGATTGGCAAAAGACACCGGTGAGGACATGCGCTTAGATTTAAGGGCTTCTACGGCCTCGCTAACTTCTTCATGCCCTATCGGTTCGGAAAAGCTTATCCCGGTCCATTCACTCTTTATGTTCTGTCGAGAAGTAAGACATACGATTCCCTGTTTGGCGCTAATCTCACTTTCAATAAAGTTTAGAAACTCACTGCTGCGAGCAATTTCTGTAGGCAGATTCAGAATCATTCGTCTTCCCACGCCGGCCACTGTTTTCGGGGCGATGATGTTGCTCTCTTCCAGACCTCGCAGGTCATAAGCTCGAACCATGTCCCCGTAGTCCGTTATCGTTGCAGACATGTAAATACGACGGCGTGCACGTTGGAAACAGGGAGTCATTTCGAGCATCGGGTAAAGAGCGGCTATTGTGATATGAGTACGACTTGCAATCGCTTGACAATACCTTAAATTGTCTTTAATTAAGGGCCACTTAAAAATCAAGTCTTTTGAAAATGCACTGTCATCCTCGCTTCTTTTGCGGCATTCTTGTCGAATGAGAGAAGACACCCTCTCGATGGCGGCAGTCCAATACTGGATGGGGATTTCCACTACGCCGCTCCCTACTCCCTCCTGAAAATCTTGATAAGTTGTCGACCTGTTCATGGCGTTAAAAGCCTCTTTAAATTCACCGAGTATCTTTTTGTAGAGAGGAGACGCTCCCTCGGCTGGAATAGAAAGTGAGAAGGCTTTTTTAATGGCATTGAGCGATGCGTGTGCGTCGTCTATCACGATGCCACCTAATTGTTGGATTTCGTACGCACCTCGAGTGCCAAAAACGCTCTTTCCGTTAAAAAGTACTTGATAAGAGCTAACGAGGATTGAATTGCCGTTGTCGAAATCTGCATCGACGGACATGCGACCGCAATACGCTCTGGCGGGAATACCCAAATCGACCGCCTGATCTACGACTTGATCCGCCAACTGTTTGTTTTCCACCAAATAGAGAACACCTTCTCCGGTCTCCCTCATTGTGGAAAGGGCCATAAGAAGGCCAACTAGTGTTTTACCTCCACCAGTATTCAACTCAACGACAATATCTCTTTCGTCGCGAAGGTCGTTAAACCACTTCTGCAGTATTTCCGCTTGCACATGGTATAAGTTGTCGATTTGACCCGATTTTGGAAGCTCTTCAAAAATATCTATCGGGTTAGTTGTGATATAAGTCGTATCGCGGCTCATCAGAGCATTGAAATCAACCATGCTGCGGTACCTCCCCAGTAAATTTCCTCAAACTGATGATAGCCTTCAGCGTGGCCTGCGTCAGTTTTGACGAATTTTACCATGCTTGAAATGTATCAAAGTATCTCGCGACAAGTTAGAATATCATTTATAAGACAATTAATGATATAAAGTGTGCGTTGCGTTTGAATGAGCTCAGCTAGGTTCCCGGCTTCTTCATCAGAAAGGTTTGTGTCTCCTTCGAGCTCGGTAAGGAATGTTCGGGTATTGTGGATGTTGACAGGTTTGCACGTCGGGTGATTGCGGGAGAGCTCAGCAATGGGGACGCATGTAGGAGCCAGATGCTGTCTTAAGGAGCCTGCGGAAGCCGCTCCGGGAGGCAGATGCGGCTTCCGTAATTTGCATGAGAACAAGTAGCGCAAGAACCCCGCCCGTCAGCATGATGGGCGGGGTTCTTGCTGTCTGCGGGTCGCCTGTCCTGGCACCCACTAGGGTTCCCTTTGCCACGAGGTGCGCCCATGCAAAACGCTCCCCGGTTCTTCCATGGAAGAATTCGTGGAAGAAAAAACCCGGAAGGAGCGTTTTCTTGTGGTTTCTTGTGGTGTACCAAAAGGGCTAATACACCACTATTGACCTGCGGAAATGATGTGTTTTGGAGGGTAGTGCGGAGGAGTGATTTTTGGGCTAAATCACTCCCACTCAATCGTCCCGATCGGTTTCGGGGTCAGGTCGTAGCACACGCGGCAGATGCCGGGGACCTCGGCCAGAATCCGCGCGGTGATCTTCTTGAGCAGCGACCAATCCAGCTCCGGAACCTCGGCGGTCATGGCATCCACCGTGTTGACCGCGCGGATGATCGCCGGCCACTCGAAGGCGCGCACGCCGTCGCGCACGCCGGTTGCGCGGAAATCGGGAACCGTTACGAAGTACTGCCACACCTTGCCTTCCAGGCCAGCCGCTGCGAACTCGTCGCGCAGGATGGCGTCGGCTTCGCGCAGCGCCTCCAGGCGATCGCGCGTGATGGCGCCCAGGCAGCGCACGCCCAAGCCGGGGCCGGGGAACGGCTGGCGCTCGACCATGCCTTCGGGCAGTCCCAGCTCGCGGCCGATGACGCGCACTTCGTCCTTGTACAGCAGCTTGACGGGCTCGCACAGCTCGAACTGCAGATCGTCGGGAAGGCCGCCCACGTTGTGGTGCGCCTTCACGCCGTCGGACTCCAGGATATCGGGGTAGATGGTGCCCTGCGCCAGGAAGCTCACCTCGTCGCCCACCTTGCGTGCCTCTTCCTCGAACACGCGGATGAACTCGGCGCCGATGATCTTGCGCTTGGCCTCGGGTTCTTCCACGCCGTCGAGAAGCGACAGGAAGCGATCGGTCGCGTCCACGTACACCAGGTTCGCATCCAACTGATTCTGGAACACGTCGACGACCTGCTCGCTTTCGCCCTTGCGCATGAGGCCGTGGTTCACGTGCACGCAGATGAGCTGCTTGCCGATAGCCTTGATCAAAAGCGCCGCCACGACCGACGAATCCACGCCGCCGGACAGGGCCAGCAGCACCTTCTGGTCGCCGACCTGCGCCTGAATGGCCTCCACCTGCTCGTCGATGAACGCCTTTGCCAGTTCGGGCGTGGTGATGCGCTCCATGTCGTCGGGACGCTTGTTGGGATCCATGCGGTCTCCTTTTTCTCGTCGGTAAGCCGGGCGCACAGCCGCAGCCTTGGTTTCACTGGTGAGATTATAGCGGACGAACGGACGTCGAGAAACGGCGCTTTGGCGCAGCGCGCGCTGAAAAGCTCATTCTAAACGAAATCTTCGTTCAGAATCTTGCTGCTTGGCGAAGTTCGCGCCGCGTTCCCGGTTGCGCGTCCGATGCGTCCGTTCCGCTTGAGCCGATCGCGCAAGCGGGGCAGGGTGCCCGACGCGCGCCGGCTTCAACGGCGTGATGCGATGAGACGGTCGATGCGCTGGATAACGGGGTAGCCCACCAGCACTCCGGCAACAGAGCCGATGACGATGGCGGGCCAAGAACTCGGCGAAAGCGCCAGCAGGTTCAAACCGCATGCCGCAATCGCGCCAACCAAGCATGCCCGCTTGAGCGGCATGTGCTGCCAGAGAGCATTGACCAAAAGGAAGGCGAGCCCTGCGGAGGCAAGAGACTGGGAAACGGCGCGCACGGGATCTTCGGCGCCGGGCTGAACGAGCGCGGAGAAGGCGAACCATCCGGCCACGAGCGCCCAGCGCAGAACGACTATGACGCACCGGGCAAGGTTGCGCTTCGCGGGAGGCTCGTTGTCTTCGAGGGCGTTCATGGCTTCATGCTACCTTGGGGAAGGCGGCTTCGTGATCTCGAATGAAAGCCGCATCCGTTTCGTTACCGGTAAGGAGTAGGACTCTCGTCCTACTCCTTCCTCCAGAGCCCCGATTCCTTGTACAGCTCCTCCACCTTGTTGCGCGCCCAAGGCGTCTTGCGCAGGAAGTTGAGCGAGCTTTTAAGGTTCGGGTTGTTGCTGAAGCAGTTGATGTGGATGCGTCGGGCAAGCTCGTTCCAGCCGTACTCGTCCACCAGCTCTTCGAGCATTGTCTTGAGCGTGATGCCGTGCAGCGGGTCGTTGGGATGCTCGCGCATCTTTGGGTTGTCGGAGGCCATGGGTCGTCCTTCTCGTATTCGGTTTCGCAAGGTTCCATAGTACAAGAAAGGTCGCCCGCGCCAAAGCGCGAGCAACCTTTCGAATCAACGCGATAGGGAAAGCGCCTAGCGCTTCATGCTTCCCACGTTCATGGCGCGCATGGCGTTCAGGATGGCAAGAACCGCCACGCCTACGTCGGCGAATACGGCCAGCCACATGTTGGCGAAGCCTATCGCAGCCAGGATCAGCACAAGGAACTTCACGCCCAGGGCGAACACGATGTTCTGCCGCACGATCCTCATGGTCTTGCGCGCAAGGCGTATGGCTTGCGCGATGCTCGACGGCTTGTCGTCCATGAGCACCACGTCGGCGGCTTCGATGGCAGCGTCGGATCCCATGGCTCCCATGGCGATGCCGATGTCGGCGCGCGTGAGCACCGGCGCGTCGTTGATGCCGTCGCCCACGAACGCCAGCTTGCCCCGTCCTCGACCGTGCGCGTGCGTGCGGTCGAGCAGCTTCTCCACCTCGGCCACCTTGTCTTGGGGAAGCAGCTGTGCTCGGTACTCGTCGATTCCCAGCTTGCTGGCCACGGCGGCGGCTACGTCGGCGCGATCGCCCGTGAGCATGACGGTTTCGCGTACGCCAGCCGCGCGCAGATCGGCGACAGCTTGGGCGGCGTCGGGCTTGACGACGTCGGCTATGACGATGTGGCCGATATAGCTTCCGTCCAGCGACACGTGCAGGATGGTCCCCGTCAAGTCGCATTCGCGGAAGTCTACGCCGCACGAGCTCATGAGCTTGTCGTTTCCAACGTACACCACGTGCTCGTCGATGGTCGCGCGCACTCCGTGACCGCTTTGCTCTTCCGTATCCGCGATGCGCTGCCGATCAAGAGTCCCGCTGTATGCCTTCTTGACGGAAAGCGCAATGGGGTGGTCGGAGTACGCTTCGGCATGCGCTGCGATGGACAGCAGGCGGTCGGGGTCGATGTCGGCTTGCGGGTGCACGGCTACGACGTTGAACGATCCGTCGGTCAGCGTTCCCGTTTTGTCGAACACGACGGTTTCCGCGGATGCGAGCGCCTCCAGGTAGTTGCTGCCCTTCACCAAGATGCCCAGGCGCGACGCCCCGCCGATGCCGCCGAAAAACGAAAGCGGGACCGATATGACAAGCGCGCACGGGCATGACACGACCAGGAATACCAGGCCGCGCTGCACCCAGTCCGACCAGCTTGCGCCCGTGAGAAGCGGTGGAGCTACAGCCAGGAGCGCCGCGATGATCACCACGGCGGGCGTGTAATAGCGCGCGAATCGGGTGATGAAGTTCTCGGTGCGCGCTTTCTTCTCGGCCGCGTTCTCCACCAGTTCCAGAATGCGCGACACGGTGGACTCGCCGAACGGCTTGCTCACGCGCACGACCAGCTTGCCCGATAGGTTGACGCATCCCGAAATGATCTCGTCGCCGCTTTGCACCTCGCGCGGCACCGATTCTCCGGTAAGCGCCGCGGTGTCAAGCTGGCTTCGGCCGTCGACCACCACGCCGTCGAGCGGCACGCGCTCGCCAGGCTTGATCACGATCTCGTCGCCGACATTCACTTCGTAGGGGTCCACCTGCGCAAGCGAGCCGTCGCGTTCGATGTTCGCGTAATCGGGGGCGATGTCCATCATGTCGGCGATCGACTTGCGGCTCTTTCCTACCGCGTAGCTTTGGAACAGTTCTCCCACCTGGTAGAACAGCATAACGGCCGCGCCTTCGGCCATGTGCGGGTCGCTGTCGGGAAATAGCACGAGCGCGAACGCTCCAATGGTCGCCACCGTCATGAGGAAGTTCTCATCGAACACCTGCCCGCGCCCGATGTTCTTGGCTGCGCGCAGCAGCACGTCGTAGCCGGCGATGAGGTAGGGGACAAGGAACAGGATGAACTCGATCCAAAGGGCGTTCGTTTCGCTGCCGAGCCAGGTGGCTAGCGGAAGCGTTTCGATGGCAGCGTAGACGAGGACGAACAGCACGATGGCTGCAACGATGCGGTTCCTTGTCCGTCTCTGCTTTTTGTTCATAGGGTCCTTCTTTTCGCGTTTCGGGGCGCACGATGCCCGGCGTCGATCGGCGCCGTGGTGCACCTGGGTTGTCTGGAGGGGCTAGCGCACGATCACGCAGTCAGGTTCGTACTTGCTGCAGATGCGCTGGGCTTCGGCAAGGACGGCATCGAAGCGACCTTCGTCTGCTTCGATCACCAGCTTGGAGGTCATGAAGCTGATCGTGGCGCTTTGCACGCCGTCGATTTCCTTGATTCCGTTTTCCATTTTAGCGGCGCAGTTCGCGCATTCGAGGTCTTGGAGTTTGAACGCTTTGCGCATGTCGCTGTCCTTTCGTTCTTGGTTCGGCTTTATTCGCAGATATGGGTCATGCCTTGGGCGAGCATCGTGTGCACGTGATCGTCCGAAAGCGAGTAGATGACGTTCTTGCCGTCGCGCTGGAATTTCACCAGCCGCGCCTGCTTGAGCGTGCGCAGCTGATGCGACACCGCGCTGTGCGTGGCGCCGATCGCGTCGGCGATGTCCGCCACGCACAGTTCCTGGCCCATGAGGGCGTACAGGATCTTGATGCGGGTGGTGTCGCCGAATACCTTGAACAGGTCGGCCAGGTCGTAGAGCAGTTCCTCGTCGGGCATGCAGTCAAGCGTGGCGTCGATTGCATGTTCGGCATTGCCGCAGGCGCAGCCTCCGTCGTGGGAGCTGGCAAGATGCGGAGCTTCTTCCGTGGACATGGTAACCTCTTTTCATGTGAACAACTGTTCATAAGTATACGGACGCATGCGAGGCTGTCAAGCGTTCGTGAAGCAATCTGCAAAACTCGTCCGTTCTTTTCCGGTAACGGCAGCGGCGAGCGGGCTGCAAGCGTCTCGCAAGATGCGGTATCATGGCGGCGACCAAGGACAAGAGAGAAGGAGCTCGCATGGCATTCGAAGAGATCGACGTCGCTCAGCTGCAGATGAACCCGTTCACCATGATCGGCGACCAATGGATGCTCGTGACCGCAGGTGACGAGCGCGGGTGCAACACGATGACTGCAAGTTGGGGCGGTTTCGGCGTGCTGTGGGGGATGAACGCGGCGACCGTCTACCTGCGTCCTCAGCGCTACACCAAAGAGTTCGTCGATGCCAACGACCGCTTCACGCTGTCGTTTCTGGGCGAGGAGCATCGCAAGGCGCTTGCGTACTGCGGCAAGGTGTCGGGACGCGATCAAGCCGACAAGCTTGCACGCGCCGGGTTGTCGCCCTACTACGTAGATGGCACGACGGGCATTCAAGAGGCTGATCTGGTGCTCGTGTGCCGCAAGCTCTACGCTGCGGACATGCCGCCCGAGAACTTCATCGCGAAGGAGAACGATGGGCGTTGGTATTCCCAGCACGACTACCATTGCATGTACGTCGCGCAGGTTGAGCGCGCCCTTGCCAAGCGTTGACGCCGCCGCGCTCCTCTGACGTCCGTTGCGCTGCCGTGAACGTGTGCAGAACGTGGACGAGGCGGTTCAGTGCGCTTTTTGTTGTGAATACAACGGAATAGAGCATAGCATCCTGGTACGATCGGCGAAGGCTAGACGGATTGTGCATGAGGAGAAAGATGCTGCCATGATAAGACGAGTTATCCATATAGACGAAGCGGCCTGCAATGGCTGCGGAATATGCGTGAGCGCTTGCCACGAGGGCGCCATCGGCCTTGTGGACGGGAAGGCCCGCCTGTTGCGCGACGATTACTGCGACGGTCTGGGCGACTGTCTGCCGGCGTGCCCTACGGGCGCCATCACGTTCGTCGAGCGCGAGGCGGCCCCGTACGATGAAGCGGCCGTCAAAGCGCGGATGTCCGCCGCATCCGCAGGCGGCCGGTCGGGCGGATGCCCGGGGTCGCTCTCTCGGTTCTTCGCAGCCGAGGAGCCTGCTCCGGTTCGGCCTGCGTCGCAGCAGCCCGACGTCGCGCTTGAGGCCGATGCGTCCTCGACGCCCCCTTCGCAGCTGGCTCAATGGCCGGTCGAGATCAAGCTCGTGCCGGTTCGCGCGCCCTATTTCGAGGGGGCTCACGTGCTGGTGGCAGCGGATTGCACGGCCTTCGCTTACGCTGATTTCCATCGAAGGTTCATGCGCGGCCGTACCACGGTTATCGGGTGTCCGAAGCTCGACGCCGTGGATTACACCGAGAAGCTGGCTGCCATATTCGCTGGCAACGACATCGCGTCGGTGACCGTTGCGCGCATGGAGGTGCCGTGCTGCGGCGGAATCGAGCATGCGGCGCGCGCGGCGCTGGAGCTCAGCGGCAAGGACGTGCCGTTCGAGGTCGTAACCGTGTCGGTGCGCGGAGAGCTGCTGTAGCGATCGACGTTCTTGCCGCGCGCGGCGCCGGTTCGTGCTATCGTTCGTCTGCGACGAAAGGTGAAGCATGAAGGCTGGCGCGCGCGGTGACGGGACGTCTAGAGGAAAACGGTTGGGAATTGCCGGCGGGTCGGGCGGTTCTCCCATTGCGCGCGGGCATGCGGTTGCGCTCGTCACGGTGCTTATATGGGCGGTCACCTTCGTTTCGACGAAGGTGCTGCTGGAGCATTTCGCGCCTGTGGAAATCCTTTTCTTCCGCTTCGTCATGGGCTTTTTAGCGCTTGTTGCCCTAAGGCCCCGACGGTTGTCGGTTCGCGGTTTCGCCGAGGAGCGCTGGTTTATCGCGGCCGGCGCTACGGGCGTCATGCTGTATTACCTGTTGGAGAATATTGCGCTCACATTCGTCACGGCATCGATCGTCGGCGTCGTGGTGGCGGCAGCACCCCTGTTCACCGGTTTGCTTTCGGCGGCGGTTTTCAAGGAACGGTTGCACGCGCCCTTCTTCTTCGGCTTCTTGGTGGCCATGGCGGGCGTGTGCTTGGTCAGTTTCGGCGGCGCGGAGGCGCTTCCGGCGGATGCCGGAGCGAGGGCAGGGCTAGGGGAGGTTGTCGTAGGCGTGGCGCTTGCCCTTGCGGCCGCCGCTACATGGGCGGTTTACTCCCTGGTGTCGAAGAAGATCTCGACGTTTGGATACGACAGCGTGTTGGCAACGCGCCGGACGTTCGCCTGGGGCTTGGCGCTTATGGTGCCGACGCTGCCCCTGTTGGGCTTTTCGCCCGACTGGCCTGCGCTCCTTTTGCCGCAATCCTGGGCGAACCTGGCGTTTCTGGGCTTAGGGGCGAGCGCTTTATGTTTCGTGACTTGGAACGTTGCGGTGCGCGAATTGGGGCCGGTGCGCACGAGCCTCTACATCTACCTGGTGCCGGCGTTGACCGTCATGGCGTCGGCGGTCGTACTGGGGGACCCGTTGACGCCGCCTGTTCTGGTGGGCGTCCTTCTTACGGTGGCAGGGCTTTTCCTGTCCGAGCGGGGAAAGTGAGGCCGCTTGCGAGATCCTTGCGTCTGGTCGGGAGGTTCGCCGGAGTTCTGAGCTTCGTCTGCGCGTTGGAGCGGCTCGAGCAAGCTCAGTCTTCGGGCTTTGCGCGCAGGGGCACCTGGCTTCGATCGGCCAGGTCGGCGTATCGTCCGTCCAGCCATCGAGCCGCTTCCTGCGTATTCAGCACGAGCGGCATGCGGTTGTGCACGTCCGCCACGCATGCGCACGGCTTCGCGGTCACAAGGGCGAAGCGACCTTTTTCGTGAACTGCCGCAAGGAAAAGCGGCTCCCCGTCGGCGCGCTCGAACGCGTACTGGCGCTTCGCGCTTTTCCCCGTCGTCTTGTCGAGGGCGGTTTCGCTTCGGTGGGTTTCGAAGAACGCACGCACGGCGACGATGCACCTTCGTCGGGCAGCGGCGTCCGCCCACATGCCATCTTGGCTTTCGAGGATCGATTCGATGCGCGCGTTGTACACGGTGCCCGACGAGGCCCAAGGAGCATCGAATCCCCAGACCATATCGGCGACGGCAAGCTGCGAGCCCCGACCTGTTGCCGCAATCACCGCAACGGTGGACGAGGGGTACGCTTCCGCTGCATCGACGGGGCGGGAGAGGTGCTGGCGATACGTTTCGAGCGCATCGAGCATGCTGAGGTCGATGCGCTCCCGCGCAAGCTCCGCTGCGATGGACTCGGCGGCTTTCATGATGTCTGCGCGCTTGAGCGTGGCGAATCGGTGGCACATGGCTGCTCCTTGGCGGGTCAAGCTTTCCGGGCGATGGCTGGCTTTACGCCTCGGCTTCCAGCTTGAACTTGCCGTGCTCGCGGTGGACCTTGAAGGGGTAGACGATGAGCTCGAGTCCCAGCAACAGCAGATGATGCTCGATATTGGCGAAGGGGTTGAGGATCAAAAGCACCGCCAGCACCAGCTGGAACACGCATAGGCCGAGCGGCAGAAGGTAGGGTTCTTTCGCTTTGATGGACGCTATGATCTGGTCGAACTCGCCGCCTGCTTTGTACAGGCCCAGCAAACCCCAGATGATTCCGATGAACATGGTGGACTTCGAGCCATGGACGATGGTCGTCATTCCCAGAATGCACAGCACGATGGCGGTCCCCACGCTGCTCTGCGCGGCATCGACGTTTCGCTCGCGCGCCACCGTGACGATGCTGCCCGCGCCCGAAAGGACCATGGGCACGCCGAGAAAATAGGGCAGCACCTCTTCGGCGATATCGGGAAACAGCAGGCATCCGACGCCCACCAAGGGAATGAGCAGCATGGAGACGATGGCCACGCGCGCGCTCGGGCGGCTTTTCTTGATGTCTTGCACGGACTGCACGGTCGACATGGGTCCAGCTCCTTTCGAAGGTGGTCGAGCATTGTATCACGAGCCTTCCGACGGTGGCGCGCATCGTTGAGGATTCGAGAAGTTCATCGTAAGCGCCGGTCTCCGGCATCTTGGCGGATAGGGAGCCCGGGGCGTTTGCGTACGATTCAGCACTGCCGTGCGACGTATTCCGAAATTTCCCATAAGAGTGCTTGACAATACCCCGTGCGGGTATATACTTCGCGTAATCGCATGCCCCCTGGGGGTATGTGCAGAATGGATGCGCCTTCGAGAAAGGACCGTCATGGCAACCGATAAGCGCAACGGCGAAACAAGCGCGCCCGCCGCCGGTTCGTGCTGCTGCCGTCATAAGGACACGCCGCGCTCGGCTGAGTTGCAGGATGACTTGCAAAAGCGGCTCAATCGCGTGATAGGCCAGCTCAACGGCGTGAAATCAATGATCGACGACAACCGTTACTGCGGTGACGTGCTCACGCAGCTTGCGGCGGCGGAAAGCGCCGTGCACAGCGTTTCGGCCATTATGCTGCGCAATCACCTGGAAACATGCGTGGTCGAGCAAATCGAGCGCGGCAACACGGAAGTTATCGACGAGGTCATGCAGCTGCTGAAGAAGTTCTCGCGTTAGCGCGCAGGACCGACGCGCAGGGCCGCTGCGAACGCCTGACGCGAACGGCTGTCGTGAACATCCGCTGCGAAAGGCCGGCGCGCAGGGTCGTTGTCGCCCGAAACGTACGGAAAATAACTCGAAAGCGTACGTTTCGGGCGACAATAGGTTCTGTCTCCGCTTCCGCCGAGTCCCTCACGCGGCGCTTCGGCGCCCTGTGTTCACGGAGCGTCGGGTTGCAAGGCGGGCGTTTCGGCATGTGCCGGAAAGGAATGCAAGATGAAGCAAACATTTGACGTGACGGGCATGACCTGTGCGGCATGCTCGGCGCGGGTGGAGAAAGCCGCCCGGACGGTGGACGGCGTGCAGGGCGTGTCGGTCAACCTGCTTAAAAACAGTATGGACGTGACCTACGCCGACGGTGCATCGGCTTCGGACGCTGCCGCCGAAGTGAGCGCCGCCGTGGAAAAGGCCGGATACGGCGCTTTTCCACGCGTCGAGCAAGGCGGAGCTTCGGGCGGTAGTCGGGCTCGCGCCGCCCAGGCGAGCCCCGTTGTCGACGCAGCCGCCGAAGCTGCGCACGTGAGGATGCGCCTGGCCGTGTCGACGGCGTTCACGGTCCCGCTGTTCTACCTGAGCATGGGGCACATGTTCGGTTGGCCGTTGCCGGCGTTTCTGCTCGGCGAGGCGAACGTCATCCCGTTCGCGCTCACACAGTTCCTCTTGCTGCTCCCCGTGGCGTTCGTGAACTTCAAGTTCTTCCGCGTGGGGTTCAAGGCGCTTTTTCACGGTGCTCCGAACATGGACTCGCTCATAGCGCTGGGCTCGACCGCTTCGGCGGGGTACGGCGTGTACGCTCTGTATAAAATGGGGTACGCGCTGGGCGCAGGGGACCTGCACGCGGCGCATGCGGCGTCCATGGACCTGTACTTCGAGTCTGCGGCCATGATCCTGACCCTCATCACGCTGGGCAAGTACTTCGAGGCGCGCGCGAAAGGCAGGACCACCGATGCCATCGCGAAGCTCATGGATCTGGCTCCCAAGGAGGCCGTGCGCCTGACGGACGGGCGCGAGGAGCGCGTGCCGGTGGAAGAGCTGCGCGTGGGCGACGTGCTGGCGGTCAAAGCGGGCGAAGGCGTGCCTGTGGACGGCGTTGTGCTCGAGGGCGCGGGAACGGTGGACGAGTCCGTCATCACGGGGGAGAGCGTTCCGGTTGAGAAGCGGCCGGGAGACGCCGTGACCGGCGGCGCCATAAACCGAACGGGCTGGTTTTCCATGCGCGCGGACCGCGTGGGCGACGACACCGTGCTTTCCGGCATCATTCGCCTGGTGGACGAGGCCACGTCCACGAAAGCCCCTATCGAGAAGATAGCCGACCGAATATCGGGCGTGTTCGTTCCCGTGGTCATCGTGATCGCCGTGGCGACGTTCGCTGCGTGGACGGCGTTGGGATCTCCGCTCGAAACCGCGCTCTCGCATGCCGTTACGGTGCTGGTGATCTCGTGCCCGTGTGCGCTGGGCTTGGCAACTCCCACGGCTATCATGGTGGGCACGGGCCGTGGCGCGCAGCGCGGCATCCTGGTTAAATCGGCGGAGGCTCTTGAGACCGCCCATGACGTGAAAACCGTCGTGCTGGACAAGACGGGCACCGTCACGCGCGGCGAACCGAGCGTGACCGACGCGCTGTGCGTGCCGGATTCCGGCCTTGACGATCTGGCTCGGCTTGCGCTGTCCATCGAGGGTCGCTCGGAGCATCCGCTGGCTTTGGCCGTTGTCGCATGGGCCGAGCGGCGCGGCGTCCAACGTCTTGCCGTGGAAGAGTTCGCGCAGGTGCCGGGCGGGGGCCTGACGGCCGTCGTGGACGGCAGGCCTGCGTCGGCCGGCAACGATCGGCTCATGCGCGAGCAGGGCGTGGACGTTTCCTCTTTGGAGGCTGACGCGCAGCGTTTCGCCGACGCGGGCAAAACGCCGCTCTTCTTCGCATGGGGCGGTCGGCTTGCGGGGGTTTTGGCGGTTGCCGATACCGTGAAGCCTACGAGCGCGGCGGCGCTGGCCGAGTTGCGGGCCATGGGCATTCGCACGGTCATGTTGACCGGCGACAACGAGCGCACCGCTGCGGCCATTCAACGCGAAGTGGGAGCCGACCAGGTCATTGCCGGGGTGCTTCCGGATGGAAAAGAGCGCGAGATCCGGCGCTTAGCCCGCCAGGGAAAGGTTGCCATGGTGGGCGACGGCATCAACGACGCGCCCGCTCTTGCGCGCGCCGATGTCGGGATAGCTATCGGAGCCGGTACGGACATCGCTATCGAGAGCGCCGACGTGGTGCTCATGAAAAGCGACGTGCTCGACGTGCCCGCAACCATTCAGCTTTCGCGTGCCACGCTGCGCAACATCAAGCAGAACCTGTTCTGGGCGCTTGTCTACAACACGGTCTGCATTCCCGTGGCGGCCGGTGCGTTCGCGTTCGCCGGTATCAACCTCAATCCCATGATCGCGGCGGCGGCTATGAGCATGAGCTCGGTGTGCGTGGTGGCGAACGCCCTTCGGCTGCGCAGGTGGGAGCCGCGCTTCAGTCGGACGGCAACGGCGGTGGCCCGGCAGGCTGCCGATCAGCAAAGCGAATCGGGCGGCGTCGAGGCGCCCGAAAGAAAGGAGACAGCCATGGAAAGAACCTTGCATGTGGAGGGCATGATGTGCCCGCATTGCGTCGCGCACGTGAAGAAGGCCCTCGAAGGGGTGGACGGCGTTGAAGAGGCGATCGTGGATCTGGAGGCAAAGACCGCTGTGGCGAAACTCGGGAGGGACGTGCCCGTCGAGGATCTTGCCGCCGCCGTGGTCGATGCCGGATACGAGGTGACGAAGGTCGATTAGCATTGCGGGAAGGGAGCCGCCGTTTGCAAGGCTCCCTTCCCGCGTTAGCAGCCTACGATGATCTCGCGCAGCGCGCTGATCAATTTCTCGTTGTCTTCGCGCGTGCGCACGGCCACGCAGAAGTAGCGGCCGTCTTCAAGGCCCGGCGTGCTTTCCAGCTTGCGAATCAGGAAGCCGGCAAGCTGCAGTCTGCTGGCAAGCTCTTCGGCGCTTGCGACGCCTAAAGTCATGTCCGCTCCTGCATCGAAGGTGCACATGACGTAGTTCGCTTCCGCCGGGAAAATGTCGATACCGGGAATCAGGTTGAGCATGCACTGAAGCCAGGGAATCTCGGAATCCAGGAACTCGCGGGTGCGCTCCAGGTGCCCTACTTCGGTCAGGGTCAGCTCGCCGAGCACTTCGGCGAACATCGGAACCGCGGAGCTGTCGTAGAAGCGCGCGATCTGCGCGATGGTGTCGGGGTGCGCTATGCAGTAGCTGATGGGCACGCCCGGCATGGCGAAGGGCTCGCAGAAGGAGCGAACCACCACCAGGTTGCGATGTTCGGACGTGAGCTCGACCATGCTCTCGCCGCCGAGCGTAAGCTCGATGGATCGTTCGTCCACCACCACCCACGTGCATGCCTCCAGGTACGACAGCAGCGTCGGCTGCGGCAAGAGGCGGCTGGTGGGGTAGCCCGGGTTTGCCAGCACGGCGGCGTCGAAGTAGATGCCGTGCCGTTCGGCTGCGGCGGGATCGGGAATGACGAATCCTGCCGGGCTGGTTATCTCGACCACGCGATGCCCGGCGTTTCCCGCCGCCAGCGCATACTCGGCCGGTCCCGGCACGGTGACGCCGACCGTGCACGGCTGGTAGGTTTGGGCAACCGCCCGAACCATGTCGCCGACGGTCGATCCCACGAGAAACGATGCCACGGGCAGCCCGAACCTGCGCGCGAGCACGCTGCGCAGCGTATGAGCCTCGCGGTCGGGCGGATAGTTCAGCTGTCCGGCGGCAAGCGCCGCTTCCATAGCTCGTATGAACGTAGGGGGAGTGCCCAAGGGGTTCGCCGTGCCCGAAAAGTCTATCCAGTTCATTTCGGTGCGTAACTCGTAGGGCGGAGAGAGCAGCTGCTCGGGAAGCGCGGTCACGCAGTCGCGTACGCACCCGCGCGCGACGGTTTCATGCAGCGCCATCGTCCCTCCTTTCCGACTGTCGTCAACGAACCGCAAATGGACTCGACGTCGAAATCCAGGTGAGCGTTTGAAGCGGGCGTTCGAATGCGGTCGCATCCATGCCTTCCTTAAGAGGCAGGGAATGAACATCCTAGCACAAGTTCCATACGCGCGCATCGGACATGGTAGACTAATTGCGATCATGAATCTCTCGGGCGAACATACCGATTCGGCTTGCAGCGGCGACCAAGGCGCCTCGATGCTGTTGGCCCCCTGGGAAGGCCCTGCCATCCTTCTGGTCGATCTGGACGCGTTCTTCGCTTCGGTCGAGCAGCTGGACCATCCCGCCTGGCGCGGCAAGCCCGTTATCGTGGGCGGCGACCCCGACAAGCACGGCGTGGTGTCCACCGCATCCTACGAGGCCCGGCCGTTCGGCGTGCGCAGCGCCATGCCCTCGTCAACGGCGAAGCGCCTGTGCCCGCATGCTATCTGGACGCGCGGGCATTTCGATCGCTATCGGGCGGTCTCCAATCAGATCATGGACATCCTGAAGGCCGAAACCCCTCGCGTGCAGCAGGTGAGCATCGACGAGGCGTTCATGGACGTGACGCCGACCGCCGTCAACTGCGAGCACCCGGTGCTCGTGGCGCAGCGCATCCAGACGCGCGTGGAAAAGCTTGGCGTGACCTGCTCGATTGGCGTTGGAACCTCCAAGACAGTGGCGAAGATCGCTTCCGACATGGATAAGCCGCGCGGCTTGACCGTGGTGTATCCGGGAAGCGAGCGGGACTTCCTGGCGCCGTTGCCTGTTCGGGTCATGAGCGGCATCGGGGCCGCGGCCGAGGAGAAGCTGCGCTCGCGCGGCATCGTCACGCTCGGGCAGCTGGCCGCAGCCGACGAGGCCATGCTGGTAAGGATGCTGGGCAAAAACGGTCGCGTCATGCACATCCGCTCGCTCGGCGGAGATGATGCGCCGGTCGAGCAGGACGATGCGGTGAAGTCGGTGTCCAACGAAATGACGTTCGCGCACGATCTGGTCGATCGGCAGGACGTGGAAGCGGCCATCGCCACCATGGCTGCCAAAGTGGGTCGTCGCTTACGTCGCAAAGGGCTTGTCGGACGCACGGTTGGCCTACGGGTCAAATTCGACGATCGGAGCGTGCGCTCGGTTCAGCGGCAGCTGTCGAACCCCTCCGACGACGAGCTGGCCTACACGCCGATCCTGTACCGCATGGTGGACGAAGTGTGGCGTCCGGGCATGCCGGTTCGCTTGATCGGCGTTGCGATGACCGGGTTCGACGCCGATGCCGCCGTGCAGGAGAGCTTGTTCGACCTGTCCGAGGCCGCGCCGTCGGACGACGATGCCGCGCCCGTCATCAAAGACGAGGGCAAGCGCCGGGGCCTTCTTGACGCCACCGATCTTGTGCGCAACCGGTTCGGCGAATCGGCCGTGCGGTTCGGGCATGAGCTGCGCAACGAGAAGAACACCACCGGCTCGTCAAGCAAGAACATCGCGGACTACAAGTAGAAGCGCATCCGAAGCGCTGCGTCGAGGAAGGGCGGACGTAGCGGGCGGGTTCTCGTTGAAAAGCGGGCGAACGAAAAAGGCCGGCGGGGCGTCCCGTCGGCCTTTTGGCAGGTTGCGTTTCGCGAGGGGCTAGCGCGTGTCAGCCAAGAAGAACAGCGCCATCGTGCCCGGCCCGGAGTGCGCGCCGATCACCGGATCGACGTAGTTGATGACCACGTCGCGCACGCCGAAGCGCTCTTTGACCTGCGCGGCGACGTACTCCGCATCCTCCAGGCAGTCGCCGTGCGTGATGAACACCATCTGGTCCTCGATGGGCTTGATGGCCGTTTTCTCCATGTGGTCGACCAGGGCGTTGAGCGATTTCTTGCGCCCGCGCACCTTCTCCATAGGCACCAGATGCCCGTCGTCGTCCACGTGCATGACCGGCTTGATGTTGAGCATCGTGCCCGCCCAGGCGCTCGTTTTCGACACGCGCCCGCCGCGGAACAAGAACATGAGGTCGTCCACCGTGAACCAGTGGGCAAGCTTCAGCTTGTTGGCTTCGACCCAATCCCTGACTTCTTCGATGGCGGCGCCTGTGCGAGCGCGCTGCACCGCGTGCCACACCAGCAGGCCTTCGCCGCCGGAGGCCGCCAGCGTGTCCACGGAGAGCACCGTGCGGTCGGGGAACTCGCCGGCAAGCTGGCCCACCAGAAGCTCCACGGCTTCGTACGTGCCGGACAGGCCGCTCGAGAATCCCAGGTACAGGACGTCGCGACCCTGCTCCAGCAAGCCGCGCATCAGCTGCTCGGTGTCGGCCAGGTTCGGCAGGGAAGTTTTGAACACCTTCCCCTCGCGCATCATGGTGTAGAACTGCGATAGGTCGGTGTGCTCGCCCTTGAGGTAGCTTTGGTACACTTCGTCCTCGCCGTCGACCATGAAGGTGAGGGGCAGGACGTGCAAGCCGAAATCGTCGATCATCTCTTCGACGAGGTTGCTGCTTGAATCGGTGACGATTTCGAAGTTCATCGACATAGTCGCTTCCTTCCTGAAAAGCCAAGCGAACGGCATGTTCGGAAACAAAAGCCGCTCGCTTTGAATTGCAAACACAAGAAGTATACCGGTTCGCGCGCTTTCCTATGTCGCAATTTTGAAAAGTGCGATCGAACTCGCCGTATCCTGCCTTGCTTCCACTATACTATAGCGGTTTGCAACGATTGAAACGCGCGGCGGGCCGCAGGGGATTCTTCGGGTCCGCGCGCCGCATGCATCTTGGACTCTTGAGGAAAGGTACGGCATCCCGTGGCCAATACGTACAAGGAAACGATGAACCTGCCCAAGACCGACTTCGCAATGCGGGCGAACTTGCCCGAAAGCGAGCCGAAGCGTCTTGCGAAGTGGGAAGAGGAGCGCATCTACGAGCGCGTGCTGGAAAAGAACAAGGACGGCAAGCCCTTCATTCTGCACGACGGCCCCCCGTACGCCAACGGCCCCATTCACATCGGTCATGCCTTCAACAAGATCCTCAAGGACTTCGTGAACAAGTCCCACGCGCAGCGCGGCTTCTTCACGCCGTACGTGCCCGGTTGGGACTGCCACGGCCAGCCGATCGAGCACATGGTGGAAAAGACCCTCGGGCCTGAGAAGATGGCCAAGATCGACCAGCCCACGCTGCGTCGCCTGTGCCGCGAATGGGCCGAGAAGTACGTCGGCATCCAGCGCGACGGGTTCAAGCGCCTGGGCGTCAACGCCGACTGGGATCACCCCTACCTCACGTTCACGCCGAACTACGAGTCCGGCAACGTGGAAGTGTTCAAGCAGATGTACCTGGACGGCTCGGTCTACCGCGGCCGCAAGCCCATTCACTGGTGCAAGCGCTGCCATACCGCGCTGGCCGAGGCTGAGATCGAGTACTCCGACGAAACGTCGCCGTCCATCTTCGTGAAGTTCAAGCTCGACGTGATGCCGGGCGTGTTCGAGGCCGCCGGAGCCGAGGGCGACGCCTACGTGCTCATCTGGACCACCACGCCCTGGACGCTGCCGGCCAACACGGCCGTGTCGCTTGCCCCCGACGCCGACTACGTCATGGTGCGCGCCGACGGGTCCAACGTGATCTTCGCGCGCGAGCTGGTGGAGCAGGTGGCCGAGATCGCGGGTTGGGAAAGCTATGACCTGGTGCTCGGCGAAGATGGCGAGCCCGTTGCGCTCAAGGGCCGTCAGCTGACCGGCCTGACTTACACGTGCCCCATCCGCCAGGATCTCAAGGGCACGATTATCTACGGCGATCACGTCACGCTCGATTCGGGCACCGGCGCCGTGCACACGGCTCCCGGACACGGCCAGGACGACTACCTGGTGGCGCTCGAATTCGACGTGCCGCTGCTCATGCCGGTGGACGACAACGGCGTGCTGACCGACGAGGCGGGCCCCTTCGCCGGCCTTGACGTCGAGGCGGCCAACCCGGTGATCATCGAGTGGCTGCGCGAGCGCGGCACGCTCGTGGCCCAGAAGACCATCTTGCACAGCTACCCGCATTGTTGGCGCTGCCACGAGCCGGTCATCTTCCGCGCCACCGACCAGTGGTTCGTGTCCATGGACAAGAACGCGCTGCGCGAGAACGCCCTGAACGCCATCGAGAACACGGTGGAGTGGATCCCCGCGTGGGCGAAGAACCGTATCGGCAGCATGGTGGCCGACCGTCCCGACTGGTGCATTTCGCGCCAGCGCTCGTGGGGCGTGCCCATTCCCGTGTTCAAGTGCGCGAAGTGCGGCAGCACGGTTGCTACCGAGGAGACGTTCGACGCGGTCATCGACCTGTTCAACCGCGAAGGGGCCGACGCGTGGTTCACGCGCAAGCCCTCCGAGTACCTGCCCCGCCACGTGAAGTGCGAAACGTGCGGATGCAGCGAGCTCGTGCCTGAAAAGGACATCCTGGACGTGTGGTGGGAAAGCGGCGTGTCCCATACCTCCGTGCTCAAGCATCGCGAGGCCGAGGGCCTGCGCTTCCCGGCGGATATGTACCTGGAAGGCTCCGACCAGCATCGCGGTTGGTTCCAGTCGTCGCTTCTGACCAGCGTGGGCGCTTACGGCGTGCCGCCGTACAAGTCTGTCATGCACTGCGGCTTCACGGTGGACGGCGAAGGCCGCAAGATGTCGAAGTCGCTGGGCAACGGCGTGGATCCGGCCGACGTGATGGCGAAGGCGGGCGCCGACGTGCTGCGCCTGTGGGTGGCCAGCGTCGACTACTCGCAGGACGTGAGCATTTCCGACGAGATCCTGCAGCGCACGAGCGAAGCGTACCGCCGCATCCGCAACACGTTCCGCTTCCTGCTGGGCAGCTTGGACGATTTCTGCTTCGAGCACGACGCCGTTTCCGACTGGGAGGGGCTCGAGCCGATCGACCAGTGGGCGATGGTGCGCACGCGGCATCTGCTTGCCGACGTCGAGGCGGCCTACGACAGCTACCGTTTCCATTACGTGTACCGCAGCGTGTACGACTACATCGTGAACGATCTGTCGGCCGTCTACATGGACGCGACGAAGGACCGCCTGTACTCCGAGGCGCCGAACTCGCCGCGCCGCCGCGCCGTGCAGACCGTGCTCGCGAACATCCTCGAAGTGCTCGTGCGCGTGCTGGCGCCCGTCCTGACGTTCACGACCGACGAGGTGTGGGAGCACTACCCGCAGGCCGAGCGCATGAACGAAGGCCGTCCCTCCAACGTGCAGCTGGCCGGTTGGCCTGAAGTCTCGGACTTCGTGCCCGCCATTCCCGCGGAAGGCGGCGAGCGCATGGCCGAGGACTTCGGCGTGGTGCTGGGCGTGCGCGAAGCGGTGACGAAGGCGCTTGAGGACGCCCGTGGCCAGAAGGTTGTGAACAAGAGCCAGGAAGCCGCCGTGACGGTGACGGCTCCGCGCAGCGTGCTCGACGTGCTGGAGCGCTACGACGCCGCCGTGTACGAAGAGCTGTTCATCGTGGCATCCGTGGCGTTCGTCGAAGGCGACGAGCTTGCAGCCGCGGTTGCTCGCACGGATGCGGAGAAGTGCCCGCGTTGCTGGAACTATCGCGTGCTCGGCGGCAACGCGAGCCATCCTGACGTGTGCGATCGTTGCGGCGACGCGCTCGACGCCATCGGCTTCACGGAAAGCGAGTAGGTTTTTGATCGACGACAACAAAGCCCAAACCGACCGTCTTGAGGCGCAGGGGGCTGTTGCAGGCGCTGCGCCCTCGCATCGCCTGCGCAGCGCCCTGATTCTCGGGGCGGCCGGCTTGGCCTGGCTTGCGCTGGACGTGCTCACCAAAAGCTGGTTTACTGCGAACTACGCGGTGGGGGAGGCTTCGGCGAACTCGCTTTGGGGGATCGTGCGCTTTCATCTGGTTCATAACACCGGGGCGGCGTGGGGCATGTTCGGCGACTCCACGTTCGCCTTGGGGATTATGTCGCTGGTCGTGTGCGCGGTTCTCGTCGTGTATTTGATCGGGTTCTCGCCGACCGCCTCGACGCTTGAGGCTTTGGGCCTTGCGCTGGTGGTTGCCGGAGGACTGGGCAACGCCATCGATCGGTTCGCGTTGGGCTACGTAGTGGATTTCATCGAACCGGTTTTCATCGACTTTCCGGTGTTCAACGTTGCCGACATTGGCGTGACCTGCGGGTTCGTTCTGTTTATTGTGGGCTTGCTGATACGCGAGCGGCGCATGGGCGCTTTGGCGGCCGCGCATGTCGATCAGGTGCAGGAGGGTGGCGATCGATGACGCGCCTGCTGTCCCATATCGTCGCCCCCGAAGACGCTGGCCAGCGCTTGGACGCTCTGCTGGCCGCTCGCGGGCTGTACCCGAGCCGCAGCGCTGCTGCGCGCGCGGTGGATGACGGCGCCGTGTACGTGAACGGTGCGTCCGTTGCGAAGAAGCACGCCGTGGCCGCTGGAGACACCATTGTCTACCAGGTAGAAGACGCAATCGAGGCGGGTCCGTTGGCGGGCCAGCCCATCGATTTGGACATTCGCTTCGAGGACGAGCATCTTATCGTGCTTTCGAAGCAGGCGGGGCTCGTGTGCCACCCTTCCGTCGATCACGATGACGGCACGTTGGTGAACGCGCTCGTGTTTCATTGCGGGGCTGAGAACCTCTGCAATGTGCAGGGCGAGGACGATCGGCTGGGCATCGTGCATCGCCTTGACCGCGATACGACCGGGCTCATGCTGGCTGCGAAAACTGACGAGGCGGGGTACGCCCTCATGGCCGACATCCGCGATCGCGCCGTCGATCGTCGGTACCTGGCGCTCGTGCATGGCATTGTCGCGCACGACACGGGCATGGTGGACGCGCCCATCGCTCGCTCTGCGAACGAGCGCACGCGCATGGCCGTGCGCGTCGCGCCTTCTGCGCGCGAGGCCATTACCACGTTTCGCGTGCTCGAGCGGTTCGAGCCTCGCGCGAAAGACGACGGCTACACGCTTATCGACTGCAAGCTGTTTACGGGACGAACGCACCAGATTCGCGTGCACATGGAGTACGCGAAGCATCCTTTGGTGGGAGATCCCGTGTACTCGTCCAGGTCTCCGAAGGACGTTTCCGCCGATCTGGGGCTTGACCGGCAGTTCCTGCATTCGTTCCAGCTTGGCTTCGCGCATCCGGAAACCGGCGAGGAGCTGCGCTTCTTCGATGCGTTGCCCGAGGATCTCCAGGCGGCTCTTGACGCGCTGTCCGACCGAAGCGAGGGTCGTACGGCAGCCGGCGAAGAGGTTTTCGAGCTGCTTTCGCACTAGAGCCGGGCGCACGATCCGGGCGCGGGGTCGGCTCTAGCGCCCGTTCGCTTCGCATCACTTCCCGTAGACGCTCATGTTATGGAAGTGCTCCTGCATGTAGGGTTGCGGGAACCACTCGTCTAAAGCGCGTTGCTCCCAGGTGACGGCGGGCACACCCTGCGCCCGCTGGCTTTCGCGATCGAGGGCAAGCACGGTGACGGCAATGTTCAGTGCCATAAGCACGCTTGCTGCGGCGGTCAGCGCTTTTGCCGTCGTGGTTCGCGCGTTCACGTGGGAGAACGCGCGCTTGACGAGCGGCATTGCGATGCGAACCCATAGAAGCCCCAGAAGGCCCCACATGACGCCGAACGCGAAGTTCGTGCGTCCTCCGATGCTCCCGAACGTGCCGGCGTAATCCCAGGCTATGGCTCCCCAAAGCACTTCCATGAGCCAGCTTGCCGTGTATTCGATCGCGGATCCCAGCACCATCGATACGATGAAGATGATCAAGTTGTGGGAATGGTGGAAGCGATTCAGGCTTACCGTGAGCAGCACGGCCCCCATGCCGTAAATGGGGGAAAACGGACCCCAGACCAGACCGGCGCGGCTTTCGTAGCCTCCGTACACGATTGCATGGAAGATGGTTTCCACGGCAAGTCCAAACATGCTGCCGGCCACGAACAGCCAGAACAATGTAAAGTAGTCGATCTTCAAATAGCCGAAATTCGGCTTGACCTGTTCGCGGACTTCCTGACCTATCTCCTTGAAGACGCTTGAATTTTGAGGTTCTTTCTCCATTCACCTGCCCTCCGATAAGTCAATGGGCTAAACTATATCAGATTTAGGGGGCTTGAAATTAAACCGTTACACCCCATGTCAATTGCAGGAAGGTGATGAGCATCGTGTCAGCCGGTAGTCGCTGCGGGGTTCTCCTCGTGAATACCGGGACGCCGGCCGAGCCGCGTCCTCGTGCTGTTCGTGCGTATTTGGCCAGGTTTCTGATGGACAAGCGCATAGCTCCGATGAATCGCGTGGCTTGGTGGTTCATTCTGCATCTGTTCATTCTGCCCAAGCGCGGGCGCGCGTCAGGCGAGAAGTACGCGAAGATCTGGACTGACGAAGGGTCGCCGTTCACCGTGGCGCATGAGAAGCTGGAATCGGGGCTGAACGCATCGCTTCAGCAAGAGGGCTTCGACGTGATGGTTCGCTGCGCCATGAGTTACAGCGATCCTACGGTTCGGCACTGCGTGAAGCAGATGAAGGCGGCCGGATGCACGCGTTTGGTGGTTCTGCCCCTGTACCCGCAGAGCGCTTACTCCACCACCGGGTCGGTCTCCGACAGCGTTGAGCGCGCGCTCAAGAAAACGCGCTGGAAGGTCCCGTGCGATTTCATCGACAACTACCACGATCACGTCACGTATATCCGCGCTATAGCGGCTTCCATCGAACATGCGGGCTTTCAGATCGAATCAGACGATCGCCTACTGTTCTCGTATCATTCGATCCCCCTTGTCGACATCGAGGCGGGGGACACCTACGAGCTGCAAACGGGTGCCTCGAGCTTGCAGATAGCCAGCGAGCTGGGCCTTGATCGCAACCGTTGGACTATCGGCTATCAGTGCCAGTTCGATAAGGGCAGGGAATGGCTCAAGCCGTTTTCGCGCGACACGCTGGCTCGATGGGCGGAAGCCGATGTGGGGCGCGTTTTCTACGTTTGCCCGAACTTCGCCGTCGATTGCCTGGAGACGCTTTACGATATCGAATACGAGTTGAAACCTTTTTATTTTGATCATATTCGCCAGGCGGGGAGGACGCCTGGCTCCGATAGTTTCGTATACGTGCCTTGCCTCGACCGCAGCCGAGCGCATTTGCGCGTTTTATCCGACGTGCTGCGGCCGCATATCGAGGAGGCTAACCATGGGTAAAGACGAGGGCCGCTCTGCGGTCGAGCCCGCGCAAAAAACGGTGTTGTTGGGCGTTACGGGGTGCATCGCCGTCTACAAGTCCTGCGAGATCGTTCGCGCATTGCAGAAAGCCGGCGTACGCGTGAAGGTCGTCATGACCGAGCACGCAACCGAGTTCGTGGGCCCTACGACGTTTCGCGCGCTTACGCATGAGCCGGTGGCTGTTGGGTTGTTCGACGATCCGTCGGATCCCATCCATCATATCTCGCTTGCTCAAGAGGCGGACGTGTTCTTGATTGCTCCGTGCACGGCCAACGTCATTGCGAAAATTGCGAACGGGATTGCCGACGACCTGCTGACCACGACCGCGCTTGCCACCACGGCGCCGTTGGTCATAGCACCCGCCATGAACGTGAACATGTACGAGAACGGCGCCACGCGTTACAACATCGGCAAGCTTCACATCCGCGGGACGCGCATCATCGAAGCCGGAGACGGCTACCTTGCTTGCGGCGACGTGGGCCGCGGTCGTTTGGCGGAGATCGACGACATTGTGACGGCGGTGCTCGAGGAACTGGGCATGAGCCGTGATCTGTCGGGCAGGCACGTCATGGTGACGGCCGGCCCCACGGTGGAGCCCATCGATCCGGTGCGCTACATTTCCAACCATTCTTCCGGCAAGACCGGATACGCCGTGGCACGTGCTGCTGCCTTGCGCGGCGCGGACGTGACGCTGATTTCCGGCCCGGTGTCCATTCCGGTTCCCGAGGGCGTGCGCGTCGTTCATGTGAAGACGGCGCGCGACATGTTCGCAGCCGCTGAGGAGGCGTTCGAAAGCGCCGACATCGCCGTGTTCGCGGCTGCGGTGGCCGATATGCGCCCGAAGCTGGCGGCCGACCGAAAGCTGAAGAAGGGCCAGTCGGACGCGGAGCTGGGCGTGCTGGAGCTGATCGAGAACCCGGATATCCTGGCGACCCTCGGTGCGCGGAAAACGCACCAGGTGGTCGTAGGGTTTGCGGCTGAAACGAACGACGTGGTGGCGAACGCCGAGAAGAAGCTGGTGTCGAAGCACGCCGATCTCGTGGTGGCGAACCAGGTGGGCGAGGGCAAGGCCTTCGGCACCGACGACAACGAGGTGTGGTTCGTTGACGACGAGGATATCGAGGAGCTTCCGCGCATGTCGAAAGCCCGCTTGGCCGACGCGATCCTGAACAAGGCGGTCGAGTTCCTGCGGTAAAGCGTCGGGAGTTCGAGCTTCCCTGGCCTGCGGGCAAGGGAAGCTCGAACTTTTTAGTGCAAGCGCCAGAAATTTTCAAAAGATGGAAATTCGGGCTTGCAAAGCCTGGGCGATACGGTTAATATAATCTGCGCTGCTTCGGAAGAGCGCGAGTTCGAAGAAGCGAGCATGAACGGGTTGTGGCGCAGTTTGGTAGCGCACTTGACTGGGGGTCAAGGGGTCGCAGGTTCAAATCCTGTCAACCCGACCAGCTATTACAGCAGGTCAGAGGCTTAAGAGCTTCTGACCTGCTTTTCGTTTGGGGTAATTCGCATGTCGACTTTCTTCTCGTAGAATCCTCCCATGACGGTCTCCTTCGGATAGGCTCGTCCTCCGAGGCTGCGGGGACCGGGGGATATGCAGCCTCATCGATGCGGACAAGGCTGGTTGTTGGCCCATGGTCGCGGGATGGCTCCTGTCCGACCTCTCGGGCTTCTGGATGCATGCACGGGTCGTCGCGGCCAAGCCCCCGCGCACATTGCGCTGCCCGCTCGCTAGGGCTCGGCCCGGTTCCGCCTTGCCCCCGCCGGCCCGTCAGGGCTGCGGGTCGACGGGGGCGAGGACCACGCGGTCCTTGCCTTCCTTAGCGCGGTAGAGGGCCTCGTCGGCGCGCGCTACAAGCTGCTCGATCCCGCCGGCTCCGCAGGCGCCGCCGATGCTGACCGACACCCGAAGGTCCGGGGTCTCGGGGAACCTCAGCGCCGCGACCTTGCGGCGCGCCTCCTCGAGCCTGCCGGCCAACGCCGCCGGGGGCATTCCTCGAAACGCTATGACGAACTCGTCTCCTCCGAGGCGGACGAGCGGGTCGGAGGGCCTGACGGACGAGGCCAGAGCGGATGCGATCTCCTTCAGGGCGTAGTCGCCCGCCGCATGGCCGAACGAGTCGTTGACCGACTTGAAGTCGTCGACGTCGACGAACGCCGCTGCATCGAAGCCCTCGAGGCTCTTGATCTGCTCGTCGAAGTACCTCCTGTTGCATGCTCCGGTAAGCTGGTCGAGCCAAAGCCTTTTGCTGTAGGTTTCGACCATCTCGAGGAAGCGGCTTTTGCCGTTGGCGCCGAACAGGGCGTCTTCGCCCACTTTCCTCACGGTCTCGAGTACGTAGGGCGAGCCGTCGACCTCGACGTACGTGGACACGACGAAGAATGCCTCGTTGTCCGCGATCTCGAACTTGGACGCCTGCCCTTTGGACGAGAGCGCCCTTGCGGACGTGCAATCACGGCAACGCCTGCTCTTTCCCCAGATCGCGTGGCATCGTCCCTCGCACGCGACGAGTCTGCCGTCCTCTGACACGTCCCAGGCCTCGGCTGCCGACGCGTCGACAAGCCTGGCTACGTCGAACAGCTCCCGCAGACCGGCCATGAAGCCCGGCAGCTGGTTCTCGGTCAGTTTCATGGAGACCCCCTCTTTCCCGAATGAAGGCGCACGCGAGCCGTGCGGACGGCTGTTTCCTCTGCGCGCGCCGAGGCGACCGGCAAGCGATGGTGCACGGTTTTTTGGATTCCCGCAATCTGCGGAAAGGGCGGCGCCCGTCGCTGGGCGATATAAGTTAGTCTAATCTAATTAAAGTAGTTCCAAGGTAGTCGAAGCTCGGTTCACGCTGGGCGGATCCATGAATTCTCCATCGTGAAGGCATGAAGGGCCCGTCTTCGCAGCCCGTTCGCGGTGAGGGGAGCCCCTTCAGCCCGAGCCTGAGAGAGAGTCTCAGCAGGGTGCGCTTCGCCCGTCACGCACGCAGCGGCCGGCCTGGGGCATGGGTGTGCTGCTCGGCTTGGGTGTGCAGGAGGTGCGGTTCGTCCAGGACGCGGAGCGCTTGTTTGGCTTCGCCGGCTGCTCGGCCGCATCGCAGGGTGACTCTTGGCTTCATTAAACCGCCTGGAAGCAGCCAGCCCGTTTGTCAGATTTGTCACGCCCCTTTACCGGGCGGCCATCCCGTAGCGGCTCCGGAAGAGAAGCTCGCTTGCACGTCGAGCACGTGCGACGAGTGCGCTCGGTGTACAATATCGGCATGAACGTTCGCAAACATCAAGCATCGAGTATCCCTGGGCAACGGCAGATGTCGTGTCGTGCTTCAGGGGCTCGGCACGGCGGTGCTTCAGCTGCAGCGGTTGCGCCCTTGCATTCGTTGCGTAGTCCGAGGATTTAGGCATGCTGGTTCAAAGTGAGTCGATTTCAGAAGAGACGCCGGAGCGGGTTCGGACGGTCGAGCGTTGGCGCCCTTATCTCATCGAAAGCTCTATCGTATTGGGCGGGTTCGCGCTGTTCTCGCAGCTTACCCAACATATGCCGTTGGTCGTCATTGCCCTGGTATGGGCCGCTTTAAGCACATTAACCGCCGTTGGAGCGACCTATCAATACACGATTGCAAAGCAATACAAGCAAGTGAAATACAAAGTGGACACGACTCTTGCGCGGCTCAACAAAGGTCGTCTTCTGTGCTTTACGGTATCGTTCCTTGTCTCTGCGGCCTGCATGCTGATGCTCATCTTGCAGTCGCCCCTGTGGTCTTGGTCGAACTGGTTGATAGTGCTGCTCGCCATTCCTCTGTACCGGTGTGTTGCCGCTGCGATCGACAAGACGTCGGGGCGGCAGATGGAGGACGATTATCGGCCTTCGCATGTTTTCTGGTGGAGCGTTCTGCTTACGGCGCTCTTGCTCGGCATAGGCTATGCCGTTGCCGCGGACAATGCGGAAACCCAGCAGACGGTTTCGTTCGCGGAGACGTTTTGCTTGGTAGAGCAGCCTTTCGAGCGATCGGGGGTTGCTCTTTTCTCTGAAGCGGGCGCTATCACCAGGTTCATGAACGCCTTTCAGGCAACTGAGATTGAAGCCGTGAGCACCTTGTCGCCCGAGGTCTGCTTTATCCTCCGCATTGTTTTGCAATTTGCTCCGCTTGCCTCCATCGCGGGCCTTCTTGGTGTTTGCGGAATGCCTAAAGGCGAATTGCTCCGCGCATTTCAAACGCTAAAGGAAAACAACGTCAGAAACGCGGACGTCATCTTGGTTAAAAAATATGCCCTGTTTGGTTGTATCGCTCCGATTATGCTGGTAGTTCTCTGCTTTGCGCTGAATGCCAACACGGGTTTGCTTTTCAATCGCCCTCTTTATCAGTCTGCAAAGTCGATCGTGCATGAAGAGATACTTTCCGCAGCATGCGAGTACGAAGGCAAGTACTATGATAGAAATGTTGTGAAAGAGCTTGTTGCTGTCTACGAGAACCAGCTGAACGAAATAACGGACGAAGCCGCTCCGAACCTCACCAATTTGATCAACGAGGCTTTTAACAAGCGGAAGGAAAACGTCGATTCGTTTCTTTCCAAATGCTACGAGTCCGAAAACAAGCGATACCTGCCAAGCAGAAATGGCGAGTATTCAGAGGAGGAATTGCGCGGCATCTACGTTCAGATGCTGAACGAGGGCGTAGACGATACGGCTTTGAAAGAGTGCCTTGAGGAGTATCGATCCCGAATCTCGTCGGTCGAGCAAGCATACGAAGCGGAGCTTGCAACGCATGAGCTCAGGTACGTGCCCGATTGGCTTCAGGAGGCGGATACGGAGAAGGACGCCGCTGTTTTCGACGAGCTTGAGAATCGCATAGTTGCCTTGGATTCCGTCGCGGCCAACTTGGGCGGTTACGCCGGCGAGAATGCCCTGTCGCCCGAAACGTCGAAAACGATTTTCGATACGGTCGCTTCGATTCCCCAGTGGATTATCGACCAGCTGATCAACCGAAATTCCGATAGGGACAAGATCAAGGAAGCGATTGAAGCCGAGCGGGAGAAAGCGCTGAAGTTGCTATCGCATCTTGGCGAGGACGGCGGAAATCGTTGAAACCTGCAGGTTGTCGGCTTAGCGGGGCCGGAGCAGAGGATTGCGGGCTGATTCCGTTGAGTTTGCATGCCTCGCGGCCTCCTCTGGTTTTTCCGGTTCGCAGGGCAGGGCGGCCGCTCTACGGTTATGATAAGCGCGGAGTTCAAGAAGGAGGCGCACCCGTCATGCAAACCATGTATTTCGCCGGAGGCTGTCTGTGGGGCGTTCAGGCATATATGAAGACCTTGCCGGGCGTCGTCGAAACGGAAGCGGGCCGCGCAAACGGCAGCACCGACACGCTCGACGGCCCCTACGACGGGTACGCGGAATGCGTCAGGGCCGTCTTCGACGAGCGCGTCGTATCCGTTCCTCGGCTTATGGGGTACTTCTTCGAGATCATCGATCCGTACAGCTTGAACAAGCAGGGGATCGACGTCGGCAAGAAGTACCGTACCGGCGTGTACAGCGAGGATCCTCGCCATCTTGATGAAGCAAGGGCCTTCATCGAAGCGCGCGACGATGCAGCGAGGATCGTCGTCGAGGTGGAGCCGTTGTCGAGGTACGTCAGAAGCGCCGACGAGCATCAGGACAGGCTCGATCGATGCCCGGACGATTACTGCCATATTCCCGTCGAGCTGCTGGCCAAGCACAAGCGAGTTGTTCCCTAGCGCTCGCTTTGCCTTCGCGTGGAATGGCGCGCGCTCGCGCGTCGCGGAGCTAGCTTGACGAGCGGGATCGATGCGATTCGCGCCCGTAAAATACGCGACAGGGTGCGCAGCGCGCGAAAAACCGTCGACTCTGCGCGGTTTCTTTGGCGGCGTTGGTTTACCATGGGAACCGCACCGCGGATATGCGGATGCCGGCTAGGGAAGCGCATCGGTCCAACGACGGGCCAAGCGTCAGCTGTTTCGCGTATCGAAGGGGGAGCCAGGTGAGGCGAGGGATTCTCATGCGGACCAACGTCTTGGTCTGCTTGATCATCGTCGGGGGATTCGTTGTCACGTCTGCGCTGAGCTACCAGGCCAACTACGGAGCCTCCCTTCAAAACATCGAGCAAGTGTCCCGCCTTGCGTCGGGCAGCATGTACCACCAGCTCAACACCACGTTTTCGAAGCCGCTCAACGTGTCGCTCACCATGGCGAACGACAGCCTGCTCAAACTTCTGCTCTCCGAAGAGCGCGACCGCGAGGACGATCCTAGCTACGATGAGACGATCCGAACCTACCTGGGGGAGTACCACGAGCTGTACGGCTACGAATCCGTGTTCCTGGTGTCGGCGGATACCGGGCGTTACTACAGCTATACCGGGTCGGATCGCACGATGAATCCTGAAGATCCTGCCAACGATTGGTATTACGACCTGTTGAAAAGCGGCGAAGCCTACGTGGCGAACGTGGATAACGACGACGCAGCGAACGGCGAAGTCACCCTGTTCGCGAACTGCGTGATCCGCGATGCGCAAGGCAACGCGCTCGGCGTCGTTGGCGTGGGCATGCGCATCGAGCATCTGCAATCGCTTTTCAGGCAGTACCACGACGACTTCGGCGTGGACGCCTACCTTGTAGACGCCGCGGGCACGGTGGAAGTGTCCGCGAACCACGACGTCGGGGAGAACCTGAACTACTTCGACGTGCATCCGTTCACGGAGGAACAGAAGGCGGAGCTGACGAGCTGGGATTCCGCAACCGAATCTCTCGGGTTCTGGGCGGGTGAGAACTCGGGCGTCATCCCGGTGGAATCCGACTACGTGGTCGCGCGCTTCTTGCCCGATGCCGGCTGGCATTTGGTTGTCGAAAGAGACACGAGCGAGCTTTTGACGGATCTGCGCTTGCAGCTTGCCGAGACGCTTGCCGTGATCGTCCTCATCGTGGGCGTCATCTTGTTCGTCATCACGTCGGTCATCCGCAACTTCAACCGCAAGATCGTGAATCTGACGCAGTCGATCGAGCGAGAGCGCCGAACCGCGTTCGAGAAAGCCACGCAGCACCTGTTCGAAGACATCTACGAGCTGGACGTGACGAACGACCGCCCCGCGAACGAAGCGGCCGAAGATTATTTCGAAAGCCTGGGCGCGCCTCGAGGCGCTTCGTTCAGCGAAGGGCTGGCCATCATTGCGGAGAAGCAGATCAAAGAGGAATTCCGCGACGGATACCTGAACACGTTCTCTCCTGACAAGGTGCTCGAAGCGTACGAGGCCGGGCGCGAGGAGCTGCGCTACGAGTGCATGATATCGAGCGGCGGGGAGTACTACTGGCTGCGCATCACGGGGCGCATCGTGAAAAACGACGAAGACGGCGCGGTGCACATGCTGGTGTATCGCCAGAACGTCAACGCCGAGAAGCTGCGCGAGGGCCACATGCGCCGCCTTGCGATGACGGACGAGATGACGGGGCTGTACACCAAGTCTGCGACGGAGCGCGTCATAGGGCAGGCGCTCGAAGAGGATCGTGCGGGCCTGTTCGCGTTCTTCATCTTCGATATCGACGTGTTCAAGCAGGCGAACGACCGGTTCGGCCACGCCTTCGGCGACACGGTCATCAAGTCCTTCACTGGCTCCATCCGCTCGGCGTTCAGGAAAGACGACGTCATCGGCCGTATCGGCGGCGACGAGTTCGTGGCGTTCGCCTCCGTGCCCGACGAGGCATGGGCCAGGAGGAAGGCCGAGGAGCTTTCGCGCGAGCTGGATCGCGACCATGCCAGCAACGGTAAGACGTGGCACATGTCGGCGAGCATCGGCATCGCGTTCGCCCCTCGCGACGGCTCGGACTTCGATACGCTGTACAAGCACGCCGACCAGGCTTTGTACCGCACGAAGGAGAAGGGTCGAAACGGGTTGACGGTGTACGGGGAGGACTAGGCCGCGCCGATTCCGATCGCCGCGTCGCAGCGGCAACGATTCCATAACGACGGGGTTACCTTTAACCGCTTGACGGGCGGTCGCCCCCTGCCTTTCCTATGCTTATGGTGCAGTCGATGGAAAGGAGCGATCATGAGCGTCATCGTGTGGATAGTAATCGGCGGACTGGCGGGTTGGATTGCAAGCCTCATCATGAAAACCGACGGAGGCTTTCTCAAGAACATCGTTACCGGAGTGGTGGGCGCGCTCGTCGGAGGGTTCCTCATGGACTTCCTCGGGCAAGCGGGGTTCACCGGCCTCAACGTGTGGTCGTTCGTCGTCGCGCTGATTGGGTCCATCGTTCTTTTGGCGGCGATCAACCTGATCACGGGAAAGAAGTCATAGCAAAAGCACGGTCCGCCTCGCAGAGCGGGCGGGCCGCATGCGCGGGGCTTGCCGCCCTACGGAAAGGCAACCTCCGCATTCCCGATCGTGACCGACGCCACCTCGTCAAGGTTGAGGAAAGCATCGAACATGAACGTCTTGCTGCATGCCGTGGCCGAACCCTGCTCGCGCATGCTGCTTGCGGCGTTGGACGCGTCGATCGACGTTCCGTCCTTCAGGCGCACCGTCATCCTCACGTCGCGGAATCGATCCAGTTCCTCGGACCGCGCTGCGGGATCCTGCTCGAAAGCGCCCTCGTGTCGCCCGATCGCCCCTTGCACCGTGTAGTCCACGGCAAGCGAAAGGGGAGAAAGGGAGATCGCCTCGACGGTGGCGTCCATGCCGTCGACGTCGAGCGCCTGCCCGGCGGGCAGGGCGACGGATGTGTCCTCGTAGTCGATGGCGAACTTCATCTTCCACGTCCCTTCGGCCACCATTCGCCTGTCGCCTTCCGGACCGAGCGCGCAGAGATCGCTCAGCTCGACGTGCGCCGTCTTGCCCGCGATGGTGCCGTCGGAGGCGTTCACGGTCATTCGCTGCACGAATCGAAGGGCGTTGTCGGCGGGATCGGGATCGTGGAAGCTGGAGCTGCCTCCGCTTCCCGTAAAGCCCGGTACATGCAGCATGGAGCCGTTTTCGAACCAGAGCGGCAGCAGACCGTTTTCGAGAGGCTCGATGCCTTCGAACGCCGTGCCGTCGTCTTTCTCGACGCGAAACACCAGCGCGTAGCTGCGCGCATCCCCTACGATCGCCTCGGCCGTGATGGTAATGCCGTTCGTCGTGGCGCTTACGCCAAGCGGACGCCCTATCTTGTCGATCACCTCGGTTTGCGCAGGAGGCCCCCCGAACACGTCGTCAAACACGTCTTCCATGCTCGAAAGCGCGCCGGATGCGTGCGCGCCGCCGCAGATCGCAGCCGTCAAGCACGCGGCAGCCGCTACGGCGACGATCGTCCGGCGGGTCCGCTTTCCACCGGGTTGCGCCGAGGCTGCGAAGGCGCGCTTCCCCGAGCGCTCGGGTTCTTCGCAGGCGGCCGCGAGGTTGCGTGCCAAGCGCGCTTTCTCGTCGTCGGAGAATCGCAGGTCGTCCAGTGCGCGTCGAAGCTCATCGTTCATCGGATTCCTCCTTCAACATGGCGCGCAGCTTCGCGCGGCCGCGGCTTGCGTGCGCCGCTACGGCCGATTCGCTGCGTCCGGTCATCTCTGCTATCTCTTTCAGGGAATATCCCTCGTAGTAATGCAGGTAGATGGCTTCGCGGTAGTTCTGCGGCAGCCGCATGACCTGGTCGAGCACGTTGCTTTCGGGCAGTTCGGGCGCGGGCGGGTCCGCCATCTCGTCAAGCGGCGCCGACGTTCGCCGAAACCCGCTGCGCAGCACGTCTTTGCAGGCGTTCGCCGCGGCGCGAATCACCCAGGACCTCTCGTGCTCGGCGCTTTCGAAGGGATCCGTGCGGCTCATGAGCTTGAACAGCACGTTTTGGCAGATGTCCTCGGCATCGTGCGTGGATTTCAGGTACGTGTAGCTCAACCTCAGGATAAGGTCCGCGTACGCGTCCACTAGCCGTTCGGCTTCGGCTTGCGCCGGCCGTCTTTTGTCCATGATCCGGTTCGCTTCCTGTCGTGTGGGCCCGATCGTCGCCGGGCGGCAACGCTGCTTCACCGACAATACGAACGAGATGCGCGAATCCTGACACCCGCGCGAAAGATTTCGAGAAGACGCGCTGAGGATTCCGCGCTCCCGAAGGGTTTAAGAGAACTCCCAGAAATCCTGCATGAGCTCTTTGCGGTTCGCTTTGCCCGTCTTGCGCAGAATATGGTGCATGTGCACCTTCACGGTACCGGGCGCCAGGCTCATGGCGGTGGCGATGTTCTGGTTGTCTTTTCCCAAGAGCACCAGCCGCAAAACCTCTTCCTCGCGTTTGGACAGGTTGCGCGCGGCGCTGTACGCGCCCAGGTTGTGCTCGATGAACGCTTGAAGCGAGTCTCCGCCTTGCGTGGGCGGGTCGGCATGGCGCAGCGAAAGGTTCTTCCATGATCCGCGGCATGCCACGAACGCACAGCAAAGAACCAGCAGGTTTTCTGCGAAGTTGCGTTGCGGCAGGAAGGGGAACAGCCCGTCGGCCACCATGCTCGGTCCGATGACCAGCAGGAAGGTGACGTTTTCCAGCAGCACGAGCGTCACCAGGATCCACAGCGCAAGGTAGAGCTTGCGGAACCGGCGCATGCGGAGGCGCAGCACCTCGTCCTGCGCGCCCACGTACATCACGGCAACGTAGGCCAGCATCCAGTACATCATCAGCTCGCGCATGCTGTAGAAGAGGAACTCCTGGACGTTCCCTTCTTCGACCAACAACAGCACCGCGATGCTTCCCAGCACGAAAGCGGCTCCCGGAATCCATTGCGCGAACAGCCGGCGCTCCTCGATGTACTCGCACACCACCAGCCAAAAAGCCATCAACGCTCCGCCTCCGATGACGATGGACGCGGCGGGGCTGCCGATGAAAAACGGCGTGGACAGCACGTCGGCGGCTCTGCGCATCATGAAGTCGTCCTGAAAGACCAAGGCGACGTCGAAGAAGTAGAACAGGAAGCCGAAGAACGCGTACAGCAGCGCTTTCGTTCGCGAAACCAAATACGAGGCAAGACACGCCGCCGCCGTCAGAATCACGGCAAGCAGCACGAACAGCGTGTAGTAGAAAAGCACGAGACCCATGTCCATAAAGCGTTCTCCATCGTCGGCCACCTCGGTCGAGCAGAATGGCAACAGTATAGGCTATGCCGCAACGCTGCGCGCGCAAACTCCCGCTGCATCAGCCCTGATCGAGCATCGTCCTTTGGGTGTATTACCGAATTATACCCGCCTATATCCCCGCGTTATACCTGTTCGGATGAGCGCCGACGGTACATCATGTGCCGCAGCAAGGTCCAATGCCTACGAAAGGGGTCCCCATGTCGACGGAAGCGACTGCACCCGCCCGATCCGTCGGGCAGCGCGAGGGAAAGCCGAAGAAGAGCCGCAAGCTCAGCTTTCCCACCGCGTTCACCATCCTGTTCGCGCTCACTATTGTTGCGGTAGCTGCAACGTGGTTCGTGCCCGCGGGCCAGTACGCGAAGCTCGCGTACAACGCGGATGACAACGTGCTGCAGATCACTAGTCCTCAGAAGCAGGTCACGGAAGTGGCCGCCACGCAAGAGGAGCTTGACAAGATCGGCGTGAACATCGACATCGAGCAATTCACGTCGGGCGCGCTATCCAAGCCCATTTCCGTTCCGGGCACTTACGAACAGCTCGAACAGCAGCCTAAGGGCATCGCCGACATCACGGTGAGCATGGTGTCGGGAACCATCGAAGCGGCGGACATCATGGTGTTCATCCTGGTGCTCGGCGGCCTTATCGGCGTGGTCAACGCCAGCGGTGCTTTCGAATCGGGTCTCATGGCTCTCACCAAGAAGACGAAGGGACGCGAGTTTCTGCTCGTGTTCTTGGTGAGCGTTCTCATGGTGCTCGGCGGCACCACCTGCGGTTTGGAGGAGGAGGCCGTCGCCTTCTACCCGATCCTCGTGCCCATATTCCTGGCGCTCGGCTACGACTCCATCATCTGCGTGGGCGCCATCTTCTTGGCCGGGTCGATGGGAACGACGTTCTCGACTATCAACCCGTTCTCGGTCGTTATCGCATCGAACGCGGCGGGCATCAACTTCACACAGGGCATCGAATGGCGCGTGGCGGGCTGCATCGTAGGCGCGCTCGTGGTCATCGGCTACCTGTATTGGTACAGCCGCAAGATCAAGGCCGACCCTACGTTTTCCTACACGTACGAAGATCGTGAGAAGTTCGCGCAGCTTTACAACGTGGAAGCGGGCGAGACCGAAGAGGCCAAGGAAAGCGGGTTCACGCTTCGCAAGAAGACCATCCTGGTGCTGTTCGTGATAGCGTTTCCCATCATGGTGTGGGGCGTCGTCAGCCAAGGCTGGTGGTTCCCCCAGATGGCGGCCTCGTTCTTGGCGATTGCCATCATCATCATGTTCCTTTCTGGCATAGCCGAGAAGCAGGTGGTTGACGCCTTCATCAACGGAGCGTCCAGCTTGGTGGGCGTGTCGCTGATCATCGGCCTGGCGCGCGGAATCAACCTCATCATGGAGCAGGGGCTCATCTCCGACACCCTTCTGCACTGGTCTTCGGGCTTGGTGCAGGGCATGCAGGGGCCCGTGTTCATCATCGTCATGATGCTCGTGTTCTTCTTCCTGGGCTTCGTGGTTCCCTCGTCGTCGGGTCTTGCGGTTCTGTCCATGCCCATCATGGCGCCGCTGGCCGACACCGTGGGCATCCCTCGCTCGGTGGTCGTGTGCGCCTACCAGTGGGGCCAGTACGCCATGCTCTACCTTGCGCCAACGGGCTTGGTGCTGGCAACGCTTACCATGCTGGACATGAAGTACTCGAAGTGGCTGAAGTTCGTGTGGCCCATGGTGGTGTTCGTGCTCGTGTTCGGCGGCATCCTGCTGGTTGCGCAGGTCCTCATGTACAGCGCGTGATCCAACGCACATCCGCGGGCGCTTCGCAACTGTCGGACAACGGTACGCGCGCCCGATATTCGTCACGGCCCGGCAGCGTTTCGCCGGGCCGTTTTCCTGCGCTCGGCCGGGTTGTCGGACAAAGTTCGTTCCCGTATACTGATGCCTGCTCGGGATGACCCGAGACTCGATGCGTCGAGCCCTTTCGAGGAAGCTCCGCAGCCGAGATCCCGTTAGCCGGGACAACCCGGAACGTTTATCGACCACGTATACGCCCAGATCGTCCGGGCGTATACGTGGTCGTTTTATCGAAAGCGACGAGCACCTATGAGCAAGACCGTACATGAATCGGGCGCGGAGGCGCCCTCGCTCTGCGAAAGCGCCGGATCGGCGGATCGCAAGATCGACCGCATGGGCACCGAGAGCACGTTCAAGCTGCTCCTGGAGTTTTCCGTGCCTGCCGTGGTGGGCGTCATCGTGCAGATGCTCTACAACGTCATCGACGCGGTGTACGTGGGCCATGCCGTGGGCGCGGACGGCCTTGCCGCCACCACGGTGGCAACCCCGATGATGACCGCCATGGTGGCGGCTTCCATGTTGGTGGGCGTCGGCGGCAACGCGCTTGCCGCCATCAGGCTGGGGGAGGGCCGAAAAGACGTCGCCCGACAGGTGCTGGGGAACAGTTTCGTGCTCCTGCTGATCGCGGCTGCGGTGCTCTGGATCGTGGCGCCGTTCGCGCTCGAGCCGGTCTTGCGCTACTCCGGCGCCGATGACGCCGTTTTGCCTCTGGCGATGGACTTCATGGTCGTTATCGTGGCGGGCTGCCCCCTTCAGTTCATCGCGTTCGGCATGAACAACTTCATCCGCACTGCCGGGCATCCGAACCGTGCGCTTGGATCCATGCTGGTGGGCACCGGCGCGAACGTGGTTTTCGGTTACCTGTTCATTGTTGTCTTGGATGGAGGCATGCGCGGCGCGGGCCTTGCCACCGTGTGCTCGTGGGCTCTGTCGGCCCTGTTCGTCATGCAGTTCTTCTTGAAGAAGAGCTCGCCCATGCCCATGACCGTGCCGTCCCTCAAGCTTCGGCCTCGGCTCGCCCTGCGCATTTGCGCGCTCGGCGTGGCCCCCTCCGTCATGCAGCTGGGCTTCGCCGTGTCGTCGGCCGTCGAGAACAACCTGCTCGTGTTCTACGGCGCTTCCGACCCTCTGGGCGTGGACGGTGCGCTGGCCATCATGCGCGTGCTTTCCGCCGTGGGGCTGTTCACGTTCATGCCGGCTATGGGCATTGCCATGGGCGCGCAGCCCATCATCGGGTACAACTACGGCGCGCGCAAGTTCAAGCGCATGAAGCGCGTGCTGGGGCAGGCCATTCTCATGGGCGTGGCCATCACCGTGCCGCTGTGGCTGACCGTCATCGTTGCGCCGAACATGTACGCCCATCTGTTCGGCCTGCCGGAAGCCTACCTGTCCGAAACCGCGTGGGCGCTTGTGCTGTACCTGGTGTTCGTTCCCATCTTGCCTGTTCAGGCTATTGGGTCGAACTACTTCGATGCAACGGGGCAAGCCGTGAAGGCCACCGTGCTCACGTTGACGCGCCAGATACTGTTCTTGATACCGCTGCTGGTGTTCTGCCCGGTATTCCTTCCGTCCGTGCTGCCGATCACCCCGCTGGAAAGCGTTTGGTTCGCGCCGTCTTTGTCGGACATCACCTCGACGTTGCTGGTGTCGCTGTTCCTGTTCTTCGAGATGAAGCGGCTGCGCACGCTGGAAGGGTAAGGTTTTTTCAGGGGGCGGGCGCCCTGTGCGGCTCCCTGAAACCGTTCGCCTAAGACGTGTTGCCGCTTGCGCTGTCGCCGTTTTCCCAAAACGCCCTTTTACCGAGCAAACGCCCCCGACGCGGCCCTAGATACGACCTCCCTGCTTTTCTTTGATAGAGTGCTAGGCAAGCGACACGGGTCGCTTTTATTGTTCGCAAGCAATCGGTAAAGGTGAAGGGGGAAGTTACGTGGCTATGCTCGGGTTTTTAATCCTTTTCCCGCTGGTTGTTGCAGGCGTCCTGTTGGTCGTGCGCAACAATCGAGCGAGAAACGTGATTGTGGGAGCCTCGGCCCTGGTCATCGGACTGGTGTCCGTGTGGCTGGTGGTGGCCTACCTAGGAGCTCCGTGGATAACGTACGAATTCTACTCGCCCGTGGCGGATTACGCGTGCATGGCGATCAGCGTGCTTATCGCGGTCGTCATCTTGTACTTCGGCATCAAGTACAAGAACGTGTGGGCATGCGTCCTGGCCGGTGTGCAGGTGGTCGGGTCGCTCGTGTTCGAGTTCGGGTTCGCCCATGACATCTTGGTGACCGAAGGTTTGTACCTCGACTCGCTGTCGCTGCTCATGGCGTTCATCATCGGCGTGGTGGGCTCCGGCATCTGCGTGTACGCGCTCGGGTACATGGAAGACTTCCAGGCGCATGAGCCTGAAGGCGCCAAGGACCGCCGACCGATGTTCTTCGCGCTCATGTTCGCCTTCTTGTCCGCCATGTTCCTGATCGTGTTCTCGAACAACATGATGTGGGTGTTCACGGGCTGGGAGATCACCACGGTGTGCTCGTTCTTGCTCATTGGGTTCACCCGTACGGAAGAGGCTATCAAGAACGCGTTTCGCCAGATCATCATGAACCTTCTGGGTGGCATCGCCTTCTTGGTGGCGCTGTTCGTCATGGCGATCCAGTTCCAGACGCTGTCGTTTTTGGAGTTCTTGCAGATCGGCATCCAGAACCCTGCGATGGTGGCCCTGCCGGTGACCGCGCTTGCGTTCGCGGGCCTTACCAAGGCCGCTCAAATGCCGTTCCACACCTGGCTTCTGGGCGCTATGGTGGCGCCTACGCCCACCTCGGCGCTGCTGCACTCGTCCACCATGGTGAAGGCCGGCGTGTTCATGCTCATCAAGCTGGCTCCCATCATGATGGCATGCCCCGTTCCGGCGGTCATGGTCATCCTCGTGGGCGGCTTCACGTTCCTGTTCTGCTCGTGCATGGCCATTTCGCAGAGCAACGCCAAGCGCGTGCTGGCGTATTCGACCATCGCCAACCTGGGCCTGATCGTAGCGTGCGCCGGCGTTGGCACCCCCGAGGCCGTGTGGGCCGCATCGTTTCTGGTGCTGTTCCATGCTATTGCAAAATCGCTGCTGTTCCTGTGCGTCGGCACCGCCGAGCACCACATCGGCAGCCGCGACATCGAGGACATGGACCTTCTGTTCGAGCGCATGCCCCGCTTGGCGCGCTTCATGATGCTGGGCATCATGGTCATGTTCATCGCTCCGTTCGGCATGCTCATCGCCAAATGGGCAACGCTCGTGTCGTTCGCCGAAACCGGCCAGGTGGCGCTCATCATCATCTTGGCGTTCGGCTCGGCCGCCACGTTCATGTTCTGGGCGAAATGGCTGGGCAAGCTTTCCGGCATTGCCGCGCAGCCTGAGAACGTCGAGGTCAGCGTGCATAAGAGCGAGTGGGTTTCCATCATGGTCATGGCCGTGCTCGTCATCCTGTGCTGCGTGGGCCTGCCCGTGATCTCCTGGACCGTCATCGATCCGTACGTCTACAGCGTGTTCGGGACCATCGGCCAGGACATTTCCACCACGAACCTGTGGATCGGCTCCATCCTGTCGGCGCTCGTGGTCGTGGTGCTGTTCGCGGGCCTGGGTCGCAGCAAAGCCAAGAAGGCCGACATCTACCTTGCCGGCGTGAGCCGCGACAACGAGGCGCGCACGTTCCGCAACTCGCTGTCGGGCGAATCCACGGCAACCGCGCGCAACTGGTACATGGAGGACTACTTCGGCGAGAAGCGTCTCTCTCCGGTTGGCACCGCGCTGTGCACTGTCGTCATCATCGTGGCGTTCGCGGCTTCGGCCGTGGCCGTTCCGGGACTGTTCTAGGAAAGGGTGTGATTCGACATGTCTTTGCTTTTCGTTCTCATCGGCACCCTTGCCTTCGCCATTCTGGCTCCCATCCTGGGCTGTCTGCTCGCGGGCCTCGACCGTAAGATCTCGGCGCGCATGCAGGGACGCGTAGGCCCTCCGCTGCTGCAGCCGTACTACGACGTGCGCAAGCTCATCGAGAAGGACAACGTGTCCGTCAACTCCACTGAGGGCACGTACGTGACCTGCGCTCTCGTGTTCACGCTCATTGCCGGCGGCATCTTCTTCTCCGGCGGCAACCTGCTGATGAGCGTGTTCGTGATAACGCTGTCGGCCCTGTTCTTCATCGTGGCCGCGTACTCCACGCGCAGCCCCTATGCCGAAATCGGCGCGGGTCGCGAGATGCTGCAGGTCATGGCGTACGAGCCCATGATCCTGTTCATGGCTGTGGCGTTCTTCATGTCCACCAGCCTGATCGGTCCCATCGGCACGTTCAGCTCGGCCGGCGCCCTGCTGCTCGACGCGCCCGTCATCACGAATATATGGCTTGTGTTCCTGGGCTTCCTGTTCGTGCTGACCATCAAGTTGCGCAAGTCTCCGTTCGACCTGTCGTACTCCCACCATGCCCACCAGGAGATCGTCAAGGGCATCACCACCGAGATGAGCGGCAAGACGCTTGCCAAGGTCGAGGTCATGCACTGGTGCGAGAACATCCTGTTCCTGGGTTGGACCGGCCTGTTCTTCGTCTGGAGCAACCCGCTGTCCATCCTGCTCGCGGTGGTCGTGGCCCTGCTCGTGTACTTCCTGGAGATCTGGATCGACAACAACTTCGCCCGCGTGAAGTGGCAGTTCATGCTCAAGTCGGCTTGGATCGTGGCCTTCGTGGCGGGCGGCGTGAACATCGCGGTCCTGGCGTACCTGTAAAGGAGCTGCAGCTATGACGTATGCAACCAAATCACCCTGGGTCATCCACTACGACGGCTCCAGCTGCAACGGCTGCGACATCGAAGTGCTGGCCGCGCTCTGCCCGGGCTACGATGTCGAGCGCTTCGGCATCATCAACACCGGCAATCCCAAGCACGCCGACATCTTCCTTGTCACCGGCAGCGTGAACGAGCAGAACATCAAGGTAGTGCAAGAGATCTACGACCAGATGATCGAGCCGAAGGTGGTCATCGCCTGCGGCATCTGCGCGTGCTCTGCGGGCATCTTCCATGACTGCTACAACGTGATCGGCGGCGTTGACCAGGCCATTCCGGTTGACGTGTACGCACCGGGCTGCGCTGTGCGCCCCGAAGCCATCATCGACGCCGTGGTGCAGGGCCTGGGTATCCTGGAAGAGAAGTCCAAGGCGCTCCAGGCGCAGAAGAAGGGGGCGTGACATGACGCTTGCAACCGAGTTCATCCCGTTGACCGTCGAGGGCCTGCCCGCCCTCGCGGCCGAGAAGAAGGCCGAAGGCTGGCGCTTCGTGCAGCTGCTGGCAGTGAACACCGATGACGGCATCGACCTCATCTACTCCTTCATGAAGGACAGCCTGCTGGTCAACTACGAGATCAAGGGCGTGCAGAAGGGCACGGTCGTTCCCAGCATCACCGACCAGTTCCTGGCCGCGTTCGTGTTCGAGAACGAGACGCACGACCTGTTCGGCGTGGACATCAAGGGCATCGCCATCGATTTCGGCGGCAACTTCTACGCCGTTTCGCAGAAGGAGCCCATGACCATCATCTCGCCCGAGCAGAAAGCTGCGCGCGAGAAGGCTGCGAAGATCGCGGCCGCGAAAGCCGCCAAGGAGAAGGCGGCGGCGGGGGACAAGCCTGCTGCCGACGATGCGGCGGCCATGGAGGCCAAGCTGGCCGGGATGGATCCCGAAAAAGCCGCGAAGGTGCGCGCCGCCATGGAGGCCAAGGCCAAGAAGGAAGCTGCAGCCAAGCAGGCTGCAGCCGAAGACAAGTTGAAGGACCTCGATCCCGAAAAGGCCGCTAAGGTCAAGGCGGCGCTCGAGGCCAAGGCTGCGCGCGAGAAGGCGAAAGCCGACGCCGAGGCAGCGGGAAAGGAAGGTGAGTAGCATGGGAAAGGCGACCGTCATCCCGTTCGGACCGCAGCACCCGGTGCTGCCCGAGCCGCTGCACCTCGATTTGGTGGTGGAGGACGAAACCGTTATCGAGGCGATCCCTCAGATCGGCTTCATCCACCGCGGTCTTGAGAAGCTCGTCGAAACGCGCGACTACAACCAGTTCATCTACGTGGCCGAGCGCATCTGCGGCATCTGCGCCTTCGGGCATTCCATGGGCTACGCCGAAACCGTCGAGAAGCTCATGGGCGTCGAGATTCCCACGCGCGCCGAGTACCTGCGCGTCATCTGGCACGAGCTGAGCCGAATCCACTCGCACGTGCTGTGGATGGGCCTTGCCGCCGACGCATTCGGCTTCGAGAGCCTGTTCATGCACTGCTGGCGCTTGCGCGAGCGCGTGCTCGACGTGTTCGAGAAGACCACCGGCGGCCGCGTCATCTTCTCGGTCGTCAAGGTGGGCGGCGTGGTCCGCGACATCGACGACGCCCAGTTCGCCGAGATGCGTCGCGTGCTCGAGGGCATCAAGGACGACTACGCGCAGCTGTGCAACGCGTTCCTCAAAGACACGTCGGTGAAGAACCGCACCGTGGGCGTGGGCTACATCAGCCACGAGGACGCCCTTGCGCAGAGCATGGTGGGCCCCTTCGCCCGCGCATCCAACGTCAACTACGACGCTCGCATGCTCGGTGGCGGCGGGTACAGGTACCTGTCCGATTTCCAGCCTATTCTGGACGGCCAGGGCGATTGCTACGCGCGCGTCAAGGTGCGCGCGCTCGAAGTGCTGCAGTCCATCGACATCATCGAGGAGATGATCGCCAAAATTCCTGCGGGCGAGATCGCCGTCGACGTGAAGGGCGCCCCGGCGGCCGGGTCGCAAGCGGCCAACGTGGTGGAGCAGCCGCGCGGAGAATGCTACTACTACGCGCGCGGCAACGGCTCTAAGAACCTGGAGCGCATGCGCATGCGCACGCCAACGTCGCAGAACCTGGCCGGCATGACCACGGCGCTCGCGGGCTGCGACCTGGCGGACGTGAACATGATCGTGCTGACCATCGACCCCTGCATCAGCTGCACGGAAAGGTAGGAGGGACCATGGGAAGCTTCAAGCTTGGAAAGATGACCCTCGGGGGGCTGTTCAAGCAGCCCGAGACCATCCAGTACCCGGTTCAGACCAAAACGCCGCCGCCGGGACTCAAGGGGCATGTGGCCAACGACGTGGCGAACTGCATTCTGTGCGGCATCTGCCAGAAGCGCTGCCCGTGCGGCGCCATCACGGTGGACAAGCCCGGCCGCACGTGGACCATCGACCGCTTCCGCTGCGTGCAGTGCGGCAGCTGCGTGCGCGAGTGCCCGAAGGACTGCCTGACGATGGAGCCTTCGTATGCTCCGCCGGCGGCCAAAAAGCACGTGGACGCCTTCGAGGTGCCCGACACCAAGAAGACGGCGTAGCGTCGAAACCAAGGCGAAACGTTCGAACATGAGGAGCCGCATCGGAAACGATGCGGCTCCTTTGTCAAAACGGATGAGTTTTGCTGGTCCTCGAACCAGGATAATAGCAGGCGGCAAGCTTTTGACCAGGCATGATGAAAAACTCCTTGCGCGAAGCTGCTCCGTTTGGGCGAAAAACCGCCGCAAAACTCGTCCGTTTTGACATGGGAAGCCGTCGCTTCGCGCATTATCCCAGCGAACGTCGATACCGGCTTTGCACCGGCGCTCGTGGACCTCTGCCCGGCAGCGCCTGATGGAAAACCTGTCGAAGCGCGAAACCCTGCGAGGGCCTGAATGAAACCTGCTAAAATGATCCAGTGAATTCAAAGGAAAAGCCGGGCTGCCTTAAACGCGCCCGGTTTTTGTTGAAGCGCGATCGGCAAGCGACGAGGGAAGAGGATATGGCGAAACGCAGCGAGGAAGCAACGATTGAGGACGTGCAGGTTTCTGACAAGATATTCACCGTGCCGAACGTCATATCGTTCATCCGGCTGTGTCTCGTCCCCGTTTTCTTCGTCCTGCTCATGAATGGCTACAACCTGGTAGCTACGCTGCTGTACGCCCTGGCCGCCGGCACCGACTGGGTCGACGGGCAGATCGCCCGTCGCACGAACCAAGTGTCGAAGCTCGGCCAGCTGCTCGACCCCGCCGTCGACCGCATCCTCATGATATCGGGCGTTTTGGGCCTGTTCTTGGTGGGCCGCCTTCCCTTGTGGATCATCCTCGTGGTAGTCGTGCGCGACCTGTTTCTTCTTGTTGGAGGCGCGTGCCTCATCAAGCGTTTCCGTATTCGCGTCGCGGTCGTCTATCCCGGCAAGGTTGCCACCACGCTTTTGTTCATCGGGTTCGCCGGCTTGCTTTTGAACTGGCCTTTGCTGCCCGGCCTGGGGATCGTCGACGTCGCCTGGTTGCCCGGATTCAACGCCGACGCCTGCTCGTGGGGCATCTGGTTCGTGTACGCCGGCCTTGTCCTGGCGTTAGCTACCACGGCTTACTACATCGCGTCGGCGCTTCGGCAGCTGCGCGAGGCCAAAGGCGCAACGCCGGAGGGCGGACGATAGCGGATGGATCGACGTACGCCCAGAGAACCAGCGTGCAGGCAGGGAGGCGCTCCAAGGCAGCCGCGTCCGAATCGCGCACCCGATCGCCGCGAGGCTTCCCGGCGATCGTCGCGCCCGCAGACGGGCCGAGATGCCGGGCGTTCGCCGCGTTCGACCCGAGCGTCTTCAGGTCGACCCGCTTCTTCCAGCCGATCTCGAACCAGAGATGCCGGCGCCTACAACGCGCCTTCGCTTTGGACGAAGGACGCGCCGCGGTCCCCGTCGGACGAAAATCTCGCTCTGCGGATCTTGCGTATTCTCGGACACGCGCTGCTTGCCCTGATCGGCCTATTGGGAGCGGCTTCGCTCGCCCTTCTGCGCGCGATGGTCTCGCTTGCCTCGCGCAGCCGCGCTGCGCTCGCCGTCATGGTGCTCGCCGCGGTCCTGCTCGTCGGCGGCGCGGTTGACTTCGGCCTGAATTACGGCAAGGCGTATCCGGGCGTGCGCGTGGGGGAGATCGACGTCGCCGGGAAAACCGTCGACGAGATCGAGGCATCCATCGAGCAAGCTTACGGGCCGCGCCTGGAATCGAACACCGCCATCGTATACGCCAACGACGATGCCGAAGCGCGCGTGAACGACGAGATGACCGCCGCCCAGGATGCCGCTCTTGCCGAGCAGTTGGCAGTGGAGGAGGCGCGTGCGAACAAGCTGGCATGGACCACGAGCGCCTCCGACCTGGGCGCCACCCTTCCTGCCCGCGCTTTGGCCGAAGAGGCCGTTGCGGCCGGGCGCAGCGACGGCGGCATCTTCGCGCGCATCGGGGCGCTGTTCGGAGGGCGCACCATCCAGCCGCGAGCCGACTACGCGAGCGACCGGCTCGAGCAGCTTGCCTCCGACATAGACGCAACCATCGGCGATCCGCGCGTCGATTTCAACGTGGCGGTCAACGGCGGCGTCGCGACGGTGGTGCAGGGCCACGACGGCTCCATGGTCAACCGAGGAGATTTCGCTCGTTCGCTCGACCAGGCTCTGCTCGCGCAGGAAGCCGGGCAGGGGTCGTTCGTCGCGCGTGCCGAGCATGCGCCGCTGCGCATCGACGAAGCCGCCGCCCAGGCGGTCGCGGATGCCGTGAACCGCGCGATCGCCGACGGAGCGCAGTTCAATTACAACGGATCGACCTGGAAGGCCACGCCCTCGGATATGGGCGCATGGATCGCCACGCGCATCGACGAGGGCGAGGGGTCCTTCGCCCTGTCTGCGTACATAGACGAGGCGCAAGCCAAGCCGTCCCTTCTCACCCACGTGGAAAAGCTCGACACGAACGACCCCGTCCGCGTGACTTTCCAAGCGAACGAAGGGGGTGTGGCGGTGCATACGGACGGGACGGGCACCATGCCGCTCGTCGCCGAAGGCGTCCATGCGCTCAACGACGCCCTGTTCGGGCCGGGCGGCAAAGCGGAAGGCTCGACGCCCGGCGGATCTCCCATAGAGGTATCCATAACCGAAGGCCCGGCGCCCGCGACCCTTTCGTTCGACGAGGCGATGGACCTTGGCATCATAAGCTCGATAGCCTCGTACACCACGCAGTTCACTACGGGCGCGGGGACGGAGAACCGCAACCATAACATCAAGCTGGTGTCCCAGCTGCTCTCCAACTCCGTCGTGAAGCCCGGCGGCTCCTGGTCGTTCAATAAAACGGCAGGGGAGTGCAACGAGGAGAGAGGGTTTTTGGGAGCCGGAGCGATCATCGACGGCCAGTACGACGATGCAGTGGGCGGCGGCATCTGCCAGGTGGCGACCACCATGTTCAACGCCGTGTACGAAGCCGGGTACCCGGTGAAGACGCGCCACAACCATTCCCTGTACATATCCAGCTACCCGGCCGGACGCGATGCCGCGGTCAGCTGGCCCGACCTGGATCTTGTGTGGGAAAACGACGGCGCGAGCGATGTTTTGGTCCGTCTTTCTTGTACAGACGGGTCGGTAACGGCTACACTGTATGGTGTTGATCCCGGCTACCAGGTCGTTTCGACCACGGGCGAATGGAGCGAAGGCAAGCACTACGCGACCAAGACAAAGGTCGACGAGTCGCTCGCACCCGGTTCGAGCTACGTCAAAACGCGCGGAACCGACGGACGCAAGATCACGGTTGTTCGCACGGTGAAGAGCGAAGACGGCGGCATCCTGCACGAGGACCCGTTCTATTCCGTGTACGATCCCGTGACGGAAGTCGTGGTGAAGGGCCCCGAGTCCCCAAGCGACGAGACCAACGCCTAAACGAGCGGCCCGCCGCTCGATATCCGTTTGCAACAGCAGGAGAGGTGATTCCCAAGGTGTACTACCAGCCCGAAATCGAGACCATGCCCTTCGAGCGGCTCCGCGAGCTGCAGCTCGAGCGCATGAAGAAAACCGTTCAGCACGCCTACGACAACGTCGAGTTCTATCAGAAGTCCTTTAAGGAAGCCGGCATCGAGCCGGGCGATCTCAAGAGCCTCGCAGACCTGTCGCACTTCCCCTTCGTCGTCAAGCAGGACATGCGCGACGCCTATCCTCGCGGCTTGTTCGCCGTCGGCCAGAAAGAGGTGTCCCGCATCCACGCGTCTTCCGGCACCACCGGTCAGGCGACCGTGGTCGGGCATACGGCGAACGACCTCAAGAACTGGGGGGACTGCTTCGCGCGCGGAATCTACATGGCGGGCGGCGGCCCGGAATCCACCATCCAGGTATCGTACGGATACGGCCTGTTCACCGGTGGCTTGGGCGCGCATTACGGCGGCGAGGCGGCTGGTTGCACGGTCATCCCCACGTCTTCGGGCAACACCAAGCGGCAAATCCAAATGATGAAGGACCTCGGTACCGACATCCTGGCCTGCACCCCCTCCTACGCGCTGCTCATAGCGGACACGGCGCGGGAGATGGGCTACGATCCCGCGACCGACTTCAAGATTTCCGCCGGCATCTTCGGCGCCGAGCCGTGCTCTGAGAACATGCGCCAGGAAATCCGCGAGAAGCTGGGCATTCGCTATTGCGACATCTACGGGCTTTCGGAGGTCATGGGGCCGGGCGTAGCCGTGGAGTGCTCCGAATCGAACGGCCTGCACCTTGCCGAAGACCAGTTCTACGCCGAGATTGTGGATCCGGACACGCTCGAGCCCTTGCCCGACGGCGAATGGGGCGAGCTCGTGTTCACCACGCTCGTGCGCGAATGCTGCCCGCTCGTGCGCTATCGCACGCGCGACATCACGCGCATCATACCCGAGACGTGCGCATGCGGACGCACCCATCGCAAGATCGACCGCATCGTCGGCCGCTCCGACGACATGCTCATCCTGCGCGGCGTCAACGTGTTCCCGTCGCAGATCGAGCAGGTCATCACGGAATTCCCGGAGATCGCGGCGCAGTACCAGATCGTCCTGACCACGCGCGGCGCGCTGGATCACGTGGAGCTCAACGTCGAGACCGTTCCCGAGTTCCCGTTCGACGAGATCCGCAAGCTCCAGGACCTCAAGCGCCGTCTGGCCTCCGAGCTGAAGAGCAACCTGCAGATTGCCGTCGAGATCAAGATCGTCGAGCCCAAGACCATCGAGCGCAGCGAGGGCAAGGCGAAGCGCATCATCGACCTGAGAGAAGGGAAGAAGGCATGATCTCCCAGCTGACCGTTTTTCTCGAGAACGAGAAAGGCCGCTTGGCGGCCGCTTGCCGCGCCGTTTCCGACGCAGGCATCAACATGCACGCGCTGAACCTGGCCGACACCACCGAGTTCGGCGTGGTGCGCATGCTGTGCGACACGCCCGAAGCCGCCGCCGAAGCGTTGAAGGCGCAGGGCTGGCGCGCCGCCGTCACGCCCGTGCTGGCCGTGCGCGTTCCCAACGAGCCCGGCGGTCTTGCCAAGCTCTTGGAGTTCCTAGACGAGCAGAACGTGAACGTGGAGTACGGCTACTGCTTCTCGGTCAACCAGGACACTGCTGTCGACGTGCTTAAAGTAAGCGACGACGCCGTGGAGCAGAAGCTGACCGATGCCGGCTTCCAGCCGGTTCGACCGGAGGATATCTACCGCATTGACTAGCACCGTTCAACATATCGCCCAGAGCGGGCGCACGCGCATCCTCGCGTGCGCCCTGGCGCTTTTGCTTGCGTTCGCGAGCGCTGCGGCCTTTCCGGCCGTTGCAGCGGCGGACGTGCGCAAAGCGGACGTCGTTTACGGCCAAACCGTCGACGCGCGCGGCTTGTCGGTCGCGCAAAGCCCCAACATCGATGCCGAGTACGCCATCGTGATGGACTCTGCGGGAACCGTGTACTTCGAGCGCAACGCGTCTTCTCCCACGCAGATCGCCTCCATCACCAAGGTCATGACGGGCGTGGTGGCCCTTGATGCGGTGTCCAGCGGCATCGTATCGCTCGACACCCCGATCACGGTGTCCGCAACCGCCGCCGCCGCGGGCGAATCGTCGGCCGGGCTGCAAGAAGGCGACGTCATGAGCCTGCGCACGGCCCTGACGGCGCTGCTCGTCCCGTCGGGCAACGACGCGGCCGTCGCCATCGCCGAGACGGTGGGCGCCGCGCTCCAATCAAGCGGCACGGCATCGGGCGACAGCGCTCAAGGCGCGTTCGTCGCCCAGATGAACGCGAAGGCCGCAGAGCTCGGCTGCACCGATACGGTCTACGAGAACCCCCACGGCCTGGACTTCGACGCGTACGCGGGCAACCTGCACAGCACGGCTGCCGACGTGGCCAAGGTGGTGCAGTACGCCATGAAGGACGAGACGTTCCGCGCGGACGTTTCCCAGGGCGATACCGTCATCCAGGTGACGCGCGGCGGCGCGAAGGCGGACATCAGCCTCGAGACCACGGACGGCTTCCTCGACATCTACGAGTACGCCATCGGCGTCAAAACCGGGTTCACCGCGCTTGCAGGGTTCTCGTTCGCAGGCGCTGCCAACAACGGCGAGAAAGAGCTGTACGCCATCGTCATCAACTCCTCGTCCGAGCCCCAGCGCTTCAGGGATGCGCAGGCGCTTTGCGAGTGGGTGTACCAGCACGAGGTGAAGTACCCGTTGGCCCACAGCAACCAGACCGCCACCATGAACGGAGCCGAGGTTCCCGTAATCGCCGAAGTGGCGCACGAGGGATGGATCGACAAGACCGTGAAGGCCACGCTTGCGGATCCTGCAGCTTCTGCCACGATCTTCGACCTGAACGGCAACGTCAGCCAGTCGCTTTCGTTCGATCAGCTGACCACCGACGTGCGCGCAGGCGACAAGGTGGGCACCATCACGTTCAAGCAGCGCAACGCTGAAATAGCCACTATGGACTTGGTCGCATGCGAAGACGTTGCAGCCCCCAATTTCTTCGAGAGCGTGGGAATCTGGTGGGATCGCTTGTTCAGAGGGTTCTCCGGGCAGAGCACCGTGGCCCAATCCGTGACGATCAACGAAACGCCGCTGGTCGTAGACAAGACGGCCCCCGCCGCGTAAGGCGCGCCGCAGAGAGGAATTGCCATGAGCACCATGTGCCCCGTTTGCAACAATCCGGTTGACGCCCAGGCAGCCGCATGCCCGACCTGCGGGTTCAAGCTTCTTGGCAGCACGCAGCGCTTCGAGCCGGTGGCGCTGTCGGACGACCCGTTGACTTCGGCAGCCCAGCCCCAGGCGAGCGCCGTGCTGCATGTGGTGCGCGGTCCGCAGACCGGCGTCAGCTTCCACCTTGCCGACGCGCCGCTGTCCATCGGCCGCAGCCCCCAGTGCGACGTGTTTCTCAACGACATGACCGTGTCGCGCTCCCATGCGTCGGTCGAGCCTGCGAACGGGGGCTATGTCATCCGAGATTCCAACTCCTTCAACGGAGTGTGGGTGAACAACGCGAGCATCGACGAGCGCCAGCTCGAAAACGGCGACGTCATCCAGATCGGGGCGTTCTGCCTGGTCTACAAAGAGGAGTAACGCGCTCTTTCGCGCGTCGTCGTCCTGAGGCCGAGCTGAAGCCGAGCTTCGCGTTTCAGGGCGACGACGCGCCGTCGGGCGCCCAGCGTCGAATAGCGCGCCGCTCGGAACGGTCTTCCTTCTTTGACCGGGCCGCGCGGCGCGCTTTGCCGTATAATTCCCTGCGGGTCAGCATTCAAGGAAGGTTCGTCTAATGGAATTGATGTCAGGTAACGAGGCGATCGCCCAAGGGGCGTGGGAAGCCGGCGCCCATATCGGCGTGGCGTACCCCGGAACGCCTTCGACGGAAACGCTCGAAGCGTTCGCGAAGAAGGACGGCGTGTACGCCGAATGGGCCGTCAACGAGAAGGTGGCCGTGGAGGTGGGCATCGGCGCGTCTGCCGCCGGCGCGCGCGTTCTCACGACGATGAAGCACGTAGGCGTGAACGTGGCGGCCGACCCGCTGTTCACCGCCGCATATGCGGGCGTGGGAGGCGGCCTGGTCGTGCTGGCCGCGGACGATCCGGGCATGTACTCGTCGCAAAACGAGCAGGATTCGCACTGGTACGCCCGCGCAGCGCATATTCCCATGCTCGATCCTGCGGATTCCGCCGAAGCCCTCAGCTTCACGCGCGAAGCGTTCGATCTGTCCGAGCGCTTCGACGTGCCCGTGTTCATTCGCTCGACCGTGCGCGTTTCGCACACGAAGACCCCGGTGGAGCCTGGCGAGCGCACCGACGTTCCGGTGAAGGCCTACGAGAGCAATCCTGCCAAGTGGGTGATGATGCCCGCATTCGCGAAGCCGCGCCGCAAGGTGCAGCTCGACCGCATCGACGCGTTGCGCGCGTGGGTCGAGGAATGCCCGTACAACAACGTCGTGCATAAGGAAAGCGCCGTCGGCGTGGTCTGCGCCGGCGCGACGTACCAACACGTGACCGAGGCGCTGCCTGACGCGTCGGTGTTCAAGCTCGGGGTAACGTGGCCGCTGCCCGCTCGTGCGCTGCGCGACTTCGCTGCCAGCGTCGATGCGTTGTACGTGGTCGAGGAAGCGTCCGAATACCTGACCGACTCCGTGCGAGCGCTCGGAATAGCGGTTGCCGAGTTCGCCAATCCCATTCCGCGGGACGGCGAGCTTTCGCCCGGCCTGATTCGCGCCGCGTTCGGGTTCGAAGAGCCCGCGCACGCGCCCATGCCCGAGGGCCTTCCGGGCCGTCCGCCCGCGCTGTGCGCCGGATGCCCGCACCGTTTGGTGTTCAAGGAGCTTTCGCGCATGAAAGCCGTGGTCACGGGTGATATCGGATGTTATACGCTCGGTGCGTTGCCGCCCCTTTCCGCCATGGACACCACCATCGACATGGGCGCGTCCGTCTCGATGTCGCACGGCTTCGAGCTGGCGTGGGCTGGAACCGATCATCGTCCCGTCGTGGGCGTGATCGGCGATTCGACCTTCGCGCATTCGGGGCTTTCGGCGCTCATCTCCACCGTGTACAACCAGGGCGGTGGAACCGTTTGCGTGCTCGACAACCGCACGACCGCCATGACGGGCCGTCAGGGAAACCCGTTCAACGGCGAAACGCTTCAGGGACGCCCGTCGCGCGAGATGGACTTGGAGGGCATCGTGCGGGCGCTCGGCGTGGAGGACGTTCGCACGATCGATCCCAACGATGCGAAGGCCGTGCGCCGCACGCTCAAGGAGGCCGTGGCGAACGAGGACCTTTCCGTACTGGTGTTCCGCAGCCCGTGCGTGCTCATCGATCGCATCAAGAATCCGGTGTACGCCGTAAGCGACGCCTGCACGGCGTGCGGCGTTTGCTCGACCTTGGGCTGCCCTGCCATATCGAAGGATCCCGAAACGGACCATGCGATCATCGACGCCGGCCAGTGCGTCGGGTGCGGCCAATGCGCGCAGTACTGCGCCTGGAAGGCCATCGCGCAACCTGCTCTGGAGAAAGGGGGCTGCCATGAATAAGGCGACCACAGTGCTCCTGTGCGGCGTCGGCGGGCAGGGAACCATCCTCGCCGCCGATCTGCTTGCCCATGCGGCTTTGGAATCCGGCTTCGACGCCAAGGTTTCGGAGATTCACGGCATGTCTCAGCGCGGCGGCGCGGTTACCACGGTGGTGCGCTTCGGGCGCGACGGCGTGCAGTCCATGGTGGCTGACGAGGGGTGCGCCGATTGCGTCGTGTCGTTCGAGACGACCGAGGCGCTGCGCAACCTTTCCTTCGTGCGCGAAGGCGGGTACTTGCTGGTGGCCGACGAGTCCATCCAGCCTTTGCCCGTGCTCATCGGACGTGCGTCCATGCCCGAGAACGCCCGCGAAACGCTGGCCGACGCGGGTGCCACGCTCATTTCCGCCGGTGACATAGCCGCAGGCGTCGGCAGCCCGAAGTCGGTTAACGTCGTGCTGCTGGGCGCGCTTGCCACGCGTTTGGAGTTTCCGCAGGACGCATGGGAGCGGGTCATCGCAAAGCGCGTGCCGCCCAAAACCGTCGAAGCGAACCTGGCCGCGTTTCGCGCCGGCTTCGCCTTCGCCGAGGAAGCGGTCGAGAGCAGGGAAGGGGATCGAGCATGAGCGTACAGCAGATCAGCGTGTTTCTTGAGAGCAGGCCGGGGCATCTGCGGCGCGTGCTGGACGCCTTCGAGACCGCTCACGTCAGCGTTCGCGGATACAGCGCGTCCGACACGGGAGACTACGGCATCGTGCGCTTCATCGTGAGCGATCCGGACAAGGCGTTGGCCGTGCTCACCGACATGGGCGCCGCCGCCACGAAATCGGAGGTGCTGTGCGCGCGCCTGGACGACACGCCCGGCGAGTTGGCGCGCGTCATGGGCGTCATGGCCGATTGCGGCATCAACGTCACGTACAGCTATTCCCTCATCTCCACTTACATCGCGCTATCCGTCAAGGATCTGGCACGTGCCGAGGAATTGCTGGCCGGCGAACCGGTGGAGCTCATCGGGCAGGACGATCTCGCGCAGCCGCTTGCGCCCGCTGAAGGGCGGTGAACGTCATGGCCGATATGACCGTCAAGGGCGCGGCGCTGGCTGCCGCCCAAGCCGGGGACTTCTCCAGCCTGCCCATCCACAACCCTGCCGTCGAGTGCGCCTCGCGCCAGGAGATTCGCGCGCTGCAGCTCGAGCGCCTGATCGAGCAGGTGCGTTGGACGTACGACCGCGTGGCCTGGTACCGCGAGCGCATGGACCGCGACGGCGTGAGCCCCGATGACATCAAGACGCTTGAAGACGTTCGCAAACTCCCCTTCACCGACAAGTCGGTCCTGCGCGACACGTTTCCGTACGGGCTGTTCGCCGTACCGCTCGACCAGGTGAAGGAGCTGCATTCGTCCTCGGGCACCACGGGCAAGCCCATCGTGGTCGGCTATAACGATCATGACATGGAGCTGTGGGCCGACTGCATCATGCGCCTTGTGCAGATGGCGGGCGTCGTGCCGGGCGATCGAGCGCAGATGGCGTTCGGATACGGCATGTTCACCGGCGGCTTCGGCTTGCACTACGGGCTGCAGAAGCTTGGCTGCATGATGATTCCCGCAGGGTCGGGCAACACCGAGCGCCACATCGCCATGATCCAGGACTACGGCACCACCGTGCTCGTGGCCACGCCTTCCTACGCCCTGCACATGTGCGAGGTGGGAGAGCGCATGGGCTTCGATTGGGAGCGGTCCACCCTGCGCGTGGGCCTGTTCGGCGGCGAACCCTGCCCGCCGGGCCTGAAGGCCGAGATCGAAAGCCGTATGCACATCGTCTGCACCGACAACTACGGTCTGACCGAAGTCATGGGTCCAGGCGTGTCGGGCGAATGCCTGGCGGCGCGCGACATGCAGCATATTGCGGAGGATCACTTCCTGTGGGAGGTCATCGATCCCGAAACGGGCGAGCCCGTCGCCGATGGGCAGATGGGCGAGCTGGTGCTCACGCCCCTTGGCAAGCAGGCTATTCCCGTGCTGCGATACCGCACGCACGATCTGACGCGCGTGGTCACGGAGCCGTGCGCGTGCGGGCGCACGACGGCGCGCATGCAGAAGGTGCGCGCGCGTTCGGACGACATGCTGATCATCCGCGGCACGAACGTGTTTCCCAGCCAGGTGGAGGATGTCCTCACCGGCATCGAAGGGGTCACGCCGCACTACCGCATCGTGGTGGACAACGAGGGCGGGCTCGACCGCATGGCGGTGCACGTGGAGCTCAAGCCCGAGGCGTTCAGCGACTCCTTCGAGGAGATGGACCGCTTCCGCCGCGCTATCGAGGAGAAGCTCAAGGGCGTTCTTCTGGTGGGCGTGCGCGTGAAGCTGGTCGAGCCCGGCGGCATCGAGAGGTCTCTGGGCAAGACGAAGCACGTCGAAGATCGACGCAAGTAGATTGAATGCGGGAGGCCCGTGCACGCACGTCGGCCTCCCGCCGGCATTGCGGTGCGGTAGCCCGCACGCGGGAAGGACCAACGGGAGATCAGCCCATGCAAGCAGCCCCTTCGCATACCGAGGTCGTCGGGAGGTTCGCTCCTTCTCCGACCGGGCGCATGCATGCGGGCAACGTGTTCGCGGCGCTCGTGGCGTGGCTTGTGGCGAAATCGCAAGGCGGACGGATTGTCCTGCGCATAGAGGATCTTGATGCCGAACGATCGAAGCCGCAGTTCATCGATGCCGTGCAACGCGATTTCGAGGCATTAGGACTCACCTGGGACGAAGGGCCGTACTTCCAGCATGATCGCACGGAGGCGTATCGGGCCGCCTTTGATTCGCTGGCTGCGCGCGGGCTCGTGTACCCCTGTTTCTGCACGCGCGCCGATCTGCATGCGGCATCAGCGCCTCATCGTGGCGAAAAGCCCGTGTACCCGGGAACCTGTCGTGCGTTGACGGTCGAAGAGCGCGCCGCACGGCGCGCTCAGCGCGTCCCGGCGCAACGTCTGCTGGTTGTCGACAGGGCCGTTTCGCTTGATGATCAGGTGCAAGGACCGTATCGTCAAAACCTTGCTCGCGAGTGCGGCGATTTCCTGATACAGCGCTCGGACGGGGCGTTCGCATACCAGCTGGCCGTGGTCGTAGACGATGCGGAACAGGGTGTGAACTCGGTCGTGCGCGGCGTCGACCTGCTCTGTTCCACGCCGCAGCAGCTGTACCTGCAGGAACTGCTCGGTCTGGGGCATCCTGCGTACGCGCACGTGCCGCTTATCGTTGCGGAAGAGGAGCGGCGCCTTTCGAAGCGCGATCACGACGCGGCGCTCGATGCTCTTTTGGATCGGTTCAAAACGTCCGAGGGAGTTATCGGCCATATTGCGGGAATCACGGGGCTTGCCCCCACGTGCGATCCGGCGTCGCCCGAAGAGTTGCTGGCCTTGTTCGATTTCGACAGGATTTCAACCGACCTGAAGGATCTTACCCAGATACGCTGGCGATAGAGCGTATCGGCTTGGCGCGGAGGGTGCAGGTGCTTAGAACCCGTAAAGCAGTTTCGCAATACCCATCTCGTTGAACAAAAAGAAATGCCCCGCAAAGGTGACGGCCAGGTACAGGGCGGGTTCGCGTGCGCTCGGAAGACGCTCCGAGACGAAAACATGCTTGCTGCGCGCCGCATTCGCGCGATTCGACCAAAGTCGATACAGCGCGAAGCCCAAAAGCGCGCCGAGCGTGTTCAATATCAGGTCGTCGATGTCGGTCGCGCGATGGTTGAGAAGCTGGCTCAGCTCGATGGCGAGCGAAAAAGAGAAGCCCATCGCTCCTATGGTGAACGCCCGGTCAACTCGCTTCCAGATGAGCGGGATCGAAAAGCCCAAGGGGAGGAACAGCACGACATTGAGAGCGCATCCGATCGGGTCGGCGGCAAGAAACGGAATCAAGTACAGGTCATTCGGCCCCCAGCTGGCCGTTTGCCGCAGCAGGTCGTACAGCGTGCCCGATCCCGTGACGTACAGCACGGCAAACACGTACAGCACGAACGCGAAAGCGGGCGCGAACTCAACGGGAATGGAGCCCGTTCGTCGTGCGTGGGCATGCCGTATCGCGTAGGCTACAAGAAACGGCGCGAGCACCGTCGCCAGCTCGTACGCGGCCAGCAGCGCGCTTTCGACCATCGTGTCCGTACCTTTCGCCCAGATTCATCCCTCGAACACCGTATCCTAGCAGCTTGCTTCGACGTTTGAAGGGGCAAGTGCCGCAACGTTGAGGATCGTTAAGGATTTCGTTGCCGAAACCGTCGCGGGAGCGCTCTTCAAGATCCGGACGCAAACCAGGGCTGATGGTTTCGGCTGTGCGATAGGAGGCCGGCTTGCACCCCGCGTCAACTCCCGCCGAACGCGGCGAGAGTTGACGAGACTACGCGAACAGGAGCGACACGAGCGTAAGTACCACGCAGCTTCCCAGCAGAAGAAGCGTCAGGCGCACGTTGTCGCCGCCGAAGTTCAACTTGCCGTCTGCGCCTTTCGAGCGGGAAAACAGGGTCCATACCGCCAGAACGCAGAATCCAACCAGCATTACGTTGCACAGCACCGAAGCGATCTGCGCGAACAGGACGAGCCCGGTCATCTTCGCCATCTCGAACGCCATGAGCGTTCCGACCACCGCGAAGCAGGCGACCATGACCCAGGCTGCGCGCTGTCCTGATTTGCGGGTGCCTTCAGGATAAAACGTCCCCTTCTTCGTGGTCGTAGGCTTTGCGATCAGCGACAGCCAGTTGCCGTTCCACAACTGCACCGTCAACGCGCCCGACGCAATCAACAGCACCAGCCCTACGCCGAAACGAACGATTTCCATAGCGTGCTCCTTTATCTTTCCCGGTTGACCGCACGCTGTGCGCGCAGCTTTCCGACAGCTGATTCTATCTGCTCGAGGGCGCGTTCGAGGGTGGCGCGCGGGCAGGCTATGTTCACGCGCTCGAACTGCCCCGAACATGGTCCGAACATGCTGCCGGAATCAAGCCACACGCGCGCGTCGTCCACCATGAGCTTTTCAAGCCGCGCGTCGTCCAGGCCCAAGCCCGAGCAATCGAGCCATGCAAGATACGTGCCCTGCGGCTCGACCAACGCGATCTCAGGCATCCGTTCGCGCAGGAACTCCCTTAAAAAGCTCAGGTTCTGCGCCAGGTAGTCCTTCAACTCGTCCAGCCAAGGGCCGCCGTGAGTGTAGCACGAACGGCATGCTTCCAGCGAGAACGGACTTGCTCCGAAGTAGCCGATCCGCTCCAAAACCTTGCGATACCGTGCGCGCAGCTCCTCGTTCGGGATGACGATGTTCGCTATCTGCAGCCCGGCGATGTTGAATGTCTTGCTCGGCGCCGTGCATACTACGCAGCGTTCGGCGAACGAAGGATCCACCGTAGGGAACACGTGATGGCGATGCCCCGGATAGGTGAAGTCGGCGTGGATCTCGTCCGAGATGACCAGCACGTCGTGCGCGCGGCAGATGCGCCCGATCCGCTCCAGCTCGTCGTGCGTCCATACCCGGCCGACCGGGTTGTGGGGACTGCATAAAATGAACGCCTTCACCCGAGAGGACGCGATCTTCTTCTCGAAATCATCGAAGTCTATTCGGTATCGCCCCTGCTCGTAGACAAGCGGGCTGTCAACAAGCTTGCGTCCGTTCGATTCGATGAGCTGCGCGAACGGGTAGTAAACGGGCTGCTGAATCAGCACGGCATCGCCTGGATCGGTGAACGCCTGCAGGGCGATTCCCAGCGCGAACACCACGCCGGGAGTTTGCGTGAGCCACGAGCGCTCCACGGTCCAGTCGAAACGATCCGAGTACCAGGCCAGAACCGATTCGTAGTACGCGGCTCCTGCGAACCCGTAGCCGAACACGCCGTGGTTCACGGCTGTGCGCATATCGTCAAGCACCTCATCGGGCAGCGCGAAGTCCATATCGGCGACCCAGAGCGGCAGCAGATCGTCGCGCCCTTTGAGTTGCGGTCCGCAATCCCATTTCTCGCTATTGGTTCCGCGTCGCTCGATCACTCGATCGAAGTCGTACGTCATGGCAGCCTCCTACACGAACAGGGAAAAGCCGCTTGCGAACAACGCCGCCGCGTAAAACGCGCCCAACGCGATGTTCAAGCTGCATACCTGCGCCATGGCGCCTATGCGCGACGCAGGCGCGAGCGGGTTGGCTATGAGCGCTTTCACCAGCGGATACGACGCAAGCAGCATGAACGGAACCACGATGACGCCGCTCGTGAAGAACAGGGCCACCAGCGCTACGATCGAGATCATCCAAGCCGCCACCACGCTGTGGTACAGCTTGCGCGCGCGGTCGCGTCCCAGCAGCACCGACAGAGTGCGACGTCCCGATTCGACGTCCTTTTCGATATCGCACGTGTTGTTCGTGAACATGATCAGCCCAACGCCCAGCACGGTGGGCACCGCCCACAGCAGCGCGCGCAGGTCGAACGCTCCGGTCAATGCTTGGTAGCAGGCAAGGGGAATGAGCCCGCCCATGACGAACCCGCTGACAAGCTCGCCAATGGGCAGGTAGGAGATGGGCGTTTTCCCCGCGGAATACAAAACCACGATGATCGCGCCGACGACGCCCAGAGCCAACGGAATCCATCCGGCCTGCCAGATAACGTAAACGCCCAGTCCGAACGCCGCCACCAGAAACCCGACGGCAAGCCCGAGCGCTGCGCGCGGATTCACGTTGTTGTACACCAGTACGGCATCGGTCGGATCCACGTTGTCGTCGGCCGAGTCTGCGCCTTTCACGTAATCGTAGTAGTCGTTGAACGTGTTGACCGAGGCTTGCATCAGCACGCAGATGACCAGCAGCACGCATGCCATCACGGCGGAAACGGCTCCCGTTGTGGCAGCGGCCGCTGCGGTTGCCACCAGTACGGGCAGAATGGCCGCCGGCCACGTATGAGGAGCCGCTAGCTGCACCGCCATGCGCAGCGTAAACCTTCCGTATGCGCGCTTCGTTTCCGCGTCCCTTTCGTCAGCCGTCCTTGCGGGCGCTTCTGCGCTCATGCTTCGCTTCCTTCCTCGTCTTCATTGTTGCGTACGCTTCGCGACGACGCGGTAGCCACATGGGCGGCGACGACTTGAAGCGCTTGATGGCTTCTTCCTTCAGCACGCTGCCCAATCCTCCCAGCGTCTTCCAGATGAAACTCTTGGTTTCCGCGTTCAGCTTGGATCCCGATCCCAAAAGCTGCCGGGTGTTCGCGAACAGGTTTTCCTGGAACTCGGCCCAAGTGTTCGCCTCGGTCGAGGCGAACAAGTCGTAGATCGAATCGATGAACCGCTCGCGCTCGGACGCGTTCCTGCTGCGCAGCCATGCGTCGAGCGTTTCGTCGAAGAACACGGCCGATGCGTTGAGCTCGTCCTGGTACAGGAAGTCCGATCCTTCGGTCTGCCAGGTGAACGGCTCATGCTGAAACACCGAAAGCGCTGATGATCTTACCACGCGGTAGTCGGCGCGCCGTTCCAATATCATGCCGAACGCGGAAGATTCGGGGACGCTCTTGTGCAGAAGCGAGCAGAACGTCGGATCGTCGATGCGCGGGGAGGGATCGTCCAAAAACGACGGGCCGTCGTGGTTGAACACGCCTTCAAGGCGCGAGAACGTGCCGTCGTCTGCAACCAGAGCCGCGTACTCGGCAAGGTTTCCGCCCTTCGAGTGGCCGCCAACCAGAAGCGGGCACGCGCAGGCCGACGCCACGCCCGAAAGATAGGCAGCCGCCGTGCACTGCGACGGGATGACGTCTTTGAAGCACAGGTTGAAGTCTTCTTTCCAACCGGCGAAGCTGCCGTCCGTGCCTCGAAACGCCAGGTAAGCACGCTCTCCCTCAATGGCGGGGAAGAACAAGGTTACGGCGCTGAACTGCTTCTCAACCACCTCGGATCGTTCGTTGGCGTAGAAGGATACCCGCACGTCGCGCAAACGACGGCTCGCCATTGCCACGTGCAAAAAAGCCACGGTGTCCCGCGCATCCTCCATCCAGCTGTGCGCGGTAAGGGCCTCCCAGTCCGACAAGGCCAAAACGTCGTGCAAGTGCACGCGCCGGGGGCCGCTTGCGTCGAGCAGCGCCTCCCAGGGGGCGGCGATCGAGCCGTCCGAGCGCAAGGCGTCAGCCTGGTCGCGTCCGGCTTCTTCGTAGTTGAGGTAAGCCAGGGTCGAGAATACGAGGGAGTCCACCGGGTTGAACGGTAATTCGGAGAAAGTCCGCTGCTCTTCTGCTATATACGATACGATATTGCGCATACTCACATTGTAGCCGATTGCGAAAGGCAGGGCCGCCACCCATGCGCGTCTGCACGCCAATAACCATACGCTATGCTGAAACCGACATGATGGGCATCGTCTATCATGCAAACTACCTGCTGTACTTCGAAGATGCGCGCACCTCGTTTCTGGAGGCGATCGGATTTCCGTACGCGCGCATCGAAGAGGCAGGCTACCTTTCTCCCGTCACGCATTTCGAATGCGACTACGGCATGCCCTTGCGCTACGGGGACACGGCCATCGTGCGCACGCGCGTCGTGCTGTCGCGGCCGACGAAGACCGTGTACGCCTACGAGGTGTTCAGGGAAGGGCAGGACATGGAAACGGAGAAGCCGTGCTGCACGGGGCGCAGCACCCATTGCCTGGTCGATGCGACTACGTTCAAGCCCGTTAGCATCAAGCGCGTCATGCCCGACCTGCTTGCCTGCTACGAAGAAGTGCTCGAGCCCGAGGAGGCCGCTCGATGAGTGCGCCGTACCGCATCCTATTCGTGTGCCATGGCAACATCTGTCGCTCTACCATGGCGGAGTTCGTCATGAAGGACCTGGTTGCCAAGCGCGGTTTGGCCGATGCGTTCGTCATCGAGTCGGCGGCCACCCACGATGACGAGATAGGAAGCCCCGTGCATTCGGGAACGCGCGCCGTGCTCGCGGCGCAAGGGATCGACTGCGCTGGCAAGAGGGCGCGACGCCTCAAGCGGGCAGACGCGGGGGAGTGGGACCTGTTTGTGGGCATGGACGAGGCGAATATGCGCGACATGCGTCGTCAACTGGGTCGGGAGGCCGAAGGCCGCTGCATTAAGCTGCTCGAATTTGCAGACACGGATCGCGATGTGGCCGACCCGTGGTACACGGGCGACTTCGAAACCACGTACGACGACGTGCTGGCCGGTTGCACGGGCCTGCTGGCCTGGCTGAACACCGGAGGAAGGCGAGGGTAGCTTCGGAAGCGCTCGTCGTGCATTGACGAAGGCGCCCTCCTGTCGCTTTTTGCGCAGGAGGGCGCCTTCATTTCGTTGCGAGGCGAAGTTCGGTATATTCCGTGGTGATATTGCGGTCGTGCGCACGTGCGCGAAAATTAATCGGTGAACGGTAGGTGCGATAATCCTGCATGAAATAAGAGCAACGCACCCGTTTTTTGCATGCCAGCTTTCAGCCTTCCAGATTTTGCGGCGAACGGTCGGACGGGCCCGGTAGGGCTGCGGGGAAATCTGCCGAAAAGGGATTTGTGCACCTGCACAAATAGGTATAATGCAGCCCTCCCAAAAAGACTAGGAGCGTCCTTCGGGCGGTCCGCCTCGGGAACAGGGCCCATGCGGTCCGATCGTAAGCATCGTAAGCGAGACACTCTAAAAGGAGGGTACTAATGAGCGGCGATAACGTAGTACTGGCAAGGAACACGGAAGATGCCCCGGTGAGCGATCTGTACTCGCAGACCGTGGCTTTCTCGCACTACAACAACCTTTCGGCTCAGCTGCCGATCGATCCCGCCACCGGCGAGTTGGTGCCCGGCGGCATCACGGAGCAGGCCGTGCAGTGCTTCGAGAACATCGAGACGATCATCGACAGCATCGATCACGTCATGAACGATGTCATCCGCATCACCATCTTCGTCAAGGACATCCAGGACATGGACGCCGTCGACGAGGTGCAGAAGGTGTTCTTCCCGACCTACGTGCCCACCCGCACGGTCGTCGCCGTTGACGCTCTGCCCATGGACGCCCTGATCCAGGTCGAGGCCTTGATCTCCAACGGCGAAGGCACCATCCCCAACGCTCCGCAGGCCGGCGACATCCTGAAGTACACGAACAACACGCACAACGCTCCGCTGGACGTCATGTCCACGCAGTCCGTGGCTTTCTCGCACTACAACAACATCTCCGCCCAGCTGCCCATCGACCCCAAGTCGAACCAGATCGTGGTCGGCGGCGTGCGCGAGCAGACCGCGCAGTGCCTGAAGAACATCAAGGCCGTGCTCGAGAGCATCGACGTGCCCTTCGACGACATCGTCAAGGTGAACGTGTTCCTCAAGGACCTCGCCGACACGGATGCCATGAACGAGGCGTACACGCGCTTCTTCCCGGATTCGGGCATCGCTCGCGCGGTCGCCTACATGCCGGCTCGCACGGTGGTCGAGGTTGCCGGCCTTCCCATGCATGCGCTCGTGCAGATCGAAGCCGTGGTTTCCCATGGCGACGGCACGCCCCCGCAGCTGGTTGAGGACCGTCACGGGCTCATCCTCGAGGCTAACAACACGGACGCCGCGCCGAAGTGCAAGCTCTCCACGCAGACCGTTGCCTTCTCGCACTACAACAACATCTCTGCTCAGCTGGGTATCGACCCCGCCACGGGCGCCATGGTTGCTGGCGGCGTCAAGGAGCAGGCCGAGCAGTGCTTCAAGAACATCAAGGCCATCATCGAGTGCGTCGACCATGTGATGGAGGACGCCGTCAAGGTGAACATCTTCCTGAAGAACATCGACGACCTTGATGCGGTGAACGAAGTGTACGCGACGTTCTTCCCGGGCGGCACCCCTGCTCGCCGCGTCGTGGGCGCCTCCGCTCTGCCCATGGACGCCCTGGTGCAGATCGACGCCATCTTCGGCAACGCCGAGGGCACCCCTCCGGTGGCGTAAGCTTCCAGCAGGAGTCGATCAACCTGATATAGAAGGAGCTGTTGAAGCTCCTTGGCAAGAAAGCGAGGCCGACGCGGTCTCGCTTTCGCCGTTTCGGGGCCGTATGCCGGGATTCCGATGCTCGATCGACGTCGGTACGGCTTAGACGGAGGTTTCGCTTGTTGGATCTCGTATGTTCAATGGGCCGCAGCGGCTGTGCGGGTCGCGCGCCGGCAGCCGTTCGCCGATTGGGCGTATTCCGAACGCCCTGCGGATCGGGTGTCCGTTTTCGCATAATCGAAAGTGTTTTACTAGGTTATATGCATGTTCTCGTTGCTCCTTTCCGGAAACGATGGCTCGCGACGTAAACGATGCGTTTGCCGCTTATCGGAAAAGGAAGGGCAAGCATCAAGACACCGAACCTCGTTCGCTATACTGCGTGCTTTCCCCCAAGACGAGGAGGATCCATGCAACGATCGAAGACTCAAAGCAGAGCGAACGTCGTCCTGATAGCAGGGGTTTTGTTCAACCTCTCCATCAGCTTGTTGTATTCGTGGAGCGTTATCAAATCAGGGCTGACCGCCGCGCCTGACGCAGGCGGGTTCGGCTGGTCGAGCGCGCAGGCGGGACTGCCGTACACCATCGCCATCGTGTTCTTCGCGCTTGGATTGCTGGGCGGCGGCATCGTGCAGGACAGGATAGGACCTCGTAAGGTCATCACGGCGGGCGGCTTGCTGGCCGGCTTGGGCATGGTGCTTTCTTCGTTCGCGGGGCAGAGCGTGCTCGGGGTGTGCCTCACGTACGGAGTCCTTACCGGGACGGGCATCGGACTGGGCTACGGCTGCGTTACTCCGTGCGCTTTGAAGTGGTTCGATCCCTCCAAGAAAGGCCTTGTCGCCGGGCTCGTCGTCGGCGGTTTCGGGCTGGCGGCCGTCTACCTTGCACCAGCTACGCAGATGCTGATCGAGGGCTTCGGCATTTCGCAGACGTTCCTGATCCTAGGCGTTGTCACGATTGCCGTAAGCGTGCCCATCGCCCAGCTTATCAAGAACCCCGAAACCGACTACGTTCCCGCTTCATCCTCCGTTCGTAAAGCGGGGAAGGCATCCGTCGAGCGGACCCCGGATCGTACGTGGCGTCAAATGGTTCGAACCAAGGAGTTCTACCTGCTGTTCGCGTTGTTCGCGCTGTCGTCTTCGGTGGGTCTCATGATCATCGGCAACCTTTCGAAGATCGCGACCATCCAGGATCCTGCGAGCGCCGCAGGCTACGCAGCCTTGCTCGTTTCTCTTCTGGCCCTGTTCAATACGGGCGGTCGTGTTGTGGGCGGCATCCTGTCGGACAAGATCGGGCGCATCAACACCCTTGTTCTAGTGTTCGCCATCCAGTGCCTCAACATGTGCTTGTTCGCGCTGTACGGAAACTTCGCGCTGCTGACGCTGGGGGCGCTGTTCGTTGGATTCTCGTACGGAACGCTCTTGAGCGTGTTTCCCTCGATGACAGCGGATCTGTACGGTTTGAGGAACTACGGGACGAACTACGGCATTCTTTATCTTGCCTGGGGGCTTTCGGGCGTGCTGGCGCCGGTCATGGCCGATGTGGTGTTCGACATCACGGGCACGTTCGATACAGCCTATCTGATATGCGCCGCAATCCTGGCGCTGTGCATCCTGCTCGGCGTGGTCTTGAAGCGCCAGCTTAACGCTGCGAGCGGGAAAGCGGCGAATCTCGATCGCGGGGAATCGCCTGCAAGCTAGCTTTTGCTCGTTCCGGATGTCGTACGAGCGAGATGCGACATCCGGAACGATTCCGCTTTTAAAACAACTCGTCGCGACTGCGGACGTCGAAGCGGATCCGTGCCCCCTGTTGGCATGCTATAGCTTAGAGTTACTCTAAGCTATAGCCGATAGTCGCTTCGGCAATGCAAAAAGCGGGCTGCTTTCGCAACCCGCTTTCCTTGATCGAGCTTTTTCCGTTATGCAAGGCGCCGAACGAGTGAAGCGCACATTACGGCCCCCATAAAGCACAACAGGCCTATGACGTATCCCATTGCATCCTCCTTGCGTGCCCGCTAAAGCCCTAGGCGCAGAATACGCTTAAGGCATGGCCGTCTGCAACGTGAAACGCGTTCGGTTGCCAAGCGGTAGCCGAACCGTAGCGTGCATCGAGTGGCCTCAACTTGCGTTTAGTTGCCGAAAAGCGCGTTTGAAACAGCCTGCTCGGCATTGGAATCAGGCATCCAGGTGTCATCTTTGAGTTCGTATCCGATGGTGATGGGCGCCGTTTCGGCTGGCTGAAGAGCCCCGAGCGTATCCATGATGATTTGTCCGATCTTCGAGGTGATCTCGGCTTCGGTCATGTTGGCAACGGTCTCATCGGAAGCGAGCGCCTGGGTCGCTTCCGCGAATCCCTTCTCGAATTCCTTGAGGTTCTTGCAGGTGAGAACCACGCTGGCCTGGGCTTTGTCGCCATCCACTGTTATGCCGTCAACGCGATAGTCGAAACCCGCCAGATACGATGTGACGAACTCCTTCGGATCTATCCCGTATGCGGCCATTTCCGTCGTGCCTGCGCCCGTGGCAAGTTCATCGAGCAAAGCGGGATCGAGCGTTTTGATGGCTTCGAGCTGCTCGGTGACCCCCTCGCGAATGATCTCCTCGTCGCTGGGTCCGCATCCCGTGAGCGCAACCGCCCCAAACGCCATGAGCATTGCAGCCGCACACGCGACAAACACGTTCCTGATCTTCATGCTACCCCTCCTTCATAGGCCGCCCTTTTCGGCCTCTATCAGGAAGGATACCTTGTTTCAGCAGATCAGTCCAGACCAGCGGACCGCTCAGACGAACCATTCAGCCAGGTGGCGGACCGCGCGAAGCTACGCGTTTGACCGGTGATTCCCCGTTCATGGAACGCTAGGATGATACCAGGGCTTTCATGAAAGGGGCGTCATGATCACCGAAGCAAGAATCAACGAGAACCGGAAGTCGCGGTACTATCGCGAGGGGCTGTGGACTGAAAAGACCATCCTGGATGTATGGGAAGCGCAGGCGGCAGCTTGCTGGTCTGATACGTACGTTACCGACAGCAAGGGTTCCAGTTTTACGTACGGCGAAGTGGACGAATCCGCTTCGAAGCTTGCCTTTTGGCTGATCGATCAGGGGATAGAGCCCGGTGACGTCGTTTCGTTCCAGATGCCCACCTGGGCAGAGTTTTGCATCGTCTACGTTGCCTGCCTGAAAGCGGGCGTGGTTATGCATCCGCTTTCCATTGATCGCCGGAGACGCAGCGTCGTTCAGAACATGAACCAAGTTGCGTCGAGGGCTTACATAGGCCCCACGTTGTTCGAATCCACTGATTTCGAGTCGTTGGCGCTCGATGCCCGGCACGAGGTTCCTTCGCTGCGTTGCTTGCTGTTCGTCGATCGTCTTGCTCCTGTGCAACGGGGCACGGCTTTGTCCGCCGTTCTTCAAGACGTCGGACGGACTCCTGGTCGGCCTGAGGTATCTTCTGACGACGTGGCCTGCATTCTCTCAACGTCCGGCTCTACGGGAAAACCGAAGGCGGCCATGCTCACGCACAACAACATCCTGTTTTCCGAAACCTCGTTCATTGCGGGTGCCGGAAGGACGAAGCGAGATGTGATGTACATGCCGTCGCCGCTCAATCATGCTACGGGGTTCTTCCACGGACTGCTTTCTCCGATGATCCTTGGCGGACGTGCCGTGCTGCAGGAGCGATTTGATGTCGAAGAAGCCGTTGACTTGGTCAATGCGGAGCGGTGCACGTGGTCTATGGGGGCGACGCCCTTCATATTCGACCTGCTGAACGAGCTTGACCGGACCGGCAAAAAACTCGAATCTCTTGAGATGTTCCTTTGCGGCGGTGCCCCGGTTCCCGGTTCTCTTGTCCAACGCGCATGGAAGCACGGGGTGCTGCTCTGCGAGGTGTACGGTTCGACCGAGAGCTGCCCGCACGTATACGTCCCACCTGCGGATTGTCTTGCTTGGAATGGAAGTTGGTCGGGAATTCCGTATCCGGGGATCGAGGTGCGCGTGGTGGACGAGCATCGCAACGAGGTTCCGCGGGGAACGCAGGGGGAAGAGGCTTCGCGCGGACCGCATCAGTTCGTCGGCTATCTGGGAGATCCCGAACGCACTGACAAGGCGCTTGACGATGAGGGGTGGTTCTACAGCGGCGACCTGTGTTACCAGGATGAACAGGGTCGAATACGCATCAACGGACGGAAAAAGGAAATTATCATCCGCGGCGGCGAGAACATCAGCGCAGTCGAGGTGGACCATCTTGTCGACGGTTGTCCCGGCATCGGCGATCATGCGGCGATCGGAATGCCAGACGAACGTCCGGGCGAAGTGGTATGCCTCTTCGCGGTCTCGGAGAACGGCAGGTGCGCAACGCTTGCGGAAGTGCGGGACTACATGCGCGCTCAAGAGGCGCACGAGCACCTGCTTCCCGTGCGCTTGGAGTTCGTGGACGAGATTCCTCATACTGCAACGGGAAAAACGCGACGGTTTCTGCTAGTCGAAGAGTTGAAGCGTCGAATGGAGGAAGAGGTTCGGGGCTAGAAGGGTAGGGCTTGCGGCGCATCGCCTCCCCGGGGAGCTCCTTTCCGGCAAGTTTCCTCTCCTGACGATCATTGCGTGTTTGAAGAGGGTCTATACTGATGAAAGACAGTGTTTTGATCAGGGGTAGCGTACTTTAGCGGGTGCGCTCGACGACGAGTGGGGGAGTGCGGCCATGGGCTTTATGGACAACTTCAATGACGAAGCAGGAAAGACCAACTTCAACGGAGGGCAATACCGTGTTATGCAGGTGGTGCTGAGGGAGAAGTTCGTCGGCAAAGGATCGAAGAACTTTACGGAAATCGAGGAGATTTGTAATCAGCAATATGCGCAAGGATATCGCCTGCATACCTTCGCCCAGTCCACGGCGGCTTCTGCTGGATTCGGCGGCGGCGACAGAACGGTATGCAACCTGGTTTTCGAGAGGATGATGTAGCGTAAGCGCTTGACGGCGCTGCGTTCCCGCAGCGGCAAGGAACCCGCCGGTCGGCTGCCCTTGCCGCTGCGGGCTGTATGGTTTGCATTCTGGAGAGCGTGATTGAGCTTCTTCGAGCGCTTGTTACAACGAATCGATGTAAGACCGAACTTCGGCCACGGTTTCTCGGTTCAGCGAATAGTGCATCCATTTGCCTTGCCTGCGGCTTGTTACGAGGCCGCTTGAGCAGAGAACCTTCATGTGGTGGGAGAGCGTTGGTTGCGTGATCCCGAGTGCATCCAATATCTTGCAGGCGCACAACTCGTCTTGCTTGGAGATCAGTTCTATAATTTTCAGGCGGTTGGAATCGGACAGCGCCTTGAACAGCAGTGCGTAGCCGGTCTCTCCCATATAGGACTCCCTTCTTCTAGAGGAGCTTCGCTATTTCGGTCGGCTTGAGCACTTTACCCGACGACACGATCTTGCCGTTCACGGCGAGTGCCGGCGTGGACATGACGCCCGCCTCGGCGAGAGACGCCATGTCGGTAACGTAGTTCAGCACAGCATCGGAGCCTGCTTGGGCTATTGCCGCCTCGGCATTCTCTTTGAGTTGCCTGCATTTCTTGCATCCTGGGCCGTACACGGTCAGTTGCTTCGCCATAACGTTTCCTTCCACTCGGTTACTTTACATCAGAAGCGGCTGCACAGCATTGAAGATATAGCCGCTTATAGTCATTCCCGTCAGACATACGCCAATAAACACGGCGAGGAGCTTGGGTTTCACGACGCGTGAAAGCATGGTGAGCGAGGGGAGGGAGATCGTGGTGACGCTCATCATGAACGCGAGCACGGTGCCTAACCCGACTCCCTTGAGGTACAGCGCCTCGGCGATAGGAATGGCTCCGAACGTATCCGCGTAAATAGGTGCACCCGCAAGCGTAGCCAGCACGACAGCGAATGGGTTCCCGCTGCCCAGTACGGGCTCGATGAATTCTTGAGGTATCCAGTTGTGGATGAGCGCTCCTACTGCGACTCCGACCAAGATGTAAGGAAACACTTTTTTGAACGTGGACCACGTCTCACCACGCGCGTAAGAGAGCCGGTCGAGTCTTGTCATCGACAGCATTTCCTCGTCGGTTGGTCCGCTGCCGTGTACGAAGTCGGCAACTTGGTTGTCCATTCCCAGCTTGTCGATGAGGGTTCCTCCTGCAATGGCAACGACAAGCCCCACCGCGGTATATGCGATGGCAGCGGGCAAGCCGAAGATACTCATAATGAGAACGATGGAGCCTAGATCAACCATCGGCGAGGATATAAGGAAGCTGAATGTCACGCCCAAAGGCAGTCCGGCACGGGTAAAGCCGATGAACAAGGGTATTGACGAGCAACTGCAAAACGGCGTCACGGTCCCCAGGAGAGCGCCCATGACGTTAGCCCACGCTCCCTTGAATCGACTAAGAAGCTGCCTGCTGCGCTCGGGCGGGAAATAACTTTGAACATAGCTGATAACGAATATCATCACGCATAGCAGCAGTACGATCTTTGCCGTATCGTATACGAAAAAGTGTAGGCTGCCGCCCCATTGGGTCGAGAGATCGATGCCAACGGATGTAAGCGCGGCCGAGATCAAATCGGAGAGCCACTGCATTTTCAGAAGCTGCTCCATAACGAACGTTCCTACTGCTTCCATTGCCATCCTAACATAGATGAGAATCTATATAACAAGCAAATATACTTATACATTGATATATGTCAATATGTTATCAGCCACTTTTTCTGAAATGCAAAGCCAGGATAAGTAGGGGAGTCGCCCATCTTGGCTTTGCATGGGGAACGATGCCGCATCGAAGTACTCGCTAGGCGACAGCAAGCAATAGCAAGGGAGCCCGCCGCGAAGTTGATACCTACGGGATGTTCGACGTTGCCGCGCTACGCATTGGCGGTCGTCAGACCACCGCCCGCAGCGCGAAGCGCGGCTCCGCTTCGATCAACGGGCGGGCGAACCCGCCGAACGAGCCATGGCCGTCAAGCGCGTCCAGGGCGAACCGCACGATCTCGATAGCGGTATCGGAGCGCTGGAGCGTCACGACGATCCGGCCGTTGAAGGGATTGCAGGACAGTTCGAGCAGGTTGCCGCGAGGGATGCCGTCGGGCGCGGCAGGATAGATCTCCCGAAACCGAGGGTGCTGCAGGATCCCGAAGCAAGTAGGCTGCATGGCGATCGCCTACGCGCGTTCTTCGGCGCAGGACAGGAACGAGGCTGCCGCCATGGATTTGGCATCCTGGTACTCGATCAAGGACGCGACGTCGAAATCGAGGGGAACCTCGAGGGAGAACGTCTCCGTAGTGCCGCGAGTGGAGAACTTGGCCTTGCGGTACGCGATGACCTCGCCGGTGTCTTTCTTGACGAATGTCTTCTCCTCGATACCGAGGCAGACAGCAGATAGTTTCGCGCGCATAAAAATACACTCCTTCAGTCTTTTGTCCCAACCGAAGAAGGTCTCACTAGTCTCTAGGTTTACATAAGACATATTATCAATAAATTAGAAAGCGTATGAAGGGGAGTGATAAAGGGGCTGATGGAAAGCATGGTTCGTAAACCCATTAGCTACTTTAAAGAAAACATGCCGACGGTTTCGTGATGCTTTATGCATACGATTGCCGTCGGCATGCAAAACAGACTGGTTGCGAATACGCGACTTTAACCCCACGTCGTGCTAGGACCAGCAGCTCCGCTTCCGACATCGGCTGCAATCCCAGTGTAGTCGCCGCTTTCGACCAATTGCATGACTTCAGGAAGCAGGAAGTATAGAGAAACCGCATTGAGGACGAGCGCGACGCCGCAGATAACCATGCCCACAACGCTCGACCGCCTTAAACGAGATGCAACGGCAGCAACTTCGGTCTGCTTCTTTGCAAGCGCGCTCAGTTTTCTGTAACCTATTATTCCGCATATAAGCCCCGTGCCGCTCAATAAGACACCGCCGATGAACAACGAAACGGGTCCGGCGATATTTGCGACCATGATCAGCGTCTGGGAAGATTTCAGTTCTCGATAATCCTGCATGTTCGGCTGAAACGGCGGAGGCGCAATCGATATCCGCGGACCAGTCGGAGGCTGATACTTTTCTTCACGGTTGCTTTTCGGCGCTGGAGGCGCTTCGGGAGCTTTGTTTTCTTCATCTGCCATAAATACCCTCTATTTCATGCCTCTGACCAGGCTTTTTGTAAACGACGCTCTGAGAGCCGTTCTAAGGCCCCATGTTGCCCTTTCGCGACTCCTAGGTCATCGGAAATCGCAATGATTTTCGATGACCTGTTATCAAACTATACCATGGTGCGCTATTGGCTCGAATCGCTTGCCGACAACTCCATACTCGCTGCATGCAAGCGCTTCAAGCTTTCCTTCAATTCGCTGATCTGGTACTCGAGGACAGTTTCCTGGTCTTTGACGATTTCCAAGCGTTCAGCCTGCGTCGCAACGCCGCGTTTCTGCAGCTTCACGAAGTACTGAATACCCTCGATTGAAAGCCCACTTTTTCTCAATGCATCCACAAACAGCAATTGCGTGATGTCAGCGTGTGAAAACGAACGCACACCACGATGATCACGCGCGAGATCTGGAAAGAAGCCGCACTTATCGTAATAGCGAATCGTAAATGCAGAAATACCCGTCGTGTCGACAACGTCGCTTATGCTGTAACATGGCACGCCGCTCACGTCGGATCCCTTTCGTTCGTGTCCTAGTCTATTCAGTCGAGAATTCGAGTACTTAGAGTAACTCTAAGTACTTTTGTACTGCAGCTTAGAGTAACTCTAAGCTGATCGCATTGTCTTACGAACGCACTCCGCTGCTGCCGAAACCACCCGCGCCCCTGCTGCTCTCAGGAAGCTCATCGGCCGACTCGAAAGCGATGTCCGGAACCTTCATGACAACCAACTGAGCAATACGATCGCCGCGCTTGATTTCAAACGGCGTTTGGGGATCGAGATTCACGAGAACCGCCTTTATCTCCCCTCTATAGTTGCTGTCGATCAAACCGGGTGCATTCACCAGGGAAATGCCGTGCTTAATGGCCAGCCCGCTTCGCGGAAGGACGAAGCCCGCGTAGCCTTGCGGTATTGCCATCGCAAGGCCGCAGGGAACAAGCTTTCGTTCAAAAGGTTGCAGCACATCATCGCAGGTTGCGCGCAAATCAACTCCCGCATCGCCTGCGTAGGCATACGCGGGTACGGGTAAACTGGGATCGAGCTGTTTTACTGGTATTGTAAGGTCAGTCATGGTATCGCAACCCTTCAAGTGCAGCCGAGAATTCTTCGACGTTCTGAAAGTCCTTGTACACGCTCGCAAAGCGAACGTAAGCCACATCGTCAAGCTTAGCTAGACGGACAAGCGCCATATCGCCTAGTTCTTTCGATTTAATCTCGCTCTTGGAGGCGTTGCGGAGCTCGCTCTCTATACTGTCGATAAGCGATCCGATTTGTTCAGGCGATATAGGCCTTTTCGCGCATGCCATAAGCAAGCCGCGCATGAGCTTTTGACGGTCGTACGCTTCGGACGATCCGTCCGTTTTGATTATGAGCAAGGGGTTGTCGCCTAGTCGTTCGTACGTGGTGAATCGTCGGCCGCAATCAAGACATTCGCGACGGCGCCGTATAGCCGTGCCGTCTTCGGAAGGTCGGGAATCGACAACCTTCGATTCAGGATTTCCACAGGCTGGGCAACGCATAGGCTGGACTCCTTCTCTCGAATTTACCCTAGCCTAACATACTACATATAGTGGTTCAATCGCGTTCTTTGATCACTGCAAGAAAACCAACGCCTCCACTGTGCAATCACATGCGCCGCTTGAAAACCGTCTCAGTTACAAGCTCAAGAGCACGCCGGCAAAAGAACAAGCCGTAAGAACAATTCCACCCGCAACGGCCTGCCCCGTATTAAAGCGATCATAAGCCCGCCCGCGACAATTGCCCTGCCGTAAAGTCCGAACAAAGCCTTGGAGCGTACCGCATGATCCTGGGCGGGAGGCAGAAATCGATCGAACTTCAAAACCATCAGACGTGCCGTCAGTCGGGTAGCGCACCTCGAAATTCTTCATCTTTCTGCCTCCTTGCCCTTGCGTAGAACCTTTGTTCGCGTATATAATAGAGCGAACAAAGGTTCATGTCAACATAAAATCAAAACATTTGTTCGCTTTTAGGAAAGGATGGAGTATGTCCGAAAAAGTGACGAAGCGCCAACAGGCTGTACTTGATTGCATTGAAGAGTGCATTCGCGAAAAGGGGTACGGCCCTACCGTGCGCGAGGTTTGCCAAAGCTTGGGGCTCTCCTCCCCTTCCACAGTGCACGTTCACTTGAAAGCGCTTGAAGACAAGGGGCTTATCAAGCGCGACCCGCTCAAATCCCGTTCTATAGCGCTTACCTATCCTCTTGAAGATGCTGCGCTTGCAACGAACGTCGTGCAGCCGAGTTTCAGCAAGGTCGTGAACGTTCCGCTGGTCGGAAACGTTGCAGCAGGCTCTCCCATCCTTGCGGAAGAGAACATTACTGACACCATCTCTCTCCCGACCGATATAGTGGGGGATTCTCCCTCGTTCCTTTTATCGGTTCGCGGGGAAAGCATGATTGAAGCCGGGATCAACGACGGTGACTATGTTGTAGTGAAAGAGCAACCCGTTGCGAACAACGGGGATATCGTCGTGGCGATTATCGACGACGGTGCAACTGTCAAGCGCTTCTTTAAAGAGCAGGATCATATTCGGCTGCAACCGGAGAACTCCTCCATGGATCCCATCATCACCCGAGATTGCTCCATCGCGGGCAAAGTAGTCGCAGTGTTTCGCCGTCTTTAAGCGTAAGCGGTTTTTCGAGAGAGACGCACTCCCTTATGGTGGCGAAACGATTTCAGGCCCATGTTAGAGCAACTCTAACATGGGCCTGACGCGCAGATCTTCTCGTGTGCTGCGATGCGGTTAGCAAGGATTCGCATGATGCAGCAAGCACGCGACCTGGAAACTGCCCGTTGTTTTATTCTTCGCAAACGAACGGCGCGAACAATCCGGAAAACGAAGGCGATGCCAGCATGGTGATCTTCGTTCCCTGCTCTTCGTGGGTCTCCGATAGAATATGGCAACGCTCGTGCGCAAGCGAAACAAGATCCCCCCGGTGGTACGGTAGCAACACGCTCAGGTGATCGTCATGCGCGGAAGCAACGCGCGCGATATGCTCGATCAGCCCCGCGATCCCCTCCCCTGTTTCGGCGGAAACGAACCGAGTCTGAGCATGACGCGTCTCGAGCGCATGTTGATGCTCCTGGTCAAGCAGGTCGCATTTATTGAACACGAGAATGCGCTGAAGATCTTGAGCGCCAATTTGACCCAGAATGGCATCGACGGCATCTATCTGACCTTGGTATTCCTCTGAAGAAGCATCCACTACATGCAGTACCAAATCCGCGCCCGTAATCTCATCAAGCGTCGATTTGAACGCCTCGACAAGCGTCGTCGGAAGCTTTTGAATGAACCCGACCGTATCGGTGATGGTTATTTCCCGGCCTTCAGGAAGCTCGAACTTGCGCGTCGTGGAGTCCAGCGTGGCGAACAGCTTGTCGTACGCAAGCACATCGGCCTTCGTCAGACGATTGAGCAAGCTCGATTTACCCGCATTCGTATAGCCCGCCAACGCCACCTTGAACATGCCGCTCTCGTAGCGACTTTCACGCTGCACCGCACGCACTTCAGAAAGATGCTTGAGCTCGCGCTTGATCGAAGTGATTCGCTTGCGAACCATGCGCCGGTCGACTTCGAGCTGGCTCTCGCCTTCGCCAAAGCGCGATCCCACACCGCCGCCCATGCGGTTCGATGCCAAGTGGGCCCACATGCCGCGTAGGCGAGGTAGCAAGTACTGGTTTTGAGCTAGCCGCACCTGCAGACGACCTTCCTTGCTGGTTGCATGCAAGGCGAAGATGTCCAGGATAAGGGCCGTTCTGTCGATGACCTTCACATCGCGCCCTACCACCTTCTCCAGATTCGCCTGCTGAGAAGGCGTCAGTTCATCGTCGAAAACGACGAGGTCCGCAGCATGGGCGCGTGCGAGCTCGGCAACTTCCTCGGCTTTGCCCGTGCCTACGAAGGTGCGAGGATTCGGCGCCTCGAGCTTTTGCGTCGTGCTGGCGACGACGTCGGCTCCCGCCGTATCTACCAACCGCTCGAGTTCTGCAAGCGACGAGGCTAAGGGCCATGCGGTTCCGGGTCGGTCGACCCCCACAAGAACGGCCCGTTCGCGCCGTACTTCGGCAGTAGGCGTCATGCCGCGCGTAATCACTGCTTCGAAATCGGACATCAAGCCATCCTTCCCAGAGAACATCGCTATCTTCAACAACCGCTTGCAAGCGGTTGAGCTTCTTCGAGAACCGCTAAAGACGCGCGCAGCATCGCACGCACATCGGGAGCGTTTGCATCGATCCAGCGGATGCGCGTATCTTTGCGAAACCAGGTACGTTGTCGCTTAGCGTACCGGTGCGTTGCCGTTTTGATACTGAGAATCGCTTCCTCCATGGTAGTTTCACCGTCAAGCGCGGCAACGATCTCTTTGTACCCGATAGCCTGCGGAGCCGTGATTCCGTTTCTGAACCCTTTTTGGAGCAGATGCTTCACTTCGTCGACCAAGCCGTCTTCGATCATCTGGTCGACACGTGCGTCGATCCGAGCGCGAAGAACATCGGGATCGACCGCCAACCCCACGAACACGGCGGGAACGCATTGCGGCAACTGCGCAAGTTTGGCGCGCTGTTTGGCATACGTCGTACCGTCCTCGAGAAGTTCGAAGGCACGAGCAACGCGCTTCACGTCGGCAGGCGGAATCAAAGCGGCGCTCTCCTTGTCGCGATCCGCAAGAAGATTCCATAGAGCTTCAAGGCCTTGTTCCTGCGCAATGCGATTGCAACGATCTCGTACAAGATTGCCGACCTGCTCGCCTTTGGGAAAATCGTAATCGTCTATCGCTGCGCGCACATAAAACCCCGTACCGCCGCAGAGCACGCTTCTTCGTCCGCGCGCGTCGACGTCAAGAAAACAATCTCGCGCATACGCCTGGAACAACGCCGCCGAATAAGGCTCGCCCGGGTCGACCAAGTCGAATCCGTGGTGGGCCACGATGCGATCCCGAACAGGGAGCTTTCCCGTGCCGATGTCCATACCGCGATACACTTGCATCGAATCGGCGCTGACCACTTCGCCGTTCAATTCGAAAGCAAGCGCTTGCGCAAGCGCAGTCTTGCCCGATGCCGTGGGACCTACGACGCATACAACGGGGGCCGAAAGGCTAAACACCGTCTACAACCTCGCCTGCCAGATACCACGTTTTCGCTTCGTCGATGCGCACGCGTACCGTTTGGCCGGTCAGGCTCTTCACCGAAAGCCCTGCAGGAACAGCTGCGTGAACGGTTTGGTTCTTCGGGCTCTTGCCCGTCAGAAGGGTTTCGTCGCGCTTCGATCCGCCCTCTACCAGCACATCCACCGTAGCTCCCAGGTCTTTCTGATTCGCCTCGAACGCCTTGTCCTGCACAAGGTCCACCAAGCGATCGAAACGCTGCTGGATAACCTCGCGCGGGGTGCTATCGTCCATGGAAGCGGCAGGCGTGCCTTCGCGCTTCGAATAGATGAACGTGAACACCTGGTGGTAGCCCACCTCGTCAAGCAATCGGTAGGTATCTTCGAAATCCTTGGCGGTCTCTCCCGGAAAGCCTACGATGATGTCGGTCGACAGCGCAATATCGGGGCAGGCGTCGCGCAGTTTGGCGATAAGGCCCCGGTAGTGCTCGCGCGTGTAGCGACGATTCATCGCAGCTAAGACGGCATCGGACCCGGACTGAACCGGAAGATGCAAAGCAGGCATAAGAGAGCGTAGCGAACCGAATTTCGCGATCACCTCGTCGGTCAAATCCTTCGGATGGCTCGTGGCAAAGCGGAGCCGCTCGATTCCCGTTGCGTCGAGCGCATCGAGCACCTGCGCGAAACGAGGCGATCCATACAGATCGCGACCGTACGAATTTACGTTTTGACCCAACAGCGTGATCTCTTTTACGCCGGCAGCCACATACCGCTCGGCTTCGCTGACGATGTCCTCGAGCGGACGCGACTTCTCCCGCCCGCGCACGTACGGCACGATGCAGTAAGAGCAGAAGTTGTTGCAGCCGATGGTGATGGGAAGCCAGGCCGCCCATTCGTGCTCGCGCGCCGTGGGCAGCTCGGTCGGAAACGAAGAGGCCGCATCGAGCACTTCCACCTGATGGCCGCCCTCTTCTATAGCTGCTTGCAAAAGGCATGGCAGCGATCCTAGATTGTGCGTTCCGAACACCACATCAAGATGAGGCAGTTCTTCGGTAAGCTTCTCGCCGTCGCGCTGGCCGATGCAGCCTCCAACGGCCACAACGCGTTTGGAAAGCGGCGTGCCTTCGCGCAGCGGGATATTCTTGAGCGAGGCGACTTGGCCGTACAGGCGCGTATCGGCCGCTTCGCGAACGCAGCACGTCATGAACGCGACGATGTCCGCATCCTCGATGGAATCCACCATGAGGGCCCCTAAGCCCTCGAGCATCCCGGCAATACGCTCGGAATCATGCTTGTTCATTTGGCATCCGAACGTACGGATGCAGAACGTCAAGTTCATAAAGGGAGTTTGCATAGGCTCGTCTATCTTAGAGGTCGGAAAGGGAGTCGCGACGCTCGTCGGAAACGGAAGCTCCGACGCCGCGCGTATAGCGAGGATCTACCGCGAATCGGATTGCGGTGCGGTACTCGCCGTCGATTACGATGTCGGCGAACGAAGGGACGCAAGCGATTTCGATTCCAATAGGCGACAGAAACCCTCGAGAAATAGCGATGGCTTTGACCGCCTGATTGACGGCTCCCGCTCCCACAGCTTGAATCTCGACGGAAACGCCGTCCTTCACCATGCCGGCGATGGCACCCGCTACGGAAGCGGGCGACGATTTCGACGACACCTTCAGGCAGCCGACGTCTGGCTTATGCTCTGTAGTGGACATGCATATCCTTTTTCGTTTGGTCCGTTACGCGTGCGTTTAGTTCGATAAATATGCTTCGCTCAGCCTGCAATGTTTATGCATTCAACATTCTACCCATTCGATCTATGGCGTGCAACCTGCGGGTATACCGAAACCATGGAGAACTCGAAGCGATCAGGGCATCTAGGCGTTATCGCAACTTGGCAATAGGAATGGTGATACGAATGCAGTCCTTCCCAACGCGAACCTCCGGGCTTACCCCCGATTCGAGGTAGTAATCGCGCGCCACGTCTTCGAAAGCTGCGGCAACGCGCTTCGAGAAGATCTCCAAATCCTCGGTGGCGATTTTCAAGCCGCGCGCATCCTGTGCAGCTGCATGATCGCGCACGTTGCGCGGAGCCGTCGGGGTGTTGTCGGGTTCTGCAACAGCCTCAATGCGAATTCGATCGATAAGCGGCGATAACGGGGCTATTTCTCCGTCCATGATGCGCCGCGCGCTTCGCTCGGACAATTCAAGGCCCAATCGAGCCGCTTCCTGTGCGAACGAAGCGGGGTCGGCGCACACCGACAACCGCTTGCTGACAGGAAGGCGGGATGGCTCTTTGCAAAACGCCCTTGCCGACGAGGTCAGCGAAGCAAGCCCGAAGGCGTACAGCGTGGCGGCCACGTCCGTAGCGGATCCCAGGTACACCGTGCAGCTTGTTCTGCTTTCAATGGCGAACTCGCATGCCGTACGCAGTATGTTTTTAGGACCGCGTACGACCACGTTCCCCGATTCATTTCGCTCGAACGTGGGGAAACTCGACTGATCGGTCTTCTCCCCCACCTTGTCCAGATTCGTCTCGACGTACAGCGAAGACCCTTTGCCCGAATCCGAAGCTGCTACGTACGCAGACTCGGAATTGACGGCAATAGAGTACAAAGCCATGCCGCGTCCGTGGACGCCCCATTTATCCATGGACATAGTGTCGAGCTTCGAGGTAACGCGCGGCTCGAAGATGCGCTCGTGCATGGAAGGGGGAACGCCGTCTCCATCGTCGATCATGACCAGTTTCCGCCGCCGATCCTCGCGGGTAACCGCAAGGAAGATACTGCGCGCATGAGCATCGCGTGCGTTTCTCAACATCTCGATAACGATGTCTTCCGTTGACCGTATGTCGTGCGCAGCTTGGCGCCGCTCGGCTTCTGCGCTCCTCAAACGGACGAAGCCATCCCCGAGGTCGGTTTCGACCCGGAGATGGCTTTCGCCGCAGACGTCCTCGATGAAGCTCTCGAGAGAGTCGTGCTTCACAACAGATCCGCCTTACTTCGCGATGCCGACCGCACGGCTCTCGCGAATGACCACGACCTTCACCTGGCCGGGGTACTGCATCTCGTTTTCGATGCGCTGCGCGATATCGTGGGCGAGCACCGTGGTAGCCGCTTCGTCCACCGCTTCGGGTTCCACCATGACGCGTACTTCGCGACCCGCTTGGATTGCGTAGGTGCGCTCGACGCCCTTGTACGAATTCGCGATTTCCTCAAGTTTCTCAAGACGCTTGATATAGGCGTCAAGCGTCTCTTTGCGCGCACCGGGGCGCGCGGCGGATACGGCGTCTGCAGCCTGGACCAGAACCGCAAGCACGCTCGAAGGCTCCACGTCGTTGTGGTGAGCCTCGATAGCATGCACGATATCGCCCTTTTCGCCGAAACGGCGCGCAAGGTCGGCGCCGATCACGGCATGGCTTCCCTCGACCTCGTGGTCAACGGCCTTTCCCAAGTCGTGCAGCAAGCCGGCGCGCTTGGCCGGAATGGGATCGAGTCCCAGCTCCGAAGCCATGACGCCCGACAGGTACGCGACTTCGAGCGAATGGTTGAGCACATTCTGCCCGTAAGAGGTGCGGTACCGCAAACGACCGAGCGTCCGCACGAGCTCAGGATGCAGGTCGTGAATTCCCGTATCGAACGCAGCTTGTTCGCCGGCCTCCTGGACGCGTTGGTTCACGAACGCCTCGGCCTTGCCGAACATCTCCTCGATACGAGCCGGATGGATGCGGCCGTCCGCAACAAGGTTCTCCATCGTGACGCGACCGATCTCGCGGCGCACCGGATCGAAGCAGGAGATCGTCACGCACTCAGGGGTGTCGTCGATGATGAGGTTCGTGCCCGTCAGCTGCTCGAACGAGCGAATGTTGCGACCTTCGCGGCCGATGATGCGGCCCTTCAGGTCATCCGACGGAATATGGATGGTCGATACCGTGGTTTCAGCGGTATGGTCGGCCGCAACGCGCTGGATTGCCAGGCTCAGGATCGAACGCGCCTTCTTGTCGGCCTCGGCCTTCGCGCGCGCTTCAGCATCGCGAATGATGGCTGCAGAGGCATGCGTGACCTCGTCCTTCAGCGTATCGAGCAGCTCGGCTTTCGCCTCGTCAGGGCTCATGCCCGCCACGCGTTCTAGACGATGGTTGATCTCCTGCTCTGCCTCGGACAGATCGCGTTCGCGGCGATCGAGCTGCCCTTGCATCGACGAGATCTGATGTTCGCGCGAATCAAGCGACTCCACGCGACGGTCGAGCGATTCCTCACGCTGGGATATACGGTTCTCGGCGGCGCGCACTTCGCGCATGCGCTCCTTGCTTTCAACTTGCGCTTCCTGCTTGAGCCGAAGCGCTTCGTCCTTCGCCTCGACGATTGCTTCTCGGCGCAACGTCTCCGCCTGTCGTTTCGCATCGGTCACCACGGATTCCGCTTCTTGCGCCGCACGCTTAGTGGACGCATTGACGAGAAAACGCGTGATGACGAATCCGAGGGCGATGCCAGCTGCGGCTCCGACAACGAGCCAGATGATTTCAGGCATACGCTCCCCCCTTTCGTTTCGCATTCTGTCAGTGTGTTTCAAAGTACTCGTAGGCATAAAAAATCCCGGCAAAACCGGGCATGAGCGAACGCACGCGATACGGGAAGCATCGTATGAATTTGTCTATAAGAAGTACCCTCATCAGGTACGTTTCACCCAAGCTTCTATACATAATAAGGCTTGTATGCGATTTGTAAAAGCCCTCGACAAGAAATATTCGGAAACGACAAGGCGAAACGCACCTTCACGAACAGGGTCGGCAAAACGGAGGCGTCGGACGGCTTGCACGTCCGACGCCCGGCCTTACCCTATCCGGTCGAACTGCGCCGAGCAAAGGGATTCATGCCATTGACGGGCGGCCGAGGAAGCGACCGATGAGCCGTAGCCCTTCTGGACGAGTTTTCTATACGCCGCCTCTCGAGCGTTCTTCGACCGAGGGGGCTTCCGCTCGAGCAAAGCGATGGCGCGCGAGATCTCCGACGCATCGTCGCCGACCCCCTGCCCTTCGGACAACGACGCGACTTCGTCGACGGCAATGCCAAGATCCTCGAGCTCGGCGACGATGCCGCGGCGCCCCTTGCCCTGCGAAAGACGGCTTCGGACGAGCACGTCGGCATAGCGAAGATCGTCGACAAGACCGCATGCCTGGGCGCGCGCCACCGCTTCCTCGACGGCATCCTCGCAAAATCCCTCGCGCACTAAACGTCGGCGCAAAGCCTCGCTTGCCTGTTCGCGCGCGCAGGCAAGGCGCTCGATCTTGCGAAACGCGCGCTCAGGCGAATCGTCCGGCCCTTCTTTATCCCGGCCGACGGAAACGCTCTCGCACGAGGCGGGTCGTGCTTTTCGCTCGGAGCTCGTTGCCTGACGCGCACCGGGCAACGAGCTCCGTTCCCCCGATTCGATCGCAGCGATATTCGCCCGCAAGAGGGCTTTCACGTCGTCGGAGCTATGCGACATGACGCGCTACTTCTTTCCCTTGGGCTTCGCTACCGGAGAGAGGACGTCCGCCTCTTCTGCCGTTCGCGTGATAATGGGGATATCGAACGCCTCGCGCACCTTGTTCTCCAGTTCGTCGCGCAGATCGGGGTTCTCCCTAAGCGTCTGCTTCGCGGCTTCGCGGCCCTGCCCCAAGCGCTCTTCGCCGTAGGTGTACCATGCACCGGACTTTTTCGCGACGCCGGCCTCTACCGCCATATCGACGATGCAGCCTTCGCGAGAAATGCCCTCGCCGTACATGAGATCGAATTCAGCCTGGCGAAACGGCGGCGCCACCTTGTTCTTCACGACTTTCGCGCGCACGCGGTTGCCCACGATCTCGCCGTCTTTTTTGATGGAATCGATGCGTCGGATGTCGATGCGCACGCTCGAAAAGAACTTGAGCGCCCGTCCGCCGGTCGTGGTTTCGGGATTGCCGAACATGACGCCGATCTTCTCGCGCAGCTGGTTGATGAAGATGCACGTGGTGTTCGACTTGGAGAGCGAGCCTGCCAGCTTGCGAAGCGCTTGAGACATAAGGCGCGCCTGCAAGCCCACCGTAGTATCGCCGATCTCGCCTTCGATCTCGGCCTTGGGCACAAGAGCCGCCACGGAGTCGATGACGATGCAATCGATGGCGCCGCTTCGCACCAGCATGTCGCAGATTTCAAGCGCCTGCTCGCCGGTATCGGGCTGGGATATAAGAACTTCGTCGATGTCGACGCCGAGACGCGCCGCGTACACCGGATCGAGCGCATGTTCGGCGTCGATGAAAGCGACGATGCCGCCGAGCGCTTGCGCTTCGGCAAGCACCTGAAGCGCAAGCGTCGTCTTGCCGCTCGATTCAGGACCGTAGACCTCCACGATGCGCCCGCGCGGCACCCCTCCGATGCCCAATGCGGCATCAAGAGGAAGCGAGCCTGTGGGTATAGCGCCAATATTGAGGCTCTGGTCGCTTTCGCCGAACTTCATGATGGAGCCTTTTCCGAACTTGGTCTCGATCTGATCGGTGGTCAGCTTGAGCATCTTTGATTTTTCTTCGTTCATGCGCTTCCTTCTCTTTCCGCAGGTGCGCCAAAGCGCCGCTTTTCGACTTCTCCTATTATACGAACATCTGTTTGTCGGTCAAGCATTTTTATCGGCAAGTCCGCAATTCAAGTATAGAAGCCCTTTCTAGCTGAATCATGACGCGCGTACAGCCAAAAACCCGCTCGATCCTTTTCGAATCAAGCGGGTTTCCAACATGGTTCTATCGGGGACCTGCGTCGAATCTTGCTGAAGCGTCACGCGAATCTAGCAGAAACCTATCGTCGTTCTAGCGGCTTTCCAGCGCATGCTGCATGACCTGGAGCGCAGCGCGCACCGTTTGGAGCCGCACCTGCTCGCGCGTGCCGGCAAAGCAGCGCGTCTCCGCTTCGACCGTACCGCAGCCGTCAGCGCAGCCGAGCCATACCGTCCCCACCGGTTTGCCCGGCTCCGCTCCCCCCGGACCGGCTATGCCCGTCACAGCCACCGCCACGTCGCAGCGAAGCTCTGTGCACGCACCTTGAGCCATGGCCTTCGCGGTTTGCTCGCTCACTACGCCATGCGCGGCGATCGTGTCGGGATCCACCGCAAGCACCAAGCTTTTGACCTCGGTCGCGTAACTGACCACGCTTCCGCGCATCACATCGGAACTGCCCGGGATCTGCGTAAGCGTAGCGGCGATCAGCCCGCCCGTCAGGCTTTCCGCCGTTCCGATGGTCTTTCCAGCTGCACGCGCCGCGGAAAGCACGGTGGAAGCAAGGGCCTCGAGCGCCTCGGGGGCTATCTCGGCAAGATCCGCATCAGAAAGGACCCGGCTCTCTACGGGTGCAGCAGGCGACGCCGGTTCGGACGCCACCGCGCGCGCATCCTTCGATCCCCGACGCTTCCGCTTCGGCTCCTTGGGCTTCAGTCCGATCAGGTGACGCGCTTTGTCGATGTAGTCCAGCATGGACACGATGGTCAACACGAGCGCCACGATCATGACGAGCCAGCTGATCATCCACATCCAGTCCGAGAACGCAGCGTGCACGCTGCCCACCATGTAGCTGTCCTTGATGGTGAACAGCACGATAGCCACCATCTGCGAAACGGTTTTCGCTTTGCCGTACCAGCTAGCAGCGATAACCACGCCCTCGCTGGCCGCCACCATGCGCACGCCCGAAACGATGAACTCGCGAGCCAAGATGACGAGCACCACCCAGCTGGGCAGGGCTCCCAGCTCGATGAGCGCCAGCAGGGCCGCCGCAACAAGGATCTTGTCTGCCAGCGGATCCATGAACTTTCCGAAATCGGTGACTTCCCCCCGGCTGCGGGCCAGGTAGCCGTCAAGCCAGTCGGTGCATGAGATCAGAATGAATATGCCGGCAGCGATGAGGCTCTTGGAGTCGTCCGCCACCTGCGGCAGGCCGAACCACTGCGGCCAGGGGCTGAGCAATGCTACGACGAACAGGGGCACCAAGCAGATGCGCACAAGCGTCACGATGTTCGCCGGCGTCCACAGCTTGTCGGTCGGCGTGGGCTTCATCTGGCTTGAGCTGGCCATGGGACTACTCCCCCTCCATCTCGTACAGCAGCGTGTCCGTGATTTTCACGCGCTTGATCTGCCCCGGCTCGCCCGCCTCCACGTACGTGACGCCGTCCACCTCGGGAGCTTGGCACATGGCGCGGCCGAACAACTGACCGTCCTCTTCCACGCCCTCCACAAGCACGTCCAATTCAAGCCCCACGCGGGCGGCTATGCGCGGACAGCACACCGCGTCCGCAAGGTCGCGCAAGCGCTGCGCGCGGTCGGCCTTCTCGTCTTCATCCACCTGATCGGGCAAATCATAGGCCTTCGTGCCCTCTTCGCGCGAATACGGGAAGACGCCCACGTAATCGAACAGGCCCTCTTCCACGAAATCGCACAGATCCTCGAACTGATCGTCGGTTTCTCCGGGGAACCCGGCTATCAAGGTAGTGCGCAGCGTAGCATGGGGAATGCGCGTCCTCACGCGGTTCGCAAGCGCCTCGAACTCGGCGCGCGAGCCCGAACGATTCATCGCGCGCAAGATGGAGGGATCGACGTGCTGCAACGGGATGTCGAAGTAGTCGCACACGTTTTCGTGCGAGGCTACCGCATCGAGCAGCTGATCGGTCAGCCCTTGCGGCTGGATATACATCACGCGGAACCAAGTATGAGAAAACTCTTCGGCCAAAGCGGAAACCAGCCATGCGAGAGAAGAGGGCTCGTCGAGATCCGTCCCCCATCTGCCAGTGTCCTGAGCGATCAGCACGATCTCGCGAACGCCCCCGGTAACCAGCCCGGCTACCTCGGCGCGCACGTCCTCGTACGCGAAGCTGTGGTACCGACCGCGGATGTACGGAATGGTGCAGAAACTGCAGAATCGGTCGCACCCATCGGATATCTTCACGTAAGCCGAGACGCTCGTCGGGGCCGTTTGCTTCGCGCAGGCGGCTTCCACCGTATCGAAGCGATCCGATGCAGCGGGTTCTTCGCCAAGGCCGAGCGCGTCCACGAGAACCTGCGCGATGTCGTCCTCGCGGCTGCACGGAACGAACGCGCGCGCTTCGGTCAGCTCGCCTGCAAGGTCGTCGCCATAGCGCGCCGGCATGCATCCGGCAACGATGAGCGCGGCTCCCTCGGCCACATTGGGAAGGCCCGCTACATCGAACACGGCCTCGAGGCTTTCCTCGGTAGCGCTTTGGATGAACGAGCACGTATTGACCACGACGGCGTCCGCGGCGGCAGGGTCGTCCTCCAGCGCGAACCCTGCTTCTGCAAGGCGCGCTTTCATGTGCGCCGTGTCGACCTCGTTTTTCGCGCACCCGAGCGTAACGAACGCCACGGCGGGAACCGCGGCGTTCGGCTTTGTTGCTGACATCATGATAGGGCTGCCGTCCTTAGCGGTAGTTGACGTACTGAAGGGGCTGGCCGTAGTCCTTCTCTTTAAGGAAGGCGATGACCTCCTGCAAAGCATCGCGGGATGCGGAGCTCACGCGCAGCTTGTCGCCCTCGATCTGCACCTTCACCTTGAACTTCTCGGCCTTGATATCCTTGTTGATCTTGCTGGCGGTTTCTTTGTCGATGCCTTCGACGATAGTGCCCTTCTGGCGTACGCTCTGTCCGGCGGCAGCCTCCGGATCGGCCCACTTGATCGCGCCTAGGTCGATGCCGCGACGAATGATCTTGGACGCGATCACGTCAATGACCTGCTTGGCCACGAAGTCGGCAGGAGCCGCAACCGTCATGGTCTTGTTCGCCTTGTCAAGCGTGATCTCGGCACCCGAGTCCTTCAGGTCGTAGCGCTGCGCAAGTTCCTTCTTCGCCTGCTGAAAGGCGTTGTCGACCTCCTGCATATCAACCGTGGAGACGACGTCGAAGCTAGATTCCTTGGCCATGGAGACCGTCCTTTCCGTACAACGCGGCCTGCAAGAGCGCAGGCCGCTTGAGCGTTCGCATCATGACAGCATACCGCATTTCTGCAGGTGCTTGTTCGTTTATTCGGTGGAGGCGCCCGTAGATCCCGTCGCGCCGGTTGCCGTGCTGCTGCTCGACCCGGTGCCCGTCGACGCGCTCGAGCCGGTCGACGCAGCGTCGGGATGGTCGGCCTTCCATTGCTCGAGGTACGCCTGGAAATCCACCGTGCACTGCGGCATGCCGGACGCATCCTTGCCGTCGAAGCTCACGGCCTTGCCGTCCACCGTGATGGTCACCGCGTCGACGACCCAGGTGGCAAAGCTCCACGTGCCCGTAACGTCGACGGTTTCGGTTACTGGACCGGTGATCATCTGGGGCGTTTGGGTCCCGTCAGCCGTTATGACCGCGTACACTTCCTTCCCGGTTGCAACCTTGTACTCGACGGTCACCTTCGTGGGAGCGGTTTCCACCGGCTTCGCCTCTTGCGGCGGCGCCGTTTCCTGCCCGCCGTTCGATCCCTCTCCGCTTTGCGTCGTGTCCGTCACGCCGGTAATGGGAACCTTCGGCGCGTCGTCGGTGCTGCCCCCCTTGCCGCCGAACGCCAGCACGAGAACCAGGACCAGCAGAATCAGGATGACGCCGCCCGCAATGATGAAAGGAAGCTTCGATTGCACGGCATTGGGGGCCTTGGGGCCGGCGTAGAAATTCGTGTAGTGCCCGTTCGGAAGCGCCGCGTGCCTGCTCGGATGCGTGCGATCCTCTGAGTACAGACGCCCAGGCGCGCCGGCGCGCGAACCGTAATCGCGCACGTATTCGCGGCGATCGTCGTACATCGTGCGCCCGAGCGCGTTCTGGCGCGGCGGGCGTTCGGCCTCTTGCTGGGCTGCGCGCTCGCGCGGGCGGACCGGTCCGTTACCGCTGCCCGACGAGCTTCCTGCGCGGCGCGACGCCGCGCCCATGTCGAAGCGTGCGCCGGTTTTCGTCTCGGTGCGCACGCGTCCTACCTGATAAGCGTACGCCTCGTCCAGGTACATGCGCGTCATTTCGGTGGGATTGAGCCCCACGAGGCGCGCGTAAGCGTTCACCATGTTGCGCGCGTAACCGCGCGGAGGCATGCGCGAGAAGTCGTTCTCCTCGATCGCACGCAAGATGTCGGGCCTGATGCGCAGCCGGCGCGCGGCCGTGGCCAGATCGTAGCCTTTGCGCTCGCGCGCCTCGCGCAGAATCATCCCGAAATTAACCTGAGCCATCCTGTTACTCCTCCGGACCCGACGCGTCGTTCGCTTCGAACGCCTTCAGCGTTTCGAGCTCCATGGCGTCTACCAGCACTTCGCGGGGCTTGCTGCCGTTCGGCGGCCCCACGACGCCTTTTTCCTCCAGCATGTCCATTATACGGCCAGCGCGCGAATAACCCACCTTAAGACGGCGCTGGATGTTCGACGTGGATCCCAGGCCGCTCGACACCACGATGTCTGCGGCCTCCCAGATGAGCGGATCGTCCGAAAGCCCCGAACCGCCACTGCCGTCGGGCTGCGAAGCGCCCAAGGTGATGAGGTTCGTTTGCAGGATCTCGGAATGGTACTCGGGCTCGCCCTGCTCTTTGAGCATGTCCACCACGGCGTTGATCTCGTCCTCCGAGACGTAGCAGCCTTGGATTCGCTGGGGCTTGGCGTACTCGGGCTTCGACAGCAAAAGGTCGCCCAAGCCGATCAGGTTCTCGGCTCCGGGCGTGTCCAGCACCACGCGGCTGTCGATGCCCGACGCCACATTGAACGCGATACGGTTCGTGATGTTCGCCTTGATGAGGCCCGTGACTACGTTCGTGGACGGACGCTGCGTGGCCACGATCAGGTGGATACCCGCCGCGCGCGCCAGCTGCGCGATGCGGCTGATGGAGAATTCCACCTCTTTGCCCACGTTCATCATGAGGTCGGCAAGCTCGTCGATGATGATCACGATGTAAGGCAGTTCGCCGCCCAGGTCGTTGGCGGGAGGCTCTTCTCCGGCGTCCGCCGCGCGCTCGGCCTCGGCCTGCGCCGCTTGCACCTTGGCGTTGTACTGCCCGATATTGCGCGCGCCCACCTTCGAGAACACCTTGAGGCGGCGTTCCATTTCCGCCACGCCCCACGACAGGGCGCTGGCCGCCTCGCGCGGCTCGGTCACCACGGGCACGTACAGATGGGGAATGCCGTTGTAGGGCGTGAACTCCACGCGCTTAGGGTCGATCATGATGAAGCGCACTTCGGACGGCGTGGCGCGCATGAGGATGGACATGATCATCGCGTTGATGGACACCGATTTGCCCGAACCCGTGGTGCCGCCGATAAGCAGGTGCGGCATCTTGGCCAGGTCGGACACGATGGAGCGTCCTTCCACGTCCTTGCCGATCACGATCTGGAGCGGCCCGGCAGGCGCGTCCTTGATCACGTCGCCCAAAAGCACGCTTTGGCGGGTTCGGTTCGGAACCTCGATGCCCACGTAGTTCGTCCCGGGAATGGGCGCGAAGATGCGCACGCCCGGCGCGGCCAGCGCAAGCGCGATGTCGTCTTCGAGCGCCGTGATGCGGCTCACGCGCACGCCGGCGGGCAGGTCGACCTTGAACAGCGTGACGGTAGGTCCGGCCACCCAGCCCACCACTTCCGCGAATATCTGGAAGCTCTCGAGCGATTCCTGCAGGCAGGCCGCCGTCTCCTTCAGCTCGACATCCGACGCGACGTCCTTCTTCGCGTTCTTGGACGTGGCCAGCAGGCTCATGGGAGGAAGCTCGAAGCCGTCTTCAGGGCGCGGAGCGGCCAACGGCGTGCTCGAACCCGACGAGGGCTTCGGCATGGATGCGGAGGCGTCGGCCTCGCGTTCGTGCTTACGGCCGAGCTTGCGCGTAAGCGTCTGAGGAGCCTCCCCTGCCGTATCGGCGGCGGGTCCTACGCGACCGATGGCCTGAGTGGCCAGGGACTGCGAGCCGCGACGAGCCTTCGAGGACCGCTCCTTTTCGGCTTTCTTGCCCTTGGGCAGCACGTTGGTGGCCCCTTGCGAGAATGCGTCGCCCATCGTGGGAACGACGGGGATCTTCGAGCTTGCCGAACGCTTGACGCGCGCGAAGGGCGGTGCAGCCAGCACGTCGTCGCCGCCCTCCCCCGCTGCTGCTGCGCGCGCGTCCTGCACGCGCTCGATGAGCTTGGAAAGGGAGAAGCCGATGACGATCAGCCCGGCCAAGATGACGCCGAGCATGATAATGCACGATATGACCTGGCCGAACAGACGAAGGCCGACCCAGGCGATGCCGGCGCCCACGTATCCGCCGCGCGAAACGAGCTCGGCCTCGACGAACAGGCGATCGACGGCATCAGGAGCCGATTCGGGCGTGAACAGGGCAAGCAGCACGAGCACTGCCACGAATATCATGACCAGTCCCACCGTCACCCGCAGGGGAACGCGCTCGCGCTCGAACCGAGCTAGAAAGCTTGCCCCTACGACCAGCAGGAAAAACGGCAGGATGTAGGCGCCCAGGCCCAGTAGCAGATGCAACGCGCTCGAAACGAACGAGGTCACCACCGCGTCGGAGGGCAGAACGGCCGTCACGAACAAGACGATGCCCGCGATGGCGAACGCGACGCCGGTGATGTCGCGGCGCACGCGATCGTCGAACAAGCGCTGCTCGTCGGCCGCCGCCTTCGCGCGGCTCGAAGAGTTCTTGCCGCCGCGCTTCTCCGCGGGCGAAGCGGCACGTCCCTTGGACTTCGAGGTCGCTGCCTTAGATTTCGATGTGGTTGATGAGTTCCGGGCCACGCCCCGCTCCTTCGTGCTGCATTTGATCTACGTTTGATGAGTTCGTTTTTCGTCGGCGAGGGCCGCATGCACCCAAGGCACATGCGGCCATTATAGCTTAAACCTCCAGCAAATTTACAATTACCATGGGGCGCGTCTTCGTGCGCTCCCACAGCAGCGAAAGGAGCGCGTCGCGCGCGGCCTTCTTGATCTCTTTAACGCCGCCATCCTTGGAAAGCGCGCGCCCGATGGCGTTCTTCACTGTAGTCTGGGCTTCGCGGACCAGGTAGTCGTCATCTCCGCCCGTGATGCCGTGCATCTCGACTTGCACCGCTCCCGCCACGGACTTCTTCTTCCCGGAAACCGCCGCAGCCACGGCGGCGAATCCTTGAGCCGCCAGCGCGCTGCGCTCGTCGAGCACGCCCTGGGAGGTATCCCCCACCGACAGGCCGTCGACGAACACGATGCCCGACTGCACGATCTCGCCGCGACGGACGCCGCGCGAGGTCAGCTCGAGGCTTTCTCCGTTTTCGCAGATGAACACGTTCTCGGCGGGCACGCCCGTAGCCTCGGCCAAACGCGCATGCGCACGCAGGTGCGTGGCTTCGCCGTGCACCGGCATGAACGCCTTGGGCTGCACGATGGACAGCACCAGCTTGAGCTCCTCAGCTCCCGCATGACCGGACACGTGGACGCGCGCACGGCTCTTGTCGTACACGTCGGCGCCGATCTTCGCCAGGGAGTTGATAACGCGCGTCACCGCCTTCTCGTTGCCGGGCACCGGCGTGGCGGACACGATGACGGTGTCCCCCTCGTCGATGGAGATGGTGCGATGGTCGCCGTTGGCGATGCGCGCCAGCGCCGAAAGCGGCTCGCCCTGGCTGCCCGTGCACATGATGACCACCTGGTCGGCCGGGATGCCCTTGAGGTCGTAGGCGTCCACGATGTCGGTGTCGCTGATGTCCAGGTAGCCCAAGCGACGGGCGATGTCGGTGTTTTGGATCATCGAACGGCCCGTTACCACCACCTTGCGCCCGTTCGCCACGGCCGCGTCGCAGATCTGCTGCATGCGGTGGATGTGGCTGGCGAACGACGCGATGATGACGCGCCCCTTCGCCTGGGAGATGATCTTCGCCAGTTCTTTGCCCACTTCGGCTTCGGAGGGGGTGAAGTTCGGGTTCTGGGCATTGGTCGAGTCGCTCATCATGAGGTCCACGCCGATGCCGCTGAACTTCGAGAGCGCGGCGAAGTCGGTGGTCACGCCGTCGATGGGCGTTTGATCCAGCTTGAAGTCGCCCGTGTGCAGCACGTTGCCGGCCGGACTCTGGAAGAACACGCCCACCGCTCCGGGGATGGAGTGGTTCACGGCAAAGAACTCGGCGGTGAAGCAACCGAGCTTCACCTGGTCGCCCGGCTTGATCTCCACGAGCTTCGCGTTCTTGATCTTATGCTCAGCGAACTTGCCTTCGATCAGGCCCAGCGTCATCTTCGTGCCGTAGATGGGCACCTGGCGGTCAAGGTCTTTCATGAGGTACGGCAGCGTGCCGGTGTGGTCCTCGTGACCGTGCGTGATGATGATGCCGCGAAGCTTCTCGGCATTTTGCAGAACGTACGTGTAATCGGGCAGGATCAGATCCACGCCCGGATGGTTGTCGTCGGGAAACATCAGGCCGGCGTCGTCGAGTATCATGTCGCCCTTGCATTCGAAGGCCGTCATGTTCTTGCCGATGGCATCAAGGCCTCCCAGCGGGATGATCTTGAGCGTTGCGGAGCCGTCTTTCTTGGGCGACGAGAAGTTGCGTCGCGAGCTCTGGTTTCCGGAACCGGGCGCGCGGCGATTGCCGACGCCTTCCTTCGAGAGCTGCGGACGCTGCCGGTCCAGCTTCACGTGCTTGTACGAACGCGTCTTCTCGCCCGACTGCCCTTGCTGGGGATTGCCGGCTTGGTCCTGTTCGGTTTTGCGCGCACGTCCATTTCCGCGTTGCGCGCGCGGCTTGTTTTCTTCCATGTCATTCCTTTTCATCGTGCGCGCACGTCAGCGCATACGCAAGGAGCCGGGAGACCCGGCTTCCTCGCGCGAAGCCTGAACCAAAACGGCCAGCTTCTACGCTTCCGCACGTCGCGGCTATGTCAATGCGTCGTGACCGACGCTACATTCCTTTATTGCAGTACGCCCGTTTCGCGCATGATCTGCGCCAAACGCTCGGACTGTTCGGGTGTCGCATCCACCAGGGGAAGACGGACGCCGCCTACCGGGAAATCGAGCAGGCGCAGCGCCTCTTTGACGAGGATCGGGTTCGACGTTTCGAACAGGCCCGTCATAAGCGGCATGAGGCGGTCGTTGGCGGCCGCCGCCACTTCCCAATCGCCGGCGGCGCACAGATCGACGATTTCCTTCATGCGAGCAGGCGCCACGTTGCCGATCGTCGAGATAACGCCGGCACCGCCCATCTGCATGATGTCGAACGTGGCCGAGTCGTCTCCCGAGTATACGTCGAAGCCTTCGGGGGCAGCGTCGATGATGGCCTTCACCTGGTCCATTCTGCCCGACGCTTCCTTGACGGCTACCACGTTGTCGAATTCGTTGGCCAGGCGCAGCGTGGTTTCCGCTTCCATGTTGACCACGCAGCGACCGGGGATGTTGTACAGGATGATGGGCAGCTCCACCGAGCCCGCGATAGCGCGGAAGTGCTGGTAAATGCCCTCTTGCGGCGGCTTGTTGTAGTACGGGACCACGCACATGAAACCGTCGACGCCCAAGGCTGCGACGTCGCGTGCGAAGTCGACCGTATCGGCAGTGCAGTTGTCGCCAACGTTGGCGATGACGGGGACGCGATCGCCAACGGCCTCGACTACTGCGCTGAACAGCTTCATCTTCTGCGGGTAGAACACGGTTGGGCTCTCGCCCGTGGTGCCGTTGATGATGAGCGAATCGCTGCCGCCGTCGACCAGGCGCACGGCGAGAGCCTGGGCTTTGTCCAGATCCAGTTCGCGATCCTGATTAAAGGGCGTCACCATGGCCGGAATCATGCGACCGAAACGGGGCTGCGACATGCTCGTGCTCCTCACCTTGCTGCAACGCGGCACCGTGCCGCATTGCTGTTCCTACATCATGTACAAACCGTCATTATGCCACGACGCAAGCGTCATGACATGAAGTTCTCCAAACCTACAATGAGGCCTTCGCGCGCGCCTACGCTGCGGATGCCCAGCAGCACGCCCGGCATGTACGACGTGCGATCCCACGAATCGTGGCGAATCGTCAGCGTCTGGCCGAGCGAGCCGAACATGACCTCCTGACTTGCCACGTAGCCCATCGAGCGCACCGCATGCACGGGAACGCCCTCGACGAGCGCGCCGCGCGCGCCCTCCATGCCCTCCATCTCGGTTTCGCGACCCGGAGCCTCGCTTGCGCGCCCGCCGCGAGCTTCCGCGATGATCTGCGCCGTGCGCACGGCCGTTCCCGAAGGAGCGTCCTTCTTGTTGCAGTGATGGAACTCGATGACCTCGGCCTCCGGGAAATACGGTGCCGCCGCCTTGGCGAACTCCATCATGAGCACGGCGCCCGTCGTGAAGTTCGGAGCGTAGAACAAGCACGCGCCCGGCGCCGCCGCTGCCGCAAGCTCCTCGAGCACCTGGTTTGACATGCCCGTCGTGCCTACGACGCAGTCAACGCCGGCCGACAGGGCCGCGCGCACGTTGTCGGCCACGACGGAAGGCTGCGTGAAGTCCACCAGCACGTCGAACGTCGCGCCTTCGAGCGCCTCGGCAATGCTGGCGAACACGGGCTGCGCAGCGTCGAGCTCCGCTCCGTGCGGATCGATGCCGCAGACGACTTCCATGTCTTCGGCCTTCCCTACTGCATCTACCACCGCGGTGCCCATCCGACCTGCACAACCCGACACTGCAACCTTGATCATGTTCTTCCTTTCGTCTTTTGTTTGCAGCATAGTACCACGAGCCGGAAAGGAACGGCGCTGCATCGGCGCATCGGGGCTTCGGCGGCGGGATCGGGCGGCGTTCGCACATGAAGCCCGTCAGCGGCAGAACGCCCTGCGTGGTCCCTGCGACCATTCGCGCCCAAATCTCCGGAAGCGGCCCTACCGCTTCCGGAGAAACGAAACGGGCGCCGACAACCGCAGGGTCGTCGGCGCCCGTCGTCAAACGAAAACGCTCGAACTCGGAAAAGCCGCTTCGGCAGCCTTTCCCGAAAGATTAGCCCTCGTGACGCCTGCGAGGCGTACGGCCGTTGCCGCCGTTGCCGCCGCGGCCTTCGCGACCGCTACGACCGGGACGGGTGTCGCGGTCTCCGCGGTCCTCGCGACGCGGACGGTCGCCGCGCTCGGGAGCTGAGCCGGCGGGCGCTTCCGGCTTGTCCAGGCGGTCGAGCGAGATCTTACCGGAGTTGGGATCGACCTCGAGCACCTTCACCTTGACGATGTCGCCCAGGTTCAGCACGTCTTCCACCTTGCCCACGCGGCCGTTCGCCACGCGGCTGATGTGCAGCAGGCCGTCCTTGCCCGGCGTGAGCTTGACGAACGCGCCGAAGTCCTTGATGCCCACGACTTCGCCGTCGAACTCCTCGCCCACCTCGGGCTCCTTGACGATGCCCAGGATCATGGCCTTTGCAGCGTCGCCAGCAGGGCCCTCGATGGCGGCAATGTGGATGGTGCCATCTTCCTGGATGTCAATGTGCGCACCCGTCTCCTCCTGGATACCGCGCACGACCTTGCCGCCGCTGCCGATGACGTCGCGGATCTTGTCAACGGGAATGTGAATGGTCTCGATGCGCGGCGCGAACTGGGAAAGCTCCTCGCGCGGTGCGGCGATGGTCTCCAGCATGGCGCCCAGGATGTGAGCGCGGCCCTCGCTTGCCTGCTTGAGCGCGCGAGCGAGGATGTCGACGGACAGGCCGCGGGCCTTGTTGTCCATCTGAAGAGCCGTGATGCCCTTCTCGGTGCCGCACACCTTGAAGTCCATGTCGCCGAGGAAGTCCTCGATGCCCTGGATGTCGGAAAGGATGACCACGTCGTCGCCCTCTTTGATGAGGCCCATGGCAATGCCGGACACGGGAGCCTTAATGGGCACGCCAGCGTCCATGAGCGCCAGCGTGGAACCGCACGTGGACGCCATGGAGGACGAACCGTTGGACTCCAGCACCTCGGACACCACGCGGATGGCGTAGGGGAAGTCGTCCTCGCTCGGCAGAACCGGAATGAGAGCGCGCTCCGCAAGGGCGCCATGACCGATTTCGCGACGCTTCGGAGCGCCCATGCGGCCGGTTTCGCCCGTGCAGTACGGCGGGAAGTTGTACTGGTGCATGTAGCGCTTGCCCTCGGCGGGGTCGATGGTGTCAAGGCGCTGCCACTCGTTCAGCATGCCGAGCGTGCAGATGGAAAGCGCCTGCGTCTGTCCGCGCTGGAACAGGCCCGATCCGTGCACGCGGGGCAGGTAGCCCGGCACGATGTAGAGCGGGCGGATATCCTCGGGGCGACGTCCGTCGGCGCGCTCGCCCGTCTCGATGACCATGGCGCGCATAGCCTTCTTCTCGAGCTTCTTGAGCTCGGCGGAAACGTCGCCCTTCCAGGCGGCCAGTTCCTCGTCCGTGAACTGCTCGGCCTTGATGCGGTTCTTGAGCTCTTCCACCTTGCCCATGCGAGCCTGCTTGTCGGCGTCGCGCAGCGCGGCGGCCATCTCGGCCTCGAACGGAGCGATGCGCTCGGCGATAGCCGGATCGGCCACATGCACGGGCCACTCGCGCGGCTCGATATGGGCGCGGTCGAGGAAGCGCTGCTGCGCCTCGCAGAACGCGGCGATGGCCTCCTGGCCGAACGTCATGGCCGCCAGCATGTCCTCTTCGGAGATCTCGTCGGCGCCGGCCTCCACCATGGAGATGTAGTCGGCCGTACCGGCGATGGTCAGCTCGAGGTCGGAGTTCTCGGATTCCTCGAACGTCGGGTTGACGATGAACTCGCCCGTTTCGGGGTTGCGGCCGATGCGCACGCACGCAGCAGGGCCGTCGAACGGAGCGGCGCCCAGCATGAGGGCCGCGGAAGCGCCCATGACGCACACGGTGTCGGGCGGGTTGATGCTATCCACCACGAGCGTCGTGCACACGATGTGCACCTCGCGCTTGAATCCGTCCACGAAACCGGGGCGGATGGGACGGTCGACCATGCGCGCGGTCAGCGTGCCCTTGTCGGACGGACGCGCTTCGCGCTTGAGGTAGCCGCCGGGGATGCGGCCGACGGCGTACATCTTCTCGATGAAGTCGACCGTAAGGGGAAAGAAGTCGTAGTCTTTCTCCTGGTTCGAGATGACGGCCGTCACCAGCACGGTGGTGTCGCCCTGAGTGACGACGACCGAGCCCGTGGCCTGCTTGGCCAGCTCGCCTGTCTCCAAACGGTACTGCTTCCCGTACAGTTCGAAGGATTCGACGATTTTCTCCATAAGCTTCTTTTCTTTCTCTTCACCTGAGCGGCCCTAGTGCTGCTCAGCTTCTTCGGCGACGAGGTACTTACGTTTTCTCTCTGCCGCGAGCGAATGCGCCCTTGCGCTTCCGACCGCTTGTATTTCCAACCCCGCTCGTGCGGGGAAAGATCCCTGCGTTTATGCGAAAAAGCCCGCCGGGGCGGGCTTCTCGGAGCTTAGATGTTGTCGCGGATGCCCAACTTCTTGATGAGCACGCGATACTCTTCGATGTTGCGGTTCTTGACGTACTTCAGAAGACCGCGACGCTTACCGATGAGCATCATGAGGCCACGGCGCGTGTGGTTGTCCTTCTTGTGCACCTTCAAGTGCTCGGTCAGGTTGCGGATGCGCTCGGAAAGAATCGCGATCTGCACCTCGGGGCTACCGGAGTCGCCCTCGCCCTTACCGAACTCCTTGATGAGCTCCGCGGTACGCTCCTTGCTGATGCTAAGCCTATCAGCCATGTCTCCACCTTTCCTGCGGGCCTTGCGGCTCCGCGTTTTCTGCGCTCGTCCGAAAACGGAGCGCGGGGTACGCGCTTTCCTCTGGGTGGACATACGGTGGACGTATGCGAACCAAGCGGAAAGTGCCTGCGTTTTCGCAGCCCGCCTATTGTATGCCAAGCACCCGCGCCCGGCAAGCAGACGATACGGGCGCGCCACAGCTTGCCCACATATAACGGCGTCGGTCACTCGCAAGCGCTCTGCGACGGCGCGATCACGCTCGGCCCCTGGGGAATCCAGATGGTGAACGAAGTGACGCCCGCATCGCTTGTCGCATAGATGTCGCCGCCGTGCGCCCGCGCTATCTCGCGCGCGATGGCAAGCCCCAGCCCCGCCCCTCCCGACGAGGCGCGCGCCTCGTCCGCGCGGAAGAACTTCTCGAAAATGCGCTCGATATGCTGGGGAGACAGTTCGCGGCCCCGGTTGGTCACCGTCAGCTCCCACCACACGAAGCCGTCCGCCGCAACGGTCAAGTTCGTGCGCACGACCACGTCGGTTCCGGCATCGGCGTACGCCACCGCGTTCTTCATCACGTTGTTGAGCACGCGCGCGACGCGGCTTGCGTCCGCAAAGACCGAAAGCTCCTCGGGTCCTTCGTAGGCCAGGCTCAGGGCGCGCCCTTCGGCCAGAGGATAGAACTCCTCGATCACCTGGTTCACGAACAGAACGCCGTCGAAACGCGAGCGCTCAATGGGAAGCGCCTGTAAATTGTACCGCGTGATCTCGAAGAACTCTTCGAGCAGCTCCTCAAGCCGATGCGCCTTCGCCAACGCGATGCCCGTGTAGCGAGCGCGGACTTCCACTGGTAAGTCGGGCGACTCTTCAAGCAGCGAGAGGTAGCCGATAATGGACGTGAGCGGCGTCTTGATGTCGTGCGCCAAGTACATGACCAGCTCGTTTTTGCGCTCCTCGGCCGCCTTGGCCGTGCGCTCGTTCTGCTCCGACTCCACCTTTATCCCGTTCAAAGCCATGGCCGTTGGAGCCAGCTCGGCCGGCAGCACGATGGGGCCTTCCCGCTTCGCGAGAATGTCGGACACCGAGTCGAGCAGCAGATCGAAGTAGCCGAGCGCCCGGTTAATGCCGGAGCGCACCACCAGCACAATTCCCAGGACGAACCCGCAAATCGTCAGCGGGATGAACAGCATGGCGATCAGTCCGTGAATCTGGTCGTTGTACAGCACCAATCGGTAGACGAGGTTGGATACGACGTTGCCCAGCGTCAGCATGAACAGCGCGAACCCTGCTATGTACGCCACCGAGAACAGGATCACGTTCACGATCGTACGGCGCAAAATGGCATTCGAAAGCCTGCGCGTCTGATCCTGCCGGGCCTGGTCGAGGACCGTTTCCTTCATAGCATCCATCCCTTTCCTTGCAAGCGCGAGGCTGTCAGCCCAACTTGTACCCGACGCCCCACACCGTCTCGATGAATTCCTGCGAGGAATCCACGGCGGCCAGCTTCTTGCGCACGTGCCTGATATGCACCATGACCGTGTTGTTGCTTTGAGGGTTCGCAGGTTCGTTCCATACGCTCTCGAACAGCGATTGCGATGCCACCGGCCGCCCTTTCGCGCGCAGCAGCTCCGCCAGTATAGCGAACTCCTTCGGCGTGAGCGTGAGCGGTTCGCCGTGCAGCGAGGCTTCGTGGGCACCCTCGTCGAGCACGATTCCGCTCGATTCCAACAGCGACGGCGTTGACCGCGCATCTGAGGGTTGAGCCGTGCGGCGAAGACGCGCCCGTACGCGGGCTATCAGCTCGCGCGGCTTGAACGGCTTGACCACGTAGTCGTCGGCGCCCAGCTCGAAGCCGACCACCTTGTCGATCTCCTCGTCTTTCGCCGTGAGGAAAATGATGGGAACGGCGCTTGTCCTGCGGATCTCGCGACAGCAGGCGAACCCGTCCATACCGGGCATCATGATATCGAGGATGACGAGGTCGAACCCCTCGCGCTCGAAAACGTCGAGCAGATCGGCGCCCGCGTAGAACACCGCGGGCTCGAAGCCCCGCTCGGAAAGCAGCTGTCCTACCAGGTCGGCGATGGCCTGCTCGTCATCGCATACGGCCACCCGGTTCCTCGACTCCACGTCTAGCCCCTTTCCTTGCCTCTCGTTGGATTCATTGTATCCGCCCCGGTCGATCCCCCGGTCGCGGCGACTCAAAATTTAAGGAAAGCTTAATACATCGGTTGGCGTTTCTTATGAGACGCGAAAGCTGCCTGCGGGGATACTGGAAGCGAAGGCTCGCGCGGACCGACGCCCCGCCCCGCGGCGCTCCGCCGCATCGGCCAGTAGAAAGGACCCGCTATGGGCTACACCAATTCGTTCGAGCACGATCGTCACGGCTATCGGCCCGTCCGCCGCAGCGCGCCAGCTCGACGTGGCACGGCGAAAGGACGGGCCGGCGCCGTCAAGCTGGCCGGGTTGACGGGACTTGTCGCCGCGCTCGTCGGGGCGTGCTTCTACGCAGCCACCTCGCTCACGACGCTCATCGAGGGCGCGCAGGCAACCGCGAACGCCGGTCCCGCAGCGCAAAGCACGCCGCGCAGCGCCTGGCACATCGGCGAGATGCCGATCCTGTACCAGGAAGATCCCGCATGGTCGAACACGACGTACGCAGGAGACTCCTTCGGGGAAACCGGCTGCGGCCCCACGTGCATGACCATGGCGTACATAGCTCTGACCGGGAAAGACGATATGACCCCGGCCGATATGGGGGCGTTCTCGGAAAGCCTGGGGGCGGCATCCACCGAAGGCACCGCCTGGACCTTCATGACCGACGGCGCAGCCCGGCTGGGACTTGCCGCAACCGAGCTGCCCGCCGACGAGGCCAGCATCAGGCGGGCGATCGTTTCGGGGTCGCCCGTGATATGCAGCGTAGGACCCGGGGACTTCACCACCACGGGGCATTTCATCGTGCTTGCAGGCATCGACCAGCAAGGCCGGCTCATCGTGCGCGACCCCAACAGCCCCGAGCGCACCGCGCAAAGCTGGGATTTCCAAACCGTTCTCGGCCAATGCCGCGCCATCTGGGCGTACCAAGCGGCATGATCCGCTAGGGCCGCGCCCGGTTCAGAAGGCGCGGCCCTAGCGGGCGGTCTGCGCCTCGCGAAGCCCTTTCACCAACTGATCGGCGCACGATGTGGAACGGCGGCCGCACGTATTGCCTTCGAGCAGCGCAGCAACCTCGTCCACCGACATGCCCTGAACCAGCTTCGAGATAGCTTTCAGATTGCCGTCGCAGCCCCCCACGAAGTCGATATGCGACACCGAATCGCCCTCAAGCTCGATGTTGATCTCGCGGGAGCACGTTCCCCTCGTCTTGTACGTGTACATGTCAAACCTTTCCTCTTGCTAGAATAACCCGCTCGTGAACAGAAAGTTCAACGATTTCAAGCGCGTCCCAACATGTTCGTAGATCCATTCCTGGCAAAAACGCAGAACCGCGAAGGCTTCGGAGGGACCCGCCTCCATGTCTTCGATGGCGGAGAACGTGGAGCAGAGCAGGGCTTTGCTCCAGGCTACCACCTCGCCGGGCACCAGCTGCGACTCAACCTGGGACGCGCAGCTTGAGCAGAGCACCCCGCCCTCGCGATACGACACGAACACCTCGCTGCGTTCGGCAGAAGCAACGTCGCAGGCGCATCCCGCGCAGACGCTCAAACTGGGGCGCAAGCCCGCAAACGACACGGTCTTGAGCAGGTGAGCTGCGCAGATCAACGGAGCGCGCGATGCGTCCACCCGTCCCAGAGACGAGAGCGCGGTGCAGGTCAATGCGAACAACCGAGGGCTCTCCAGATCCATCTGCGTAACGCGGTCGAGCAGCTCGGCCATGGGAGCCGCGCAGGCCGCGTGCTCCATGTCGCGGCGCAAGCGCTCGTTGCTCTCCACCAAGCGCGCTTCCTTCACCACGTCAAGGCTGCGCCCCCGCGCTAAAAGCACGTCTGCCACCGAATAGAGCTCCAAACGCGAAGCGAAAGAGCTCGCAGGCTTGCGCGCGCCCTTCGCCACCGCGCGCACCTGCGAACCGTCCTCGACGAGCATCGTCAGGATCAGATCGCTCTCGCCCAGCTTCGTCTTGCGCAGCACGATGCCGCGCGCATCGTAGGTTGGCTGAGCCACGCCGCGCCTACGAAATGCTCACGATGCTGTTCGCGCTGTCCCAAACGATAACGCCGCTCTTCTGCTTGTACGAGCCGCGCACCGTCTCGCCGTCGAGCGTGGTTATCGCCGCAGCCGTGATGGTGAAAGCGGTCGTGTCGTTTCCTTGGTACGTTATGCCGTCGACCGACTGGATCGCGTAGGTGGTCCCCCCGATGTTCACCGTGCCCGCACTTGCCAGATACGCCTGCGCCGCCGCCGTCAGCTCGGCCCCGCGCGAACGCGCGATGTTGACGGTAACGCTCGAACCCGACGCAACCTTCTCGCCTGCCGCAGGCGACGTGCCCAGGATGGTTCCGTCAGCCGCAGCGTCATCGTAAACGTAGGCGCTCGTGGCCGTCAGGCCCTCGGCCTCGATCGCGGCAACCGCCTGATCCCAGGTCATCCCCGTGATATCGGGAACCGTGTATGCAGCGGCCACCGTAACGGTGACGGGCTCGTTCGCCTTGGCCTTCGTACCGGCTTCGGGGGAAACGGCCAAGACGATGCCTTCGCGCTCGTCTGATTTCTGCGTCACGAACTTCACGTTCTCGAAACCGAATTCCTTCAGCTTCGCAGCGGCTTCATCGCGCTGGATGCCTACCGTTTCGGGCACGACGCGCGCTTCCGACACATGTATGACAACCTCGGTTCCCTCGTCTTGTCGCGCGCCGGCGCCCGGGTCCATAAGCAGCACGACGCCTTCGGTCTCGTCGGACTTCACCTGCATGGTGCGCACCGCGAAGCCCTTGCCCTCAAGCACGTAGGTGGCGTCGGTCTGCGTCATGCCCACAACATTGGGAAGGATCTTTCCGCCCCAAAGCTCCATCTGGTACGTCGCAACCGCTGCGATTCCCGCGGCGGCCACCAAGCATGCGAGCACGATGGCAACCACCTTGCCCTTGCCGCCCTTCTTCGCGTTCGGATCGGGCGCGCGGAACTCCTTCTGCTTCGGCGCTGCGCCGCCTTCGATACGCGGCATTTCCATCGTGCCGCCGGAACGCCACGACGATTGCGGCGGCACGTAGTTGGAATCGACCAAGCACTCGTCAAGGCCGGAAAGGTCGGCTGTGCGCCCCGCCTCGAAGTCTTCCTGAGAACGCTTCGGAATGAACGGGGTCAGATCGTCGTCACGCGTCGGCGGCTCCTCGGAAGCCTCATCGGAGACGGCTTCTTCGTCGGACGGGCTGAAATCGAACGCGTTGCCGTCTTCGTCGACGTTCACGCCCGCAACGTCTATGGCGGGAAGCTTGGCGGGGTCGAGCGGGCCGGATGATCCCGCCTGCACGCCGGCAGTCGGCTCTTCCTCGTCGGAAGAGACCGAGCCTGCGAAATCGGGATCGAGCTCGTCGTCGTTCGCGGCTTCGGGTACAGGCGCAAGCGACTCTCGATCGGCATCGACCGCGGCGGCAACCTCGGCTATTTTCCCCGACAGCGGCAGTCCGCATTCGTTGCAGAACTTCGCGCCGTCGCGGTTTTCGGAATGGCAATGAGGACAGATCATGCTGACTTACTCCCTCGCAGGTGACGGTACGAAAAGATTGTAGCCGAAAAACCACGAGAGCACCCGAACAACCCGGCGAACCTCCGGTTCACGACAATACTTGCAAAAAAACGCGAGCCAAGCTGGCTTCGGCGCGCCGAAGCGCGCGCATCCAAGCCCTACAAGCCCTCGCCGTAGCCGAATCGGCGAATCTGGTTCTCGTCGCGCCGCCAGTTCTTCTTCACCTTGACCGACAGGTCCAAGAACACCCGCGTGCCCAGCAGCTGCTCAAGGTCGGCGCGCGCTTCGGTGCCGATCTGCTTGATGGCGGCGCCTCGTTTGCCGATGATGATGCCCTTCTGGCTGTCGCGCTCCACGTAGATGCGCGCGAAGATGCGATGGAGATCCTTCTTGCGGTCGTATTCCATCTCTTCCACCTGCACGCCGATAGCATGGGGCACTTCGTCGTGGAACGAACGCAGGATCTTCTCGCGGATGAACTCCGCCACCACGACCTCGATCGGCTGGTCGGTTTCCATGTCGAGCGGGAACCACGCCGGGCCCTCGGGCAGCAGGAACACCACTTCCTCGATGAACGCGTCTACGTTCTTCCCGGTCTCGGAGGACAAGCCCACCATCGCATCCCATTCGCCAAGCTTCTCGGCCGCTTCGCGTTGGCGGGAAAGCTGCTCGGGATTCACGAGGTCGGTCTTGGACAGCACGCAGATCTTCTTCGCGCGCGATCGGCGCAGCTGCTCGGCCACCCACTCGTCGCCGCGGCCCACGGGCTTCGACGCGTCGATGAGCATGGCCACCACGTCCACGTCCTCGAGCGCCTTGAGCGCGGAGACGTTCAGCTCCTCGCCCAGCGCGTCATGCGGCTTGTGCAGGCCGGGCGTGTCCACGATGATCATCTGGTAGTCGTCTTTGGTGTAGACCGCGCGGAAGCGGTGGCGCGTGGTTTGCACGGTGTTCGACGTGATGGCGATCTTCTTGCCCATGATCGCGTTGAGCAACGTCGACTTGCCGGCGTTCGGCCTGCCCACCAACGTGACGAAGCCGGATTTGAAGTGTTCGGGCATTTTCAAGGTTGCGTTCCTTCCAACCGATTCTGTATCTTTGCGCGACGCTGAAGTTCTACGCCCCGAGCAGCGCCGCCAAGCGAGGGACGAACACGAGCGCGGCCACCGTCACAGCGGCGAGGGCGAACACGAGCACGGCCGCCGCCGCGCAGTCCTTCGCGCGCCGCGCCAGCTCGTGGTACCCGGGCGACACCAGGTCGACCACCGATTCGAGCGCCGTGTTGAAGCACTCCGCCGCGAACACCGCGGCGATGCACAAAACGATCGCGATCCACGATACGGCGTCGATGCGCAGCAGAACGCCCAGGATCACGGCCGCTGCGGCAACGGCCAGGTGTATCTTCATATTGCGCTGCGTGCGCACCGCGAAGACAAGCCCGTCTCCCGCGCATGAGAACGCGCGGCCGAGCGAAAACCTCGCATGCGATTCCTTCGACGCCCGATTGCGGACGAACCCTTCTTCGTCCCGCACGTCCCCCTGCGCAGAAGCGCGCTTTTCCCCGTCCTCGTCCATGATGTTCGACGCTTTCGTGATCACGTCGAGCGCTTAGCGCTTCGACCAGGCTTCGAGGATCTCGGCCTCGCGCTTTTCCATGACCTCGGCCTCGTCGTCCTCGATGTGATCGTAGCCGCACAGGTGCAGCAGGCCATGCACGAGAAGCAAGCTGATCTCCTCTTCGAAGGTGGTACCGAACTCGCGCGTCTGCCTGCTTGCCACGTCCGGGGCGATGATCACGTCGCCCAGCTCGAACACGGGGTCCTGCGCCAGCGTCATGGCCGACAGATCGTCGTCCACGCCGTCGCACTCGAACGACAGCACGTCGGTGGGACCGGATTTCTGACGGTACTTCTCGTTCAGCTCGGCGATGGCCTCGTCGGTGACGAAGCTGATGGACACCTCGGTGTTGAAGGGCTTGTCCTCGCGCGTCAGCACGAACTGGGTCAACTCGTGCAGCGGCAGCTTTTCCAGCTCGTCTTTTCTGAAATCGTAGTTGATCTGGATATCCATGGCTTATCCCTTCTTGCTTGCCTGGTCGTAGGCGGATACGATGGCGGCCACCAGGGAATGGCGCACCACGTCTTTGCCGGAGAAGTCGCAAAACGCGATATCGTCCACGTCTTCGAGAATGTGGCGGACGCCCTTGAGCCCGGAAATGCCGCGCGGCAGATCGAGCTGGGTCACGTCGCCCGTGATCACCATCTTGGAACCGAATCCCAAACGCGTCAAGAACATCTTCATCTGCTCGGGCGTGGTGTTCTGCGCCTCGTCGAGGATAATGAAGCTGTCGTTGAGCGTGCGCCCGCGCATGAACGCAAGCGGGGCGATCTCGATGACGCCGTTGTCTATGAGCTGGGTTGCGCGCTCCATGTCGGTCATGTCGAACAGAGCGTCGTAAAGCGGCCGGATGTAGGGATCCACCTTTTCGGTCAAGGTGCCCGGCAGAAAGCCCAGGCTCTCCCCCGCCTCCACGACGGGCCTCGTCAAGATGATGCGTCCCACTTCCTTGCGCTTGAGCGCAGCCACCGCCATGGCCATGGCCAGGTAGGTCTTGCCCGTTCCGGCCGGCCCGATGCCGAAGGTGACGGTGTTTTCGCGAATGGCGTCCACGTACTGCTTCTGACCGGCGGTCTTCGGGCGTATGGCCCGTCCTCGGTACGTGAGCAGGATGTCCTCGCGCAAAGCGCGCGGCGAGAATTCAGCCGTGCGCAGCAGGTCGATAGCGCGACGGACGTAGTCCGAAGTGGGCTCGTCGCCGCCTTCCACCAGCTTGATGAGATCCGAGAACAAAACGGTAAGCGACTGCACCTCGATGGGATCGCCTTCGAGCATGATGGAATCGCCCCGTACCGTGATGCGCGCCTCGAACGCGCTTTCCACGATGTGCAACAGCTCGTCGGCCGGGCCCACGATGAGCGCCATGTTCACGCTCTGAGGAGCCGTGAGGGTAATGTGCGTCTGATCAGTCATGCCGGCTATTGTACCATGCGGCCGCCCGCTCGGAGACGATGTCACCGAACCGACAAGGGAATATGGTGCAGGTGCCCAAAACGGTGCCCGGAACAAGTTCGCAGTCGATTCGCATTGTCGCCCGAAACGTACGGTTTTGCCGCAGAAACCGTACGTTTCGGGCGACAATGCAGTCCGCGGGACCGTCCCTAGGCCAGGCGGTACGCCCAGAGCGTCTTGGTCTGGCCGATCACCTGGTCGATGCTCCACGTTCGATCCGAGCGCTGCGCCGAGTACGGATCGTTCACCTTGAGCGTGCCGTCGTCGGCGAGCCCCGTTACGACGAAGAAGTGGCCGTTGTCCGTGAAATCGCCGGGGCCGACGTTGCAGATGACCACCGCGCCGCTTTCGAGCGCGCTGCGCAGGCTTCCCGCATCGACCCCGATCGGCTGGCAGGACAGGCCGAGCGACGCCGCTTCGTTGGTCAAGAAGGACGAATCCGTGCCGTCGAAGGTGGCCATGTAGCCGCCCTGCTTCGCCCGAACGCCCATGTCGTAGGGCGACAGGTCGCTTTTGCCCGTCAAACCCTGGTACACCATGGAAAGCGCCGTGGGACAGCACCCCGTAAGCGCGAACGTGGTCGAGCTGTACACGGTGAAGCCCCAGCGGCTGTCCCACTGGTACAGCCGGGGCACCTCGCCTTTGCGCGCCTCGTCGCACGCCCCGGCTTCGCTGGCAGGATACGCGTCGGGGAACTGCCTGACGGAGGAAACGGCCTCGGGCTCGGTCGCCGCCAGTTTGAGCAGCTTGTACTGCACCGCTTCGCCGTCAACCGCGTACGCTTGGGGATGCGCGGCAATCCAAGCCGCATCGTCGCTGGTCTCGGCCGCTTTCACAAGCTGCGCGGTCAGGTCGTCTCCGAGTATCGCGGAAAGAGCCGCCTGGTCGATGGGATCTTTCTGCGGTTGCTGCGCTTCAGGGGCAGGATCGGGAGCCGGCTCGGGCTGCTCGGCCGTGCAGCTTGCGCAGCTGCGAACGCCCACCACGGCCAGCACGATCAGGAGCACGGCCGCAAGCCCTGCAAGCAGGCGCTTCGGACCGAGTGCGCGGACGGCATTCGACACGGCATCGACGCCCGCAAGCAAGAGGTCGGCCGGTTTCGAGCCGCCATGATGCTGCTCGCCCGCACCTGCGCGGCGGGCTTGCCGACCATCGGGGCGCGACGACGCTTCACGTGGCGGATGCGGGCCGGCCGCTTGCCCGTTGCGCCGTGCGGTTCGCTCTTCAAGCCGTTTGCGCGCTCGCTCGCGCGCCTCTTCGTCGGTCATGGCTTCCCCGTTTCGCGATCGTTATCGAAACAGAGTATACCGTTGCACCTGCGCGAACGCCAGACGGAAGTCGGTCGTACAGGACTTCCGCCAGCAGTTGGCTACAGGGCGACCTCGACGAGCGACCCGACTTGCGCGCCCGCAGGAGCGTCCACCTCGTGATAGCTTTCCGTCATGGCCACGCCGCCCTCTTCCACCAGGGCAAGCTCGACGGTTCCCACGCGACGGGCGCGGTCGGCGGCGCGCAGCTCGTCGCCGAGGGCGCGCAGGGCTGCGGCGCGCGACGCCTTGACCTCGGAAGTCACCTGGTCGTCGCGCGCAGCCGCCGGCGTTCCCTCGCGGCGCGAATAGGGAAACACGTGAATCTTCGAGAAGCGGCAACGCCGCGCCACGGCAAGCGTCTCCTGGAACTCGGCATCGGTCTCGCCCGGAAAGCCCACGATGACGTCGGTCGACAGGCTGATGCCGGGCACGCTGGCGCGCAATCGGTCCACGAGCGCCTCGAAACGCCTCGCATCGTAAGGACGCGCCATCTCGCGCAGCACCTTGTTGCTACCCGCCTGCAAGGGCAGGTGCAGATGGCGGCACACGCGACCCTGCGCAGAAGCCAGCAGCTCGATGAACGCCTCGTCAACGTCGCGCGGCTCGATACTCGACACGCGGAAGCGCACGGGAGGCGCGTCGGATTCGTGCAGGCCCGCCGTCTCGTCGAGCAGGCGGCGCAGCAGATCGGCCAGGCGCAACGCGCTTGGGTCGCGCCGCGCGCCGTCGCGATACGACCCCAGGTTGATGCCGGTCAGCACGATCTCGCGCGCTCCAGCGCGTGCGAGCGATGCGCATTCGGCCGCCACGTCGTCGGCTGGACGACTGACGGCGCGACCGCGCGCCACGTGCACGATGCAGTACGTGCACGCGTTGTCGCATCCGTCCTGAACCTTCACGCCCACGCGCGTCCGAAAGCCCCGGCCCAGCGGCAGCACTGAAGCAGGCGCAAACTCGACGTCCCCTTCGCCCGCCTTGGCGACGCAAGGAACGGCGCCCGTATGATCCCATTGCCCTTGCTCGATCTGCTCCAGAAGCTGGCCCTTGCCCACGACGCGCACGCGCGGATCCATAGCCTCGTACGTTGCGGCGTCGATGGCCACCGCGCACCCGGTAACCGCCACCGCGGCACGATCGTTGCAACGCAGCGCGCGCCGCACGGCCTTGCGCGTCTTCTTCTCGGCCTCGCCGGTAACGGTGCACGTGTTCACCACGATCAAATCGGCTTCGCTTTCAGCAACGCAGGCCTGCCCTCGGGCAAGCAAGGCGGCGGCGAAGGAATCCGACTCGACCCGGTTCACCTTGCACCCCAGGTTCACCACGGCGAAGCTCATAGCAGTCCCTTTCGAGGAGCGCGGCCGGGATCGAGCGTCCGGCGGCCCGCTTCCCCGGCTTCGCCCGCCTGCTCGGGCGTACGGACGGATTCGCCCTCGGAGGCGCCGCTCGGCAACGGATCCGCCCCGTCGCCCGCATCGCCCCGGTCGCTCACCGCCGCCATGCGACCCAGCTCGTAGAGCACGAGCGCCGGCGCCACGATGCCCGCCGTTTCCGTACGCAGAATGGAAGGTCCCAGCGTGACCAGCGCCGAAGAAGGGTTGCATTCCAGAAGCGCATCCACCTCACGCTGCGTCAAACCGCCTTCCGGGCCGACCACCACGACAATGCGCGCCTCGTCGGCCGGCATGCTGTTGCGCATGAGGCCACGCGCGATCGCGTCCTCCAAGCGCGCCGTCTGCGGAGCCTCTTCCCAGCAGATCAGCACCGCAGTCGCGTTCTTCGCGAACGCGCACGCCTCGGCAAGCGACAAAGGCGCGCTCACCTCGGGAACCGCTCGCTGGCCCGACTGCATGGCGGCGCTTTTGGCGATGGCACGCCAACGCTCCGCCTTGGACGCAGTCTTTTTCGCATCCAGTTTGACGATGGAGCGCTCGCATGAAAGCGGGACGAACCCGCTCACTCCCAGCTCGGTCGCGTGGCGCACGACCGTTTCCATCTTGTCCCCCTTGGCAAGGCCCTGCACGAGCACCACCGAGGGCCCGTTGGAGCCGCGCTCGAACCGCTGGGCTACGCGCACCAGGGGAATCTGGTCGGAAAACGACACGATCTCGCATTCGAAATAGTCCTGCGCGGCATCCACCACGGCAATGTGCTCGCCCGGAGCAAGGCGCAGCACGCGCGCATGCTTGGCATCGTCGCGTGCCAAGCGCAACGGGAAGGACTCGGCGGGCTCGTCGGCGATCACCTGGTCGTGCAGGTAGAAATGTGGCAGGGACATACGGGGAACCTCGCAGGTCGAACGGTCGCAGGGTGATACAAGTGGGCGCATCGGCCGGCAGGCCGACGATCCTACTGGAACGCGTCGCGCAGTTTCTGCAACGGCGTGCGCTCGTCGGCCACGTCCTCGCCCATCTCCTCGGCCAGCTGCTCCAAAAGCTCGCGCTGCTTCTTGGTGACCTTCTTGGGCACCTGCACGTTCACATGCACGAACATGTCGCCGCGCGCGTCGCTGCGGAAGCGCGGCATGCCGCAGCCCTTCACGCGCACCACCTGCTCGTTCTGGCAGCCTTCGGGAATGCGAACCTGCACCTTCTCGTCCTCGAAGATGCCGTCGATCTCGATTTCCGAACCGAGCGTTGCCTGCACGATGGACACGTTCGCACGCGCGTGCAGGTTGTCGCCATCGCGTTCGAAGAACTCATGCGGCTGGATGCGGCAGGTTACGATCAGGTCGCCCGGACGCGCGCCGTGCATGCCTGCTTCGCCGAAGCCGGACAGGCGAAGCTGCTGGGAATCGCGGATGCCCACGGGAACCTCCACGGTCACGCGCTGGCGGTCGGGCACGCGGCCCTGGCCCTCGCATTCCGGGCACGGGTTCTCGATAGTATGGCCGGTGCCGCCGCAGGTCTTGCACGTGGTGGCCGTCTGCATGTCGCCCAAGAACGTACGCTGCACGGTGACCACGCGGCCTTGCCCGTTGCAATCGGGGCACACGACCTCGCGACCGTCGGGGCCCAAGCCCGAGCCGTCGCAGTCGGGGCACGGAGCCAGGCGATCGTACACGATCTCCTTCTTGGCTCCAGCGGCCACTTCCTCAAGCGTCAGGCGCAAGCCGACGCCCATGTCGCGGCCTTCGCGGCGCTGGGGCGCATGGCCAGCGGCCTGCCCGCCGAAGAACGAACTGAAGATGTCGCCCATGCCGAAGCCGCCGCCGAACAAATCCTCGAAGTCCACGTAACCGCCGCCGTAGGGGTTGCCGCCGCCCGCCGCGCCCGGCATGGTCCCGAACCGGTCGTACTGCGCGCGCTTCGCCGGATCGGACAGCACGTCGTACGCTTCGTTGAGCTCTTTGAACTGGTCCTCGGCATCGGGGGCTTTGTTTACATCGGGGTGCAGCTCGCGCGCGCGGCGGCGAAACGCCTTCTTGATCTCGTCTTCGTTCGCGTCCCGCGACACTCCCAGAACTTCGTACAGATCCTTGGCCATCTGTCGTTGAAACCTTTCTTCACCAGCGGAAGGACCGCCCCTTCCGCTGCACTCGTTTTTGCTTCTACCTAACTGCTATACGTCTTCGAGCGCGGAGCTTGCTATGCGCACCGCGCGGATAACCTTCGAGTAATCCATGCGCGTAGGGCCTACCACGGCCACCACGCCGGCAGACTCGCCCCGTCCGTACCGGCTTGCCACCACCGACACGCCCGAAAGCGCCGCGGCATCGTTTTCGCTGCCGATGCGCACGCTTGGAACGCCGGCAGCCTGACGGGACGCCTCGTCCATGATCTGCAGGAGCACCGTGTCGTCCTCGAGCACTTGCATGACGGGCAGCAACGCCTGCGACTGGCTGAATTCAGGCTGGCTGAGCAGCGAGCTTACGCCTAGGCGATGCGCGCGCGACTGCTCGCTTTCCTGCAAGCACGACAGAACCTCGTCGAGCGCCATGCGCACGAGCGGGTCGCGAAACGCCTCGACCATGCCCTGCCCCAGCCCGTCTTCGATTTCCTGGAGCGACTTGCCCGTGAAGACGTCGCTCAGGAAATGCTGCACGTGCGCCAGATCGTCGCCCGAAACCTCTTCGGCGAACTCCATCTGGCGATTGAACACCTGGCCGTCTTCGGTCACCAGCACCACGAGCGCCCTCATGGACGACAGCGATATCAGGGAAAGCTGCTTGATATGCAGGTTGAGGACCGAGGGGGCGATCACGATGGAAAGGCAGTCGGTCAAGCGCGTCAGAGCCGACGACGTCTGCTCGAGCAGGGCGTCCAGCTCGCTCGCACTGCGGCGCAGCTGGTCCACCACGGGGCTGTAACGATCATCGTCGCCCGCAAGGTCGGTCTGCAGCAGGTTGTCGACGAACGCGCGGTACCCGTGATCGGTCGGGATGCGCCCCGCCGACGTGTGCGGCTGCGCGATATAGCCGCCGTCCTCGAGAACCGACAGTTCGTTGCGCACCGTCGCGGGGCTCACGCCCAGCTGGTAGCGCTCCGTCAACGTGCGCGAGCCCACCGGCAGAGCGCGCGCGACGTATTCTTCGATGAGGGCTGCAAGCACCCTTTGCCTTCGATCCGAAAGCACGCTTCTCCACCTTTCCTCTCTCTTCCACCGCTCAAGCCGCCGCTTCATCGGCACCAGGCGATGCAATACCAACGTGTCATTTTAGCAGCCGATGCAAGAGAGTGCTAAAAAAGGTGACAATTATGGAGAATCTCAACGGAAGCGTCACAGAACGCGGCGGCTCGCCGCCAAATCGGAGCCGCCGGAAGGCAGACGACCGCGAACGTGGGCGCAAATCGGGACCTGCGACACCGTCGAGCACGAAGACGCCGAGGTGCGGATCGCTCCCCTCGAGGCGCTTACGGAGCAAGATCGAACAGGTCCCCGTACAGCTCGTTGCCGCAAAGCCACCCGCGTTCCGTGGGTCGCCAGCGACCGCCTTCGTGAACGACCAGGCCCCGGTCTTCCAGGTCGGCAAGCGTTTCGCCTACCCGCGGCAGCAGCCCCGCCGCGCGTTCAACGCGCGCGTCGGACACGCCGCGCGTCATGCGCATGCCCAGCATGAGGTCTTCCGCCGCCATTTGGCGCGCATCCAGATCGTCGGTGACCACGCCGTCCTTCACCCGCATGCGCCGCTCGGCGTTCTGCGTCATGGTGGCGGCGCTGCGGCCCAGGCCCAGGTAGGGCACGCCCGTCCAGTACGCGATGTTGTGGCGGCACGCGAAACCCGGCCGCGCGTAGCTGGCCACCTCGTACCGCTCGAAGCCGGTTTCGGTCAGAACCCGCGCGGCGATCTCCATGTGCGATGCCTCCACGTCGTCGTCAACCTCGTCCAGCTCGCCCGCCAGAACAGCCGCGTCGAACGGCGTGTGCGGCTCGACGATGAGGGGGTACACGCTCACATGGGTCGCCCCGAGCGCAACGGCTTCGCGCACGCTCGCCTCGAAGCTAACGTCGCTCTGGCCCGGAATGCCGCACATCAAGTCCACGCTGACGTTTTCGAACCGGGTCAGCGCCGCTTCGATAGCCCGGCGCGCATCGTCGGCGGAATGCGCGCGACCGAGCGTGCGCAGCACCTCGTCGTCGAAGCTCTGCACGCCGATGGACAGCCGGTTCACGCCCAGCGCCCAGATGTCGCGCACCATGCGCTCGGTCAGGCTTTCGGGGTTCGCTTCCATGGTGCATTCCACGTCGGGCTCGAGCCGCATGGACAAGGACAGCGTGTACAGCAGCATCGACAAGCGCGAAAGGCCCAGATGGCTCGGGGTCCCTCCGCCGAGGTACACCGTTTCAACGGAGCCCAGCTCGCCTTCTTTCGCCTTGCGACGAACTTGAAGCACCAAGTCGTCCACGTACGCGTCGATCTCCGGCGCATCCGTCGGCACCGCCGCCGTGGCGAAGTCGCAGTATCCGCACCGCTTCACGCAGAACGGCAGGTGCAGGTACAGCGCGCGATACGGATCATGAGGCATGATGGGCCCTTTCCAGCAACTCGTCGAACACCCGGTCGAAGTCCTCCACGGTCACGCAGGCGTTGATCTTCCCGCGCGCCGACGCCGCGCCCGGCAGGCCGGCCAGATACCACATGGCATGCTTGCGCATGCGCACGATGTTCTTGCCCTCGCGCTCGGAAAGCAGCCGCGCATGACGTCGCGCCATGGCTATGCGCTCGTCTACGTTCGGCATCGCAGGCTCGGCGCGCCCGGCAAGCGCCGCCTTCGCCTGCGCGAACAACCAGGGGTTTCCCTCTGCCGCGCGGGCGATCATCACGGCATCGCAGCCCGTGCGCTCGACCATGGCCGCCGCGTCGCAGCCGCGCTTCACGTCGCCGTTGCCGATCACCGCAACGCTTACGGCCTCCTTCACGCGGGAGATCACGCCCCAATCGGCGCTGCCGCGGTACAGCTGCTCGGCGAACCGCCCGTGCACGGCCACGGCCGCCGCGCCCGCGTCTTCCATGCGACGCGCGAACTCGGGGGCGCTTTCATCGCCCATCGCCCAACCGCGGCGGAACTTCACCGTCACCGGGTGCTCCACGGCATCCGCCACGGACCGCACGATGCGCGCCGCCAGCGCAGGGTCCTTCATGAGGGCCGAGCCGTCGCCCTTCGTGACGATCTTGCGCGCCGGACAGCCCATGTTGATGTCGAGGTAGGCAAGGCTCTCCCCCATTTCCTGCTCGATCCACCCGGCCTGTGCCGCCATCGTATCGGGTTCGTGCCCGAACAGCTGGACGGCCACCTGGTCCTCGCCCGCGGCCAGGTGAAGCAGGTGGCGCGTCTTCTCGTTCGCGTACGAGAGTCCTTTTGCCGACACCATTTCAGTGTACGTGAGATCGGCGCCCTGCTCGCGGCAGAGCGTCCTGAACGCCTCGTCGCTCACGCCCGCCATGGGCGCGAGCAGCAGGCGGTGCTTTTGGAAAAAATCGTGCATGATGCCTTTTCGCTCGTTGGAGACGGCCGCGCGCTACATGCTGGACAGAATGTCGAGCGCGCTTATGCCCGCGAATATGAACAGGACGACCAGAGCCACCACCGCGAACAGGCACCCGCAGCCGACTGCAGCCTTCGCGCCGCTGCCCATGCCGGCCGGCTGCTGCGCGGCCTTCTTGTCGTTGAAGGGATCGTCCAGCCAGTCGAACTCTTCTGTATCCTTACGTGCCATGCAACCTCCTCGGGCTTTCGATCACTCGTCCACTTTGAGGATCGCCATGAACGCTTCTTGCGGCACCTCCACGTTTCCGATGTTCTTCATGCGCTTCTTGCCGGCTTTCTGCTTCTCGAGCAGCTTGCGCTTGCGGCTGATGTCGCCGCCGTAGCACTTCGCCAGCACGTCCTTGCGCTTCGCCTTTACGGTCTCGCGCGCCAGAACCCGCCCGCCGATAGCGGCTTGGATGGGCACCTCGAACATCTGGCGAGGAATGATGCTCTTGAGCTTTTCGGTCAGGATGCGCCCGCGATCGTACGCCTTGTCCTTGTGCACGATGAACGACAGCGCGTCCACGGGCTTGCCCGACAGCAGGATGTCGAGCTTCACCAGCTTGGAGGGCTTGTATCCGTCCATCTCGTAATCGAGCGACGCGTAGCCCTTCGTGTTGGACTTGAGCTTGTCGAAGTAGTCCATGATGAGCTCGGACAGCGGGATCTCCCACAGCATCTCCACCGTGGTGGTGGACAAATAGTTCATCGTGATGAAGGTGCCGCGCCGCGCCACGGTCAAGTCCATGACCGCGCCCACGTAATCGGGCGGGATGAGGATCTTCGCCTTGAGGTAGGGCTCCTCCACGCGCTCGATCTCGCCGGCGTCGGGCATCTCCTGCGGCGAATGCAGGCTTACCATCTCGCCGCCTTGCTTGTACACGTGGTATTCCACGGAAGGCGCCGTGGCCAGCAGGTCCAGCCCGAACTCGCGCTCGAGGCGCTCCTTGATGACCTCCATGTGCAGCAGGCCCAAAAAGCCCACGCGGAAGCCGAAGCCCAGCGCATGCGACTTCTCGGGCTCCCAGATAAGGGCCGGATCGTTGAGCGAGAGCTTTTCGAGCGCCTCTTTGAGCGGTTCGTACTGATCGCCGTCGATGGGGTACAGGCCGGTGAACACCATGGGCTTGACCTCACGGTATCCGGGAAGCGGGTCGCTCACGCCGCCATGGGCCTGCGTGATGGTATCGCCCACCTTCACCTGCGAGACGTCCTTGAGCCCCGTCACCAGGTACCCGACCTCGCCCACGCCGAGCGCCGGAAGCGCCGTCTCGGCGGGTCGGCGCGCGCCGACCTCTTCCACCAGCGCTTCGGCGCCGGTGGCCAGCATGCGAATGCGGTCGCCCTTCTTCATCTGCCCGTCCACCACGCGCACGAGCGCCACCACGCCGCGATACGCATCGAAGTACGAGTCGAAGATGAGCGCGCGCAGCGGCGCGTCGGCCACGCCGACGGGCGCGGGCACGTTGTACACCACGGCCTCCAGAAGATCGTGCACGCCCACGCCGGTCTTGCCCGAGGCCAGCACCGCGTCGTCGGCGGGGATGGCCAGGCCGTCCTCGATCTCCTCGCGCACGCGATCCGGCTCGGCAGCCGGAAGGTCGATCTTGTTGATCAGCGGGATGATCTCCAGGTCGGCGTTCATGGCCATCATCGCGTTGGCCACCGTCTGCGCCTCGACGCCCTGCGTGGCGTCGACCACCAGGACGGCTCCTTCGCACGCAGCCAGAGAACGGCTCACCTCGTAGGTGAAGTCGACATGGCCCGGCGTGTCGATCAGGTTGAACTGGTAGGTCTGGCCGTCGTCGGCCGTGTAGTCCACGCGCACAGCCTGGCTTTTGATGGTGATGCCGCGCTCGCGCTCGATGTCCATGCTGTCGAGCAGCTGCTCTTGCATATCGCGCTTCGACACGGTGCCGGTCAGTTCCAGCACGCGATCGGACAGCGTCGATTTGCCGTGGTCGATGTGCGCGATGATGGAGAAGTTTCGTATGAAGTGAGGGTCGGTGGTCATGTCCTGTCTTTCAAAACGTAAAGCCCGCGCGCGGGCGCTTGAGAAACGAAAGCCTATTCTACCTTATTCGCCCCGGGTGGAAAGGGCGCGCCCGCTACAGTTCCACGACAGCGGCGTGCGGGCTCGACGAGCCGACGTGCGCCAGCTGCGCGCGAACGGAACCGCCTCGTTCGCGTCGATCGCCCGATGCGCCCGGGCGCGCAGCCCGCAAGCGTTGCCGCAAAGACGGCAACCGCGAGTGCGTCAAAGCGGGATTTCGCGAAGGATACGGGCGGGCCTCCCCTCGGCTCTTTCACTCTTTCTCGGCGAATGGGTGGTTTCGTGTGCGGTTTCGACAAATTCTCGTGCAATCTCGGCCAACCTTTGCTATTCTATCGCATTGTGTATCCAGCGATACGTACGCGCGATGGGCGTTTCCATCGCCGAATCAGCAGACGTGGCTGCGCTTTACGATTCGTAGATGCTGGGTGACCGATAGGTCGATGGAGCAGAGAAATCCCGCCTGTTCCCCATGCATCGAGCGCTTTCTTTGAAAGCTGGGTCCTCATGGATCGCATGCGTGGCTATCGGACGCCTGGGCAACGAGCGCGTGACGCCGGAAGCACGGGAAGCCCGAAGGCTTCGCAGAAGTTTACGTTCGTGATCCATTGGAGGAAACACACACATGGCGAACATCAAGAGCCAGAAGAAGCGCATCATCACCAACGAGAAGGCCCGCATGCGCAATCGCGCCGTCAAAAGCGAGCTGAAGACCGCTATCCGTCGCGTCAAGGAAGCTGTTGCCGCCGAGAACGGCGCCGAGGCTTTCGCCGCCGCCATGGCCGCCTGCCGTTTGCTCGACAAGGCTGCCTCGAAGGGCGTTATCCACAAGAACCAGGCTGCCAACCGCAAGAGCGGCGTCATGCTGCTCATCAAGGACCTCGTGACCGACGCCGATCGCGCCGCGTACGTGAAGCCCGCCAAGAAGGCTCAGAAGACCGGCTCCAAGAAGGCCGAGCGCAAGGCTGCCCGTCTCGCAGAGATGAAGGCCGCGTCCGAGGAAAAGGCGAAGCGCCGCGAGAAGCACATGGCTGAAGTGAAGAAGGCCGAAGAGCGCAAGGCGAAGGAAGCTGCCGAAGCCGCCAAGGCCGAGGCTGAGGCCGAGAGCGCCGAGGAAGCCGCTGAATAGCGACCACCCTATCGGAGATCGCCCCGCGATCCTTCCGCATATCAAGAGAGAACAGGCCCCGGTTTCGGGGCCTGTTCGCATTCTCGCGCCGGTTTTCGACCACGGCTCGAAGCTCCCGCTGCCCCTGCATGCGAAAGCGCCGCCGCAACTCGCGCCTCCGTGCAGAGACATGAGCTGCGGCGGCGCTTGACGCGCGCGAGAAACGCGGTGCAGGGATGTTCGCTGCGCTAGCGCGCAACCACGCCGAGCACCCATTCGAGGAAGGCGGCGTCCGGATCGGCGCCGCTTTTCATGGCGCGCTCGGCGTCGCGCGCGGCGACGAGGGCCGCGCGCAGCTGCGCGGAGGTGAACCCGCGCGCCCAGGTCGCATGGTTCTTCACGCGCCAATCGGGCATCTTGAGCGCCGCAGCCACACCACGCGGATTGCCGCGATCGGCCAGCGCGCGAGCGCAGACGAGCTCGCGCAGGCGCGTCGTGCACATGGCCAGCAGCGCATGCGGAGACACCGAGTCCATGCGCCCCAGGTACAGCAGGCATTTGCGCGCATCGCGCGCCGCGAAGGCGTCGACGAATTCCCACGGCTTGACCTCGGCGGTGCGACTGACCATGGCGACGATCTCATGCTCGTTCACGGCATCGGTTCCGCGATGCGCAAGCGCGATCTTCTTGAGCTCGCTGTCGAGGTGCACCGTGTCCTCGCCCACCAGATCCACCAGCTTCACAGCGGCGCCTTCGGTAAGCGTGACGCCGTGGCCCACCGCCATGGCGCGAACGGCCTTGGGAAGCTCGAAGCGCTTGAGCGGAGCGCAGTCGATCACGGCCGTCTTTCCGTGCTTGGCGACGGCCTTGTACAGACGCGTGTTCTTCGCCAGCTTTTCGGCTATCAGGGCGAGCACGGTGGTTTCCGCCGGTGAATCGAGGTAGGCTACCAGCTCCTCGGAATCGGCTTTCTTCAGCTTGTCGGCGACGCGTACCTCGACAAGGCGCACGGGACTTGCGAACGGCACGGTATTGCATGCCGAGACGATGTCGGCGCCGGTTGCCGTTTCGCCGCTGAATTCGTCGGAATTGAACGACAGGTCCCCCAAAGCGGAAAGGCGAGCGCGAAGGCGCTTCATCACCGCGTCTCGCTTCAGGGCGTCCTCGCCGCATATCAGGTAGACGGGGAGCAAGGGTGCGTTTTGTTTCTTCTGAGCAGTCATGGCTTCATTCTACCGCAGCGTCTCCACGACGATTCTATCGGGTTCCAATTTGCATGAAACATCCCCCGACTCATCGGTTCGCAGTACGCGCGACCCCGCGCTTTCCAAGATCTCAAGGGTCTTGGCGGCCGGGTGCCCGTACCGATTTCCCGCCCCTGCGCTCACCAGGGATATCTTCGGAGACAACGCAAAGGCAACCTGCTCGTCCAAAGCGTTCTTCGATCCGTGGTGGCCCACTTTGTAGATGTCGACCCCTTCCGCCGCTCCTGTGTCCAGCAGCTCTTTCACCTGATCGCGCTCGGCATCGCCTACCAGCAAGGCGGTCCAGTCCGTCGAACCGTCGCCGTCCACGTCCGCAAGCGCTTTGAGGCACAGGCTGTCCGCGTTCCCGCCTTCGTCCTCGAAGCGCCTCGGCCAGACGACCTGCAAATCGATCGACCCTACGCGAACGCTATCGCCCAGCGCGAGGCCGCAGACGCCGTCCTCCCCCGCCACGGCGACGGCGTCTTCCCGCAGGCTTCGACACGCATCGCACGGGCAGGCGAGCGCGTCTTGCGCAACGAAGACGCGCTCCGTACGGATCATGCCCGCCAGGGAGGAAAGCGACCCCTTGTGATCGTCGTCCCCATGGGTCACCACGACGGCGTCGAGGCGCGAGAGCCCCTGCCGCGCAAGCGCCTCGAACAGCCTTGCATCCTGATTGCCGGTATCGACGAGCACGGCGGATCCGCGGCTCCGCACGACGATCGCATCGCCCTGCCCGACGTCGAGCATGACGATGCTATCGCCGCCTGCGGGCGGCGCAACCAGAAAGCACGCCGCCGCGAACGCGACGCACGCCGCACCGCCCAGCACGATGCGCCGAGTCGGCCGCGGCCACGCGATCCAAAGCGCCGCCGCCAGCGCGATCGATACCGCCAGCGCGGCAAGAACCGAAACGGAGGCGGGAACGCTTGCGTACGGAATGCGCGCCAGCGCTTCGACGGCCGCGGTGAGGACGTACGACCCGGCGCAGGCGACGTCGAGCAGAGCGGAGGCAACCCCGGGAGCCATCGTCGCAGTTCCCACGCACAGCAGCCCGAGAGCGCACGCGGGCGCGAACAAAGGAGCGGTGACCACGTTGGCCAAAGGAGCCACCAGCGAGAACTGCGAGAACAGCGCGGTCGAAAGCGGCGTTGCCAGCACAGCGGACGCGAAGGTGAGCGAGAGCGCTTCGCAGGCAAAACGGGGGACCCGGGGCGCCGCATGGGCGATCCAAGCCGAGAACAGGCTGGCGAACAGCACGATGCCCAACGTCGAGAGCGCCGAGAGCGCGAACGAGACGGACAGGGCGACACGCGGATCAAGGCTCGCGAATCCCACGATGCAGACCGCCAGAGCGCTCAGCGCCGCAGGACGGCGCCCGACCGCGAACGAAGCCATGCCCGCGAACGCCATGACAGCGGCTCGAACGGCCGATGACGGCGCGGCCGTCAAAACGAGGTAACTCAAGAGGAGCGCCGCCTGGACGACTCCCGTCACCGCGCGGGGAACCCTCAGCGCGCGCAGCGTCGCGCAGCAGAACGCGGAAACGATGGAAAGATGCGCACCCGACACCGCCACCACGTGGGCCAAGCCCGCAACCTTGAACGCCTGGTACGTCGATTCGGGCAGGTGCCCCCTCCATCCGCAGACAAGCGCGGCAAGAACCCCGCTCTCGCTGCCGCCGCGGTCAGTCAGAAGCCCGATAGCGCGCGACCGCAGATCGACCAACACCCCCATCGGCCCGCCGCGATCCACCCGCTCCAAGCCGAAGACGCGCGCCGACGCCACCGCGCCGTTGCGCCAGCAGTACGCCGCCGAAGAATCGGAAGGAGCTGAGAACGAAGCCTGCGCCTCGAACGCCTGGCCGTACTGCAGAACCCCTTCGCCTTGGGGAAGCTGCACGCGCACGAGAAACGACTCGCCGCCTTCAACGGTCGCACGCGCAAGGCACGTCGAACCGAACATGCCCGCGGACCCGTCAGCCACGGCTTGAAAAGACGCGCGGGTCGAAAGGCCCTGGACGCGCTCTTCGAAGCCGTGCTGCACCGCAGCGTGCCAACCGCCGCAGCACACCCCCAGGGCGCACCCTAAGACGACGACCCCCGCCAGCGCGCCTCGACGCCGCCACACGAGCGCCAAGCACGCAAGCGAGACGACCAGCCCGACGGCTCCGATAGCCGCGCACGCCGAAGCCGACAAGAGGCGAGCGGCTTCGACCACGGCCGCGCACGTCGCCCAAAGCCCCAACGCGCACCCGAACACGGGCGGCAGCGAGGGGCGAACGGGAATGCGGCCGGCATCCGCGCGCAACCCGTCGGCGTATTCGGCTTCGGGCACGAAAGCCGCCCGCGCCCGCCTGGGCGGTTTCGGCACAAGCTGCACGGAAGCCCTGGTCGCAGCCCTGCGCATTGCACGCGCGAGCGCGCCTAGCCCACGCATATCGAATCGGCGAGGGCGGCGTACTTCTTGTCGCCGATGCCCGATACGCGCTTCAAATCCTCTATCGCGGCGAACGGCCCGTTAGCCTGCCTGTCCGCAACGATCTTCTCGGCAGTCGACATTCCTATGCCGGGGAGAGCATCCAGTTCCGCAGCGGATGCCGCATTGATGTTCACCTTTCCCCCGCCGGGCGCTGCCGCCCCGCCGGGCGGGGCGGCAGCGGCAGCCTCCTCCACCTCGGACAACGTCGGAACCACCACGTGCTCGCCGTCCGTCAGAACGCGCGCCAGGTTCAACGCATCCGTCGCGGCCTGCTCCCCGAACCCTCCCGCAGCCTCGATCGCATCCTGCACGCGAGCGGATTCCGCAAGCTCGTACACGCCGGGTGCAAGGACCGAACCGCCTACATGGACCACGATGGTCCGCGCTTGCTCCTGAGGCCGGTCAGGCGAAGCTCCCTCGACGTCAGCCTCCCCTGCCTTCTCGACTACAAGGGAGTCCGAAGAAAAAGCGGACAGGAAGCTTGCCCCGGCCGCCACGAGCACAACCACCGCTAAAGCAGTTACGCCGACGAGCACGGGAAGACGCACGCCGCTCAGATGCGCCTTGGCCCGCAACGACTCCGCCTGTTCGGTAAACGACATCCCGACCTCCGATCCTCTCGAAGACCAAGCATAGCAACGCAACCTAGCGAAAACATGAGAGGAATCCAGCAGAAAAGCCGCTGAAAACCAAACGGTTCCAGCGGCTTTTTCGCTTCGATCCAATGCGGATCCCCACCGGATGCGACGCAGGTTCAGCATGCATCCAGCCACAATCTAGCAGCTTTCCAGCGCACATCCAAACGCGCTGGTCAAAAGCGTGCGGTTACTGCTGAGGGCGCTTCTTCTTGCGCTTGAACGCCGGGCAGGCGTAATCGCGCACTTCGGCGGCGTCGGCAATCTCGGCCACCCATTCGTCCACGGGAAGCGCGCTTTCCGCTTCTTCCACCACTGCAAGCTTCGCATGCGTCTCGGGACTGCGCGGCATGAACAGCGTGCAGCAATCGGGGGCGTCCTGCGCCGAGATCTCGAACGTGCCCAGGCGCTCGGCCTCGGCGATGATCTCGAGCTTGTCGGTGCCGATCAAGGGGCGGAACACCGGAAGGCTCACGGCGGCGTCGGTGCAGCGGATGTTGTCGAGGGTCTGCGAAGCAACCTGGCCCAGGCTCTCGCCCGTGACGAGCGCGCACGCCCCTTCGCGATGCGCCAACTCCTCGGCCACCTTGAACATGAGCCGTCGGTACATGATGACGCGCAGCTCGGGCGGGACGGTGAGCGCGATCTCGCGCTGGTAGTCGCCGAACGGCACCGTGTACACGCGCGCGATGCAGCCCGTGCGCTCAAGCACGCGCGCTATGTCGTCCACCAGGTACTCGCTCGCATCCGAGGTCTGCGGACGGCCGGAGAAGTGGACGCCGATGCACACCGCGCCCCGTCGCGCGAGCTTCCACGTAGCCACCGGCGAGTCGATGCCCGACGACAGCAGGCACGCCACGACGCCCGAGCTTCCCACCGGCAGCCCGCCGATACCCGGAAGCGAGCGCGCGTACACGTACGCGGCGTTCTGCACGACCTCGACGCCTACCGTGAGGTCGGGGTTCTTCATACGAACGCTCTTCTCGGGAAACGCCTGGCACAACGCCGCGCCCACGATCTGGTTCATTTCCATCGAGTTGGTCGGGAAGTCGGTGTGGTTGCGTCGAGCGGCCACCTTGAACGACTCGAAGTCGCCAGCTTCGAGCATCGCCGCACGAGCGACCTCGGCCATGACGTCCAAATCGCGCGGGCACTTGAATCCGCATGAGACGCGCGCCACGCCCGGCACCTTGCCCATGACGTCCGCAACGGCCTTCGCCGTTTCCCAATCCGTGCCTTCACGCAAGAACACGCACAGGCGTCCCGCTATGCGATGGACGGTCACCACGGGAAAATCGCTCAGCAGGGCTTCGAGGTTCTTGAGCAACCGCATTTCGAACGTCGAGCGATTATGGCCCTTCAGGCCGATCTCATGGTAGTGGGCAAGGCAAATACGCTGGTAATCAATCATGGAATGCTCCGTCGTGCCAAGGGCGAATGGTCGTAACGCACGAATAGGCGGGCCCATGCCCGCCTATTCGGTCAACCAGTACGTGTTTCGTACTAGTGGTTCTTGATGTCGATGGACGAAGGATCGTACGAAACTTCGCCGCGCGCAATCTCGTTGAAGGCGAGAGACAGCGGCTTCTTGTCGGCAGCGCGCGCGATTTCCACGGCGGTCTGCAGCTGGATAGCGCGATCGCGCTGGCCGCGCATCATGTCGTTGATATCGTGCGCGCGCTTGGAGGCAAGGGCGCACAGCAGGAAGCGGTCGTTGTCGGTTTCGTCCAACAGAACGTCGATCTTCGGTTCGATAATGCTCATATCGTGTTTAACCTCGTGTTTTCTCGGCTTGTTCGTTCACGTAGCCAACCAAGGCGGCGGTGGCTACGTCCAAATCATCGTTCACAAGCCGTATATCATACTCCATTTTACGAGAAAGCTCCACCCGTGCGGTTTCCATACGGGCAGCAACGGCCTCTTCGGTCTCTGTACCGCGCCCTCGAAGGCGCTTCTCAAGCTCTTCGAGCGAAGGCGGCTCGATGAACACCAGATGCGCCGCAGGGAACTTCTCGCGCACCTGGAAACCGCCTTGCACGTCGATTTCCAGGATAACCTGGTCTCCTCGAGCGATATGCTCCTCAACGCTCGCACGCGGGGTGCCGTAGCGGTTCCCCCCGTACGTAGCCCATTCCAGCAGGCCGTCTTCGTTCACGAGCCGTTGGAATTCCTCGCCGGATGCAAACTGGTAATGAACGCCGTCCACCTCGCCCTCGCGCGGCAAGCGCGTCGTGACCGAGACGGACACCCAAGCATCCGGAACCTCATGCAGCAGACGGGCCACCAGCGTGCCTTTTCCAGCACCCGATGGCCCCGATATAACGAACAGATTGCCAGCGCGCATGCGAATTTAGCCCAAGCGCTCCAGCAAGGCGGTCTGCTGACGCTCGCCCAAACCGCGCAGACGGCGGCTCTCAGCGATCTGAAGCTCCTTCATGATCTTCTCGGCCTTGGCCTTGCCGTAGCCGGGAAGCGTCTCGATGAGCGTGGAGACCTTCATACGACCCACGATGGGATCATCCTTCATCTCGATAACCTGCTTAAGGCTGAGTTTGCCGGACTTCAAATCATCGCGAACCTCGGCGCGCTTGATGCGGGCCGCCTTCGCCTTCTCCAAAGCCGCCTGGCGCTCTTCAGGGCTGAGTTGAGGAATAGCCATCAGTTTCTCTCCTTCTGTTCCAAAAGCGATGCCGTGATACTAGCATGCAATCGCTCGTTTGACCTTGTAGATTGCTATAAATTCAAAAAATTTCAGGTCGCAGTCACACATTCTAGACTCAAATCGCGCAACCGTAGTTCTTTCGTCGCTCAATCGTCACTTTCGCTGACCATCTGGGAAAACGTTGGAACAGCATCCGTTTCGGCTTTTACAGCTCTGCCACGATGGCGTCGAACGCGGCAGCAGGGTCCGCCGCCTGCGTGATGGGCCTGCCGACGACGATATGAGAAGCGCCGTTCTCGAAGGCCTGGGCAGGCGTTGCCACGCGGCTCTGATCGCCCTTGTCGGCGCCCGCCGGACGCACGCCCGGCGTGACGATGTAGGCGTCGGGCCCCAAGATGTCGCGCAGGCGCGCAGCCTCCTGCGGGGAGGCGACCACGCCGGAGATGCCGGAGCGCTTGGCTTGCTCGGCCAGCACCACCACCTGGTCGGACATGGCGCGCGAAACGCCGGTTTCCGCAAGGGCAGCGTCGTTCATGCTGGTAAGCACCGTGATGCCCAAGGTCGCGGGAACCTCGTGGCCGTACTCCGCTGCCGCGCGCTCGGCGCCGCGCTGAGCGGCGGCCATCATGTCCACGCCGCCGACGGTGTGCATGGTCAGCATGTCCGCGCCGCTGCCAGCAGCCGCGTACGCCGCGCCTTCGACCTGATGGGGAATGTCGTGGAACTTGAGGTCGAGAAACACCTTGAAGCCGCGCTCTTTCAGCGCGTAAACGATGGCGGGGCCGTTCGCGTAGAACAGCGTCATGCCTACCTTCACCCATGTCGCTTTGCCTTGCAGCTGATCGGCAAGGTCGAACGCCTCGTCGATGCCGCAGTCGAGGGCCACGATCACGCGATCGCGCGCCGGCACGTTCTCGAACGTATTTACCATTCCAACGCTCCTATCAAATCCTGCACGTCGTCCACGCCGTGCTGCTCGCAATACTGCGCTATTCCATCGATGATTTCAACCGTCGCGAAAGGATTCACGAAGTTAGCGGTGCCCACGGCTACGGAGGTGGCTCCCGCCAGCATGAACTCCACCGCGTCGGTAGCGTTCGAGATGCCGCCCATGCCGAGAAGCGGAACCTTCACGGCTTTCGAGCACTCCCACACCATGCGCAGCGCCACGGGCTTCACGGCGGGGCCGGAGAACCCGCCCACGCCGCGCGCGAGCACGGGACGTCGGCGCTCGACGTCGATGGCCATGCCCAGAAGCGTATTGATGAGCGAGATGGCATCGGCTCCCGCAGCCTCGGCTGCGCGCGCGATCTCCGTGACGTCGGTGACGTTCGGGGTCAGCTTCACGATGAGCGGGCGCTTCGTGGCGGCGCGGCAGCGACCGACCACGTCCTCGACGCTCGCAGCGCACGTGCCGATGGTCATGCCGCCGGCATCCACGTTCGGGCACGAGATGTTCACTTCGTAAGCGTCCACGGGCGCGTCCTCGAGCGCCTCGATCACCTGCACGTACTCGTCGAAGCTATGGCCCGACACGTTCACGATGGTCGTGGCGCCGCGCTCGTGCAGCCACGGCAGCTCCTCGGCCTTGAGGTGCGCCACGCCGGGATTCTGTAAACCGATGGAGTTGAGCATGCCGGAAGGAGTTTCCGCGATACGCGGGCTGGCGTTTCCTTCCCAGCCATGCAGCGACACGCCCTTCGTGGTGACCGCGCCCAAGCTTGCCACGTCCACGAAGTCGTTGTACTCCATCCCTGCGGCGAACGTGCCCGACGCCACCGTCACGGGGTTCTTCATGTCCAGGCCGCCCAGGTTCACGGCCATGCTCACGTTCGTAGGAGCGGGCACGAGGGGCAGCGCGTTCTCGATAGCCATTACCACACCACCTTCGCAGCGTCGAATACGGGACCGTCCACGCAGGCGCGCAGCTTGCCGTCCACCGTGTCCACCACGCACGACAGGCAGGCGCCCACGCCGCAGGCCATGCGCTTCTCCATCGAGAGCTCGCAGGGCACGCCCGCGTCGGCGGCCATGCCGGCCACGATCTTCATCAGGGGCTCGGGGCCGCATACGGCCAGGTAGTCGTACGGCTCACCCGAAGCCGAAGCCTCGGCCAGCGCTTCGGACACGAGCGAGGTGCAGAAACCCTCGCGACCGAAGCTGCCGTCGTCGGTCGCGCAGCGCGGCGGCTCGGCCAGCAGCGCCTCGTAGCGCCCGCGGCACGTGAGCGCCGCCTCGGTCTGCGCACCCAGCACCACGTCCGTGCGCACGCCGGCCTCGACCAGGCTCTCGCACAGCATGAACAAAGGCGCCGCGCCCACGCCGCCGCCCACCAAAAGCGCGCGCTTCGCGCCGGCGGCCGGCTGCCAGGAGCGGCCGACGGGCCCGATGAGCTCGGCGTCCGCGCATTCGCCCGGCACGAGGCGCGTCATGTGGTCGCTGCCGAAGCCGACCACCTGGTACAGCACGTCGAGCGTGCCTTCGGCTGCGTCGCGCGCGTACACCGAGAACGGTCGGCGCAGGATGTGCGCCTCCATGCCCGGAACCTTCATGTGAACGAACTGCCCCGGCTCGATGGCCGCTGCGATTGCAGGCGACGAAAGCTGCATAAGATAGAGGTTCGGGCCGACGCATTCGTTCCCCAGAATGCGCGCCCGCTCGTTGACAAGCGCCACGTTGGTCCTTTCATGCCCCCGGGCCGCGCGCGGCCCCACGTCTCATCTTCTGGCCGATGATTGTACCATTGACGTGCCCGCCGAGCCGTTGAAGTGCCGAAATGCACGGGAAGCGCATGGAAGCTGCGGGATTGTCCCTCTCGTGGGCAAGGCCGCCGCCTACCATTATATAGAGTGTTGCGGCGGCTTCGCGCCGATCGTCCGCACCGCACGCGGCGACGCGCGCTCGCACCGCAAAGCCGCCGCCCTTCCGTTCGCCTCTCGAACGTCGATTCGCGAGCCCCGGCCGCCCATGCCCCGCGTATCGGCCCGGCCCGTCGCCGCGTTAGGTTGTTTATGGTGGGCGGTCCGTCTCCCGGCCGTCCATGCCCCGCAAAGCGCCCCGCCGCTACCGCGCGCCACGGGCTTGCGCGCGAAAAACGGCGCTCGCTGGCAGGTTCTGACGGTTTGAGGTCGTTTGATCCGACGGGCCAAGCGCCCGCAAAAGCGGGTGGCAACCAACCGACGCTGTGACCAGGCAAAACGAAAAGCAAGCCGAACGACGGCCAAGCAAGGGGGCCGTTCGACGACCTCAAACCGTCAGAACCTGCCAGCGAAGAGGGTTTTTCGCGCGCAACGCCCCCATTGCCCCTGGCGAACGCGGCCCATCGGCAGCATCGGCGGCCTTCGGCGGAAATCGAGCAACCTTCCCAACCCCATCCGAGCACGGCGCGCCCTTCCCGCCGAAAAGCCGAACCGCCGCGCACGACGAACAGGCGCGGCGGCAGCTCGGCTCGCAGCTTTACGCGCTCACTGGCTGCTCCCATTGGGGAAGATCCTGCAAGGCTACGACGGACAGGCCGTTTGCGCGCGCCATCTCCATGCCGGCCACCATGGCCTGGGCGCCGGCCAGGTTCGTGACGTGGGTCACGCCGTGCTTCACGGCCTCCAAGCGCAGCTCGTAGCCGTCGGCGCGCGTGGCATGGCCGAACGGCGTGTTGATCATGAGCGCTATCTCGCCGGCAGCGATGCGGTCGAGCACGTTGGGGGTGCCCTCGTGCACCTTCTTCACCTCCTCGCAGTCCACGCCCGCCGCGCGCAGGGCGCGGGCCGTGCCGCCCGTGGCCACCACCTTGAAGCCCAGGCGCACGATGTCGCGCGCAATGGACACGATGGCGCGCTTGTCGCGGTCGCACACGCTGACGAACACCGTGCCGCCCTCGGGCAGCGCGTAGCTGATAGCCAGCTGCGTCTTGGCGAACGCGGCCGGGAAGTTGCCGGCGATGCCCATGACCTCGCCGGTGGACTTCATCTCGGGGCCGAGCACCGTGTCCGCACCGGGGAAGCGGCCGAAGGGCATGACGGCCTCCTTCACGCTGTAATGCTCGAGACGGCGGTTGTCGGGCGGCAGGCCCAGGTCGGCGATCCTCTCCCCCGCCATGATGCGCGCGGCCATCTTCGCAAGCGGCACGCCCGTGGCCTTGGACGCGAACGGCACGGTGCGGCTGGCGCGCGGGTTGGCCTCGATGACGTAGATGACCTGGTCCTTGATGGCGAACTGGATATTGATGAGGCCCACTACGCCCAACCGCAGCGCCAGGTCGCGCGCGATAGAGCGCAGCTGCGACACCAGCGCCTCGGACAGCGCGAACGGCGGGGTGCAGCAGGCCGAGTCGCCGGAGTGGATGCCGGCCATCTCGATGTGCTCGAGCACGCCGCCCACGTACACCTGCTCGCCGTCGCACAGCGCGTCGAGGTCCACCTCCACCGCGCCCTCGAGGAAGCGGTCAAGGTACACCGGGTGGTCGGGCGAGATCTTCGCGGCCTCGGCCATGTACTTCTCCAGCTGGGCGCCGTCGTATACGATGCCCATGCCGCGCCCGCCCAGCACGTAGCTGGGGCGCACGAGCAAGGGGAACCCTATCCGGTCAGCCACGACGCATGCCTCCCGGTAGGTCGAGGCCATGCCGGCCGCCGGATAGGCGATGGCCATCTCGTCGAGGATTGCGCTGAAGCGATCGCGGTCTTCGGCCAGGTCGATCGCCTCCGGCGGCGTTCCCATGATGGGCACGCCCGCCGCGGCCAGCGCGTTCGCCAGCTTGAGCGGCGTCTGGCCGCCCAGCGTCACCACCACGCCGTCCGGGCGCTCGACGTCCACGATGTCCATGACGTCCTCGAACGTGAGCGGTTCGAAGTACAGCTTGTCGGACGTGTCGTAGTCGGTGGACACGGTCTCGGGGTTGCAGTTCACCATGATGGTTTCGAAGCCGGCCTCGGCGAGCGCGTAGCTCGCATGCACGCAGCAGTAGTCGAACTCGATGCCCTGGCCGATGCGGTTCGGGCCCGCACCCAGGATCATCGCGCGCTTGCGCGTCTTGGGCGCGACCTCGGTCTCGTCCGCATCGTAGGTTTTGTAGTGGTAGGCCGTGGAGCTGGGAAACTCGGCCGCGCAGGTGTCGACGGTCTTGAACGCGGGTCTCACACCCAGAAGCTTGCGGCACGTGCGCACGGTGAGCTCGTCGGATCCCGTAAGGTGCGCGATCTGGGCATCCGACAGCCCCATGCGCTTGAGCAGGCAGAACGCGTCGGCGTCCAGCTCGTCCAAAGCCATGCCGCGCAGGTTCTCCTGCACGCGCACGATGTCGGCCATGCGCGCGACGAAGAAGGGGTCCACGCGGCTCACCGCGCTCGCACGCGCCACCGTCCAGCCGCGGCGCAGTGCCTCGGCAAGGTAGAAGACGCGCTCGGCCGTGGGGCGCGCCACGAGGTCTTCGAGCGCTGCGTCGGACACGACGGCCTCGTCACCCTCGCCGTCGCCGCCGAGGCCTGCGCGCCCGTTCTCGAGCGAGCGCAGGGCCTTGCCGAGCGCCTCCTCGAACGTGCGGCCGATGGCCATGATCTCGCCGACAGCCTTCATGCGGGTGGACAGCGTGTCGTCGGCCCCCTTGAACTTCTCGAACGCGAAGCGCGGCGCCTTCACCACGCAGTAGTCGACGGAAGGCTCGAAGCACGCAGGCGTGGCAAGCGTCACGTCGTTGACGATCTCATCGAGCGTGTAGCCCACGGCCAGCTTCGCCGCCGCCTTCGCGATGGGAAATCCGGTGGCCTTCGACGCAAGCGCCGACGAGCGCGAAACGCGCGGATTCATCTCGATGACGATCATGCGGCCGTTGTCGGGGTTCACGGCGAACTGCACGTTAGAGCCGCCCGTCTCCACGCCGATCTTTTCGAGGATGGCAAGCGACGCGGCACGCATACGCTGGTATTCCACGTCGGAAAGCGTCTGGGCAGGAGCCACCGTAATGGAATCGCCCGTATGCACGCCCATCGGGTCGAAGTTCTCGATGGAGCACACGATGATGCCGTTGCCAACGCGATCGCGCATGACCTCCATCTCGAACTCTTTCCAGCCCTCGATGCTCTCCTCCACGAGCACTTCGCCCGCCGGGGATAGCTCCAGCCCTTGACTGACGATGGATTCCAGCTCGACCGCATCATGGGCTATGCCGCCGCCAGCGCCGCCCATGGTAAACGACGGGCGCAGCACCACCGGATAACCCAGATCGGCCACGATGCCGAACGCATCGTCCAGCGAGTACGCGTATCCCGACCGAGCGGTCTCGATTCCCAGCTCGGCCATGCACTCGTTGAAGAGCTTTCTATCCTCGCCGCGCTCGATGGCCGCCAGGTCGCAGCCGATCATCTCAACCCCGTAGGCATCCAGCACGCCCGACTTCGCCAGCTCGACGGCCGTGTTCAAGCCGGTTTGGCCGCCCAAGGTGGGCAGCAGGGCATCGGGGCGCTCCTTCTCTATGATCTTCTGGACGAACTCGGCAGTGATGGGCTCGACGTAGGTGCGGTCGGCCAAGCCCGGATCGGTCATGATGGTGGCCGGATTGCTGTTCACCAGAACCACGTGGTAGCCGTCCGCCTTGAGCACCTTGCACGCCTGCGCGCCCGAATAGTCGAACTCGCACGCCTGGCCGATGACGATCGGGCCGGACCCGATGACCAGGATGGTCTTGATGTCCGTGCGCTTAGGCATGACGGTCTCCTTCCATCTCAGCGAACGACCAGCCGACAAGGCGGTCGGCGGCGATGTCGATGTCGAGGTAGCTCGCACGTTCACGGGAGTCGAGCGCACCGCCCTCGCTCGTCACTGCGGAATCCATCAAGCGCGAAAACGCGGTGAACAGGTAGTGCGCGTCGGTCGGCCCGGGCGACGCCTCGGGATGGTACTGCACGCTGAACGCAGGCAAATCCAGAAACGCGACGCCCTCCGCCGTGCCGTCGTTGAGGTTCACGTGCGTGAGGCGAATGCGGCCGAAGCGATCGTTCATCACAACAGGGGCAACCTTATCGCGCGCCCAGAAGCGCAGGTCGTCGCAATGGTTCGCGCAGCCGCCCGACAGCGCGGGAACAAGCGGCCCCAAGCTGGAAAACACCAGGCCGAACCCGTGGTTCTGCGCAGTGATCTCTACGCGGCCCGTGAGCAGGTTCATCACCGGATGATTGCCGCCGCGGTGGCCGAACTTGAGCTTCTCGATCTGCGCGCCCGCAGCTTTGCAGATCATTTGGTGCCCCAGGCAGATGCCGAATACCGGCACCTTGCCCAGCAGCTTCCCCACCTGCGAGTAAGTGCCCTCCACAGCCTCGGGGTCGCCGGGACCGTTCGACAGGAACACGCCGTCAGGCTCCATGGCCAGCACCTTTTCCGCCGGCATATCCCACGGTACAACCGTAAGCTCACAGCCCGAGCGTACGAGATTCTGAAGGATCGAGCTCTTAACGCCGCAGTCGTAGGCGACCACGCGATGTCGCGCGGACGCAGCCGGAGCGACGGCGAACGCGTGGCTCGCGGGAAGGTCGTCCGCGTCCATGGCGTACGGCTTCCCGCACGACACGGTAGCCGCCAGGTTCTGCCCCACGAGCGACGCGCTCGCACGTACCTTGCGCAGAAGGCTCGCCTCGTCGGCGTCGACGGTCGAGAGCACCGCGCGCTGCGCGCCGCAATCGCGCACGTGACGCACGAGCGCGCGCGTGTCCACTCCTTCCACGGCCACCACCCCGTGTTCGCGCAGGTAGTCTGCGAGCGTGACCGTACTGCGCCAGTTCGACGGCGTCGCGCATATATCGCGCACGACAAGGCCGCGCAACGCAGGCCTGCCCGCCTGGGCGTCATCGGGATTCACCCCGTAGTTTCCGATCTGCGGATACGTCATGGTGATTATCTGGCCTGCGTAGGACGGGTCGGTTATCACCTCGAGGTAGCCCTCGAGCGACGTGTTGAAGCAGATCTCGCCGAACACCTCGCCTTCGGCGGCGCACGCCGTGCCGCGGAACACCGCGCCGTCCTCCAGCACCAACGCCGCCGGACGCGACACGGGCTTCGACGTACCCTCTAGCAGCTTGTTCGCAATCTCGCTCAAAATCTTCCTTCCGCTCGGGCAGCATATACAGAAAACGCCTCCGTCGTAAACGAAGGCGCAGGTGGTTCTGGGAAAGTTATGCTGCGCACCTTGTCGGTCTCTCCGTACCGCCTTAAAGGTTGAAGGTCAGTATACTCTTTTACTGAATTTTGTTAATTATAAATGCAATATTTTTGCATTTTGTAACGATTTTATTCAATTTAATTTTGCTTGGAATGCAACGAGACGACGATGCGAAGCTGCGGGAATCCAAAGGTTTGCGCGCGAAGCCGCGAGCGCTCCGCTGACTTGCGCACGAGAAACCGCCTTCGCTGACAGGTTTTTGCGTTTAGGGGTCGTTTGATCCGGCAACACGAACGCACGCGCCTGCGATGCGTCGTAGGGCGATGCTGTGATCAGGTCAAACGAAAAGCAAGCCAAGCGACGGCGAACGCGGAGGCCAACTCGACGACCCCTAACCGTCAAAACCTGCCAGCGAAGGCGGTTTTTCGCGCGCAGCTTCGAGTGCGGATAAGAAAACGGTCGGGAAGAGGCGTCGGGCGCGACTGGACGGCAGCCGGGCGCGCATTGGCGGCAATCGAAAGCACTGCCGGGCGAACGGGGCATGCATCAACGGCAGCCGGACAGCGTCGGGCGCACTCGCGAACAAGGCTCGCATCCAGGCCGCAACGTACCGCGGGCTCGCACCGTTCGATGCGAGCCCGCGTCATCAGGGTATGGCCCCGGTTCGATTCTGAAGCGTCCTATTCGACGATCGCGCCGTCCTCGAGCGTTGCGTAGCCGCCCACGTAGACGTCGGTGGCGCGACCCTTCAACTCGGCGCCGATGAAGCCGGAGTTCTTCGCCTTCGAGACGAAGCCGTCGACCTCGACCGTCCAGGCGGCCTCGGGATCGATCACCGTGAGGTCGGCCGTGCTGCCCGCCTCGATCTTGACCGGCTCCACGCGCAGGATGGCGCGCGGGTTAACGGCCATCACTTCGACGAGCTTCGCGTAGTCGATCGCGCCGGTTGCCACCAGGTTCGTGATCATCAGCGAAAGCGAGGTTTCCAGGCCGGTCATGCCGAACATGGCAATCTCGAACTCGCAGTCCTTCTCCCATGCGGCATGCGGCGCATGGTCGGTTACGATGGCGTCGATGGAGCCGTCCTTCACGCCTTCGATGAGCGCGGCCGCGTCATCGGCCGTGCGCAGCGGCGGGTTCACCTTAAGGAAGGTGTTGTAGTCGTCGCCGATGGCGTCCTCGGTCAAGAACAGGTGATGAGGCGTGACCTCGCAGGTGACGGGCAGGCCTTCGGCCTTCGCCGCGCGCACCATGTCAAGACCGCGAGCCGTGGTGATGTGCTGGATGTGCAGCGGGCATCCCGTCAGGCGGCACAGCGCGATGTCGCGGGAGATCTGCAGCTCCTCGCCTTCCGCCGGCCAACCCAGCATGCCCAAGCGCGTAGAGGCAACGCCCTCGTTCACCTGACCGTCGCCCACCAGGTCTTCGTCCTGGCAATGGCTCATGATGACCTTGTCGAACATCGCGCCGTAATCCATGACGCGGCGCATCATGCCCGCATCCTGCACGCCGCGGCCGTCGTCGGTGAAGGCCACCGCGCCATGAGCCACCATGTCGCCCATTTCGGAGAGCGTCTCGCCCTTGAGCCCCTGGCTGCAAGAGCCCGACACGTGCACGCGGCACTTGCCTACTGCGGCTGCGCGCGACTTGACGTACTCCACGCCCAGCGCGTTGTCGATGATGGGCTTGGTGTTGGGCATGCAGCACACCGCCGTGAAGCCGCCGTGAGCCGCCGCGCGCGTTCCGGAAGCGATGTCTTCCTTCTGCTCGAAGCCGGGCTCGCGCAGATGCACGTGCATGTCCACCAGGCCCGGAACCACGATCTTGCCGGAAAGGTCGCGCTCGACGCCCTTCTCCATGGTCAGGCCTTGGCCCACCTCGACGATCTTGCCGTCGCGGACCAGGATGTCGGCCGTTTCGTCCAGACCCACCTGCGGGTCGATCACACGGGCGTTCTTAAGCAGCAAAGCCATCTTCGCTCCCTCCGAGAAGAAGATACATTTCAGCCATACGGGTGAGTATTCCGGCGTAGACCTGGTCGAGGATGACCGAGCGGTTCGGATGGTCGGCCATGTAGCTGTCAAGCTCGACGCCGCGGTTGATGGGGCCGGGGTGGCAGATGAGCGCATCGGGCCTCATCAGATGCTCGCGCTCGCGGGTCAGGCCGAACAGCTGGTTGTACTCGCGCAGGCTGGGATACGGCGCGCCCTCCAGGCGTTCGCGCTGGATGCGCAGCATGTACACCACGTCCAGGGTGGGCAGCGCCTCGTCGAGGTTCGTGGTCACATGGTCGGCACCCAGAACGTCGGGGCGGGCAGGCATGAGCGTGCGCGGCGCCACCACGGTCACTTCGCAGCCCATGATCTTGAGCGCGGGGATCAGGCTGCCGCACACGCGGGAGTGGCCGATGTCGCCCACGATGCCCACCTTGAGGCCGTTCAGGTCGCCCTTCTTCTCCCAGATGGAGTACAGGTCCAAAAGCGCCTGGGTAGGATGCTGGTGCTTGCCGTCGCCGGCGTCGATGACGTGGGCGCCGGACACGTCGGCGATCTTGCGGGGCACGCCGGCGTGCTTGTCGCGCACGATGATCATGTCGATCTTGTAGGCGCACAGCGTTTCCACCGTGTCCACCAGGCTCTCGCCCTTCACGAGCGAGGTCGAGCTGCCGCCAAAGTTCAAGCTGTTGGCGGAAAGGCGCTTCTCGGCGATCTCGAACGAGGAGCGCGTGCGCGTGGACGGTTCGTTGAACATGTTGACCACGGTCACGCCCTTGAGCGTGGGCACCTGCTTGATACGGCGCTCGTTGACCTCTTTGAAGCGGACAGCCGTCTCCAGGACGGTCATGATATCGTCAGCGGAATACTCCGTGATGTCGATCAGGTGCTTGTGGTTGAAGCCCATCTCTATTCACCCCCCAGCGGTGCCGAACCCGCGCGGGAGCCCGGAGCCATTTCAAGAATCTCTACTTCGGACTTGCCGTCGGCCTCTTCCAGAAACAAGCGCACGTTCTCCTCGGAGGAAGAAGGCACGTTCTTGCCCACGAAGTCAGCGCGGATGGGAAGCTCGCGGTGCCCGCGATCGACCAGCACCGCCAGCTGCACGGCAGCCGGGCGGCCGATGTCCATGAGCGCGTCGAGCGCGGCGCGGATGGTGCGGCCCGTGTACAGGACGTCGTCCACCAGCACGACGGTCTTGCCGTCGAGGTCGAAGAAGATGTCGGTGGAATGCACCTCGGGAGAGAGATGCGTCGCGAAGTCGTCGCGATAGAAGCTGATGTCGAGCTTTCCGAGCGGCACCTTGGCACCCTCGATCTGCTCGATCTTCTCGGCCAGGCGCTTCGCGAGCAGATCGCCCCGCGTCACGATGCCGACGAGCGCGATGTTGTCCGCGCCCTTGTTGGTCTCGAGGATCTGATGCGCGATGCGCGTCAGCGACCGCTCGATTTCGTCTGCATCCATGCAGACGGTCTTGACCGTGCTTACGTCGTTCATACACACCCTTTCTTTCGTCGAGTGCGTACAGACGGACCAGGTCACCGCCGGGTTTCGCTTTTTCGGCTCGCGCCGACCCGCGTCGCCCCCGAGTTGGCGGCGTCTGCGCGAGGGCATGAAAAAAGCCTCCGCGACAGACAAAGGCTTACAGCATGCGCGTTCTTGTTCGGGTGAACGCTGCTAAGTTGTTACCTTGTCGGTCTCTCTGTACCGCTTTTAAAGGACTGGTGGAAGTATATGCGGTTTTCCGCGATTTGGTAACCCCTTTATTCAAGATTTACGGGGAATGTATGCAAAACCAGTTCAAAAGCCTCGCTGAACTGCGCGGCGAACGGCGTGTGCGCAGCCGAAAAGATGCCGCACACGCACCGTTTCGCATCTTGACCGTACGGGGAAATAGGAGTAGACCGTCATCACCTCGAACTGAGGGGTTTCGCCGCCTCGAGCGCAACGTCCCGAGGCGAACCGGTAGGAGGGTCATGTTGAACGCGAACGCGTTGAAGTATCGGCTCATCGGCGAGCCGCTCAAAAGCTCGGAGATCGAGTCGCAGAAATACGGCGTGGTATGGGGCCTGCCGGTCCTTTCGAGCGACGCGATCTCGTCGGTCGCCTACGCCTGCGAGGAAATCCTCCTGGTCTTGGTTCCCGTGCTCGCCCTGGCAAGCTACACGCCCATGCTCGGCGTGGCCGGAGCCATCATCGCGCTCCTGTTCATGCTGGTGCTGTGCTACCGCCAGGTCATCGACGCCTATCCTCAAGGCGGCGGCGCCTACAGCGTGGCGCGCGAGAACCTGGGGCGCGTCCCGTCGCTCGTGGCGGCTTCGGGCCTCATCCTGGGCTACGTGCTCACCATCGCCGTGAGCTCGTGCTCGGGCGCGGCGGCCGTCACGTCGGCCCTGCCCGCGGCAACCCCTTTCAAAGTCCCCCTGATCGTGGCGTTCGTCGTGCTCATGACGATCGGGAACCTGCGCGGCCTGCGCGAGTCGTCGAAGATGTTCGGGCTGCCCACCTATTTCTTTATTGCATCGGTCCTGGTCATGATCGTGACCGGCGTGGTCAAGTCGGCCCTCGGCCTGACCACGCCGGTTCAGCAGGCGGCGGCCCTCTCCCAAACAACGGGCGACCTCACGCTGTTCCTCGTGTTGAGAGCGTTCTCTTCGGGATGCTCCGCGCTCACCGGCGTCGAGGCCATCAGCAACAGCGTGCCGAACTTCGCGGCTCCGGCGCGCCAGCACGCCAAGGCGACCTTGAACCTGCTGGGAATCGTGGTGCTGGTCATCTTCGGCGGCGTGTGCCTGCTCGCGATGCTCTGCCAGGTCACGCCGTCTTCCGAGATGACCGTGGTGGCGCAGATCGCCACCAGCGTGTTCGGGGCGGACAGCATCATGTTCTACGTGATCCAAGCGGCCACGGCGCTCATCCTGCTTCTAGCCGCCAACACCGCCTACAACGGCCTGCCGCAGCTCATGTCCCTGCTCTCCCTCGACGGATTCCTTCCGAAGCGCTTCGCCGACAAGGGATCGCGGCTCGTGTACACGCACGGCATCCTGTTCGCCTCGGCATTCGCCATCGTTTTGGTGCTGGCGTTCTCCGGGGACACGCACATGCTCATCCCGCTGTACGCGGCCGGCGTGTTCCTGTCGTTCACCATCGCCCAAGGCGGCATGGTCGTCCATTGGCGGCGCAACCGCACGGGTCCCTGGCTTCGTCGCGCCAGCATCAACGGCTTCGGAGCGATTGTCACAGCAGGCGTGTTCGTCGTCATCATCACCACGAACTTCTTCGCCGGGGCATGGATCTCGCTGGTGGCCATCGGCTGCATCGTCGCCGTCATGTCAGTCATCAACAGGCACTACCGCGACGTCAAGGAAAGCCTGGCCATCCACGACGACGAGAAGGCCCGTGCGCTTTTGCAGGTGGACATACCCCGCACCCACGTGGTCGTGCCCGCCTACTCCGTCAACCGGCCGTTCATCAAAACGCTCAACTACGCGCGAAGCCTGAGCAACGACATCGAGGTGTACCACGTGAAAGTCAGCGCGGCCGCCACGCGACGATTCAAGGCCGACTATCAAAGGCTGGGGGTCGATGCGCCGCTCGTCATCGAGAAAGCCCCCTACCGCAACGTTCAGGAAGTCCTCATCAACCACATCGATGCACGGCTTGCGCTCCTGGAAAAGCACGAGACGCTCACCATCGTCATGCCCCAACTGGTGACGAAACCATGGCAGATGCCGCTGCACAATCAGACCACGCTGCTTCTGGAGTCCGAGCTGATAGAGCGCCGCGACGTGGCGCTGATCACGATACCGTACCTGATATACTGCCCGCCCACGTCAGAGAGCCGCCGCACCGACCTGCAATGACGTCGCGGCGACAAGCTCCAACATGCGCGCTCCGAGCGCATTCCACGAAAGGCGCGCCATGTCGACGGGAGCGTCCTCGCAGCGCGCGGGCTGCAGCGCTTCCTGCGCGCTGCGCTCGATGGCGCGAGCCAGCCGTTGCTCGAACGCGGGCAGGTCCTCCTGCACCGGCTCATCGACCCCAACCATGCGAGGCGGCTGCACGTACGCTACGGGCGCGCCGGGCACCGATTCGTCCAGCCATTCCCGAATGCCGGGCAGGTCGGTGACCACCACCCGGCACCCGCAGGCAAGCGCCTCGATCACCACGAGCGGCAAGCCCTCGTAGAACGAGGGAAGCACGAACACGTGCGCCCTCTGGTACGTGCGCACCAGCTCGTCCTGATCCACCTTGCCCGCGAACTCCACGGGAAAGCGCGCTTCCTTTGCAAGCGCGCGCATGCGCGCAAGCTCGTCCTCCGTCGAATGGCCGCCCACCAAGCGCACTGCAAGCCGACCCTTCGGCAGGGACAGAAGATCCAAGCACCGAAGCAGGCTCTCCACGCCTTTCTTCCGGCTGATCTTGCCCACGTAGGCAACCTCGGCGCGATCGACCGTGCGAGAGTTCGGATCTTCGCGGAACACGGTGCGATCGTAGCCCGTGCCCACCACCCGAATGCGCTCGGCGGGCACGCCGTACACGTCCTCGATCTCGCGCTTCTGCGCTTCGTGCAGCGAGAACACCAGATCGAGCGCGCGCACGGCCGACACGATGCGCTCGCGCTCCAAACCGTGGCTGCGCATCTGGCGCAGGTCGGTGGAATGGCACACCGCCGTCACCGGGCAGGGCAAGCCCGCCTCCACCGTCACCGCGGCAACCAGGTACAGGTGGTGGCAGATCACCAGGTCGGGTTCGAACGTACGCGCCACGTCGGCGATGGCGGCCGAGAACGCAGCCTCGAAGCAAGCCGTCATATCCGTCGTCATGTCGCGGTAGCGCGTGGAGGCGTACGGCATCTGGTCGCTCATGCCGCACACGGGAAACGGCAGGTCGGACGTACGATAGCGCACCGGATGAAACAAGACGCCCTCGCCAAGCGCGGGATCGTCGTCCGCGTCGACGCCCGCGATCACCGCGACTTCATGGCCGGCGGCGCGAAACGCGCGCACGGTCTGGGCCAGGTACACGCCGCTGCCCGTGCTGTCCGGCTTCTGCGCGCTGATCGTCAATATCCTCATGGGCGTCTCCTCCTGTTGTCGGCTACCCATGATACTACGAGGCTTCGCGCCAGAGGAAGGCATCCGGGCAGGCGGCACTCGGCCGCAACCGCCGCAACACCGCCGAAGCTAGCGAACAAGGCGAGCCCAACGCGGTCCGACCGCGTTCACAGAGGTTGCGGAGAGCGCCGCGGCGGCGTTCCCGGAGGCTGCGACGGGCATCATAGTGGCACCCTGTCAAAACGGGCGAGTTTTGCGGCGGTTTTCCGCCTTTGAAGAAGCTGCCGGCTGAAGGTGCTTTGCATCGCACCTGGTCACGAGCTTGTCAGCACCTTTTATCCTGATTCGAGGATCAGCAAAACTCGCCTGTTTTGACAGAACGAGCGAAACCGGGACGGAGCCGGGTTCCGCGAGGCTCGCTTCCGGGTCGCGTTTCGGCGCCACGGGCGCGAATCCCACCGTCAGCCCCAGGTCGACGCTCGCCCGGCGGGTACGCGCGTCGCTGTTCGCCGCCCATGCTATACTCGACCGAAACGCGCCGCCCGACGCGGCGGCCGATGAGCAGAAAGCGACGCATCATGAGCGAAACCGAGCGCATACGCTTAACCCGCCTGACCGAAAAAGGCGGTTGAGCAGCGAAGTGGGGTCCGGGTGACCTCGAAGCCATATTGAAGGACATCGCGCCGCCGCCCGACGCCGATCTGCTGCTGGGATTCGACACGTCCGACGACGCCGCCGTGTACCGCCTCGACGACGAAACGGCCGCCGTGCTCACGCTGGATTTCTTCACGCCCGTCGTGGACGACCCTTACGAATTCGGAGCCATCGCAGCGGCGAACGCTCTTTCCGACGTGTTCGCCATGGGCGGCAAGCCCTTGACGGCGCTCAACATCCTCGCGTTCCCTTGCAGCTTGGGCACGAACGTGGTAAGCGACGTGCTGCGCGGAGGGGCCGACAAGGTGCGCGAAGCCGGAGCGTTCGTGGTGGGCGGCCATTCCATCGAAGACGACGAGCCCAAATACGGGCTTTCGGTTTTCGGAACCGTGCATCCCGACCGCATCGTGCGCAACGGCGGGGCGCAGCCGAGCGACGTGCTGTTCTACACCAAAACGCTGGGATCGGGCATCATGAACGCGGGCTATCGCGCCGGATTGGTCGATGAAGCGGGCATGCGGCCCGTCATTGACTCCATGATGGAACTCAACAAGGACGCCGCTTGCGCCATGCTCCAAGCGAACGTCCACGCCGCCACCGACGTGACCGGATTCGGGTTGGCAGGGCACCTTCACGAGATGCTTGCCGCAAGCGGGGCTGCCGCCCGGCTCGACTGGAACGCGCTGCCCCTGTTCGACGGCGTGTACCAGCTGTCCTGCGACTACTGCCGACCCGGGAAGAGCTTCGGCATCATCGAGTGGGCCAGCGCGTACGTGTCTTCAGAGGGCCTGGACGACGAGGAATTCGACAACCGCATGGGCGTTCTGTGCGATCCGCAAACCTCAGGCGGCCTGCTGGTGGCCGTCAGCCCAGACGAAGCCGACGCGTTCTCGGAAGCGTTCGAGCAAAGGACGGGGCGCGCGCCCTCGCGCATCGGCTGGGTGGAAGTGGGCGAAGCGGGACGCATCAGGATGGTTTGAGCGCGCGTCGAGCAACGTCGATCCGAAACCGCTCGACGTTCTCAGTACAGGTAGACTTCGTGCATGCCCTCGAAAGCCAAGCCGCGCTCCCGCAGCGCGGCTTCGAGCACGTCGCGCTCTGCCGCCGGAACGCACCAGGCGATGCCGCAGCCAGCCGCTATCTCCGAAGGCACGGGAATGGCTCGACCGGGAATTCCGCCGTCGCGCGCCTGCGACTCCACGGCCAGCGCATCGCTCGAAGACGCGAACGTCGCAACCGCCTTCGGCGTCTTGCTCCTCATCGACCTTCGACCTCCGCCGCTATCTCGGCCACGGCGCGAACCGCCGCGTCCACGTCGGCCTCGGTGTTGAAGGAGCTGAAGCTGAACCGCACCGCACCCTGCTCGCGCGTGCCCAATGCCTCATGCATGAGTGGCGCGCAGTGGGCGCCTGCGCGCGTGCAGATGCCGAACTCGGCGTTCAGGATGTCGCCCACCGTTGAAGAGTCGCACGCTCCCACGTTGAGCGCGACGATCCCGCACCTGCCGGCATCGCCGCCCCCGCCGTACACCCGCACGCCTGCAACGGCGCGCACGCCGCGTTCGAACCGTCGGGCAAGCTGGGTCGCTTGGGCGGCAAGCGACGCGACGCCCCGCTCCTCGATGTAGGCCAAGCCCGCCTCCAGCCCTGCGATTCCATGGGCGTTGAGCGTGCCCGCCTCCAGACGGTCGGGCATCTGAGCAGGTTGGAATCTGTCGTAGCTGCGCGCGCCCGTGCCGCCAACCTTGAACGGCCTGACCTCAACATGCGAGGCCACCGCTAGGCCGCCGGTGCCCTGCGGGCCGTACAGGCTCTTGTGCCCGGTGAACGCCGCAACGTCAATGTCGTCGCGCTCGATGTCGATGTCGAGCAAACCGGCCGTCTGGGCAACATCCGCCACCAGAAGGGCGCCGTGATCGTGACTGATGCGGGCCAATCGGGCGATGTCGTAAACGTCCCCAGTCAGGTTCGAGGCATGGGTCACCACGGCAAGCTTCGTGTCCGGGCGAAACGCGGCGTCGAAGGCGTCGTAATCGAGGGAGCCGTCCCGCCCCACGTCAACGATAGACAAGCCGCAGCCGCGCTCGTCCTGCATGCGGTACAGCGGGCGCAGCGCCGAATTGTGGGAAGCCGCGGTGGTAACCGCATGCGCGCCCGGCTCCAAAAGGCCGAGCACGGCGGCGTTAAGGGCCTCGGTGGCGTTGCAGGCGAAGGCGATCCGCGCCGGGCCCGCCGCGCCCAGAAGGCGCGCAAGGCGCTCACGGGCGCGAAAGACCGCCAACCCGGCATCGAGCGAAGCTCCATGCGCGCCCCTGCCCGCACCGCCGAACCCGTCGATGGCGCGGGCGACCGCCTTCGCGACCTCGGGCGGCTTGCGCGCGGTCGTCGCGGCGTTGTCCAGGTAGATCATGGCGCGCTTCCTTCCTTGCCGCAGCCGATTACGGCCTGATCACCGTAGCGGCAGCCGCTTGCTTCTCGACGATGGCGTACATGTTGGTAACCTCTCCCACCGCCAAACGCTCGGTCAAGCCGAAGTGCGCCAGGCAGGTCCCGCAGCTCATAACCTCGACCCCCGCGCGTTGCAGCGCGGTCAAATCCTCGAGCGAAGCCGACCCTTCGCACGCCAGCTTCACGCCCGAGTTGTACAGCAGCACCGTCGAAGGCAGCTGGTCGAGCTGCGTCAGCGCGAACACGAAGCCCTTCATGAGCACCGCGCCCAGCTCGTCGTCACCCGACCCCATGAACTCTGACGCGATGACGACCGCGCTTGCAGCCCCGGCATCGGAAACCGCAGCAGGCTCCGCCGCAAGAGCAGCTTGCGAAGCGCCCGCAGCAACCGCGCCCTTCGAAAAGGTCACCGCGAACGCCCCGTCGTCACGATCCTCGCGGTGCGCCGTGCACTTGAGGGCGCGGGCGAGCGATTCCAGGTTGTCCGCGGCCGTCGCATTGTCCACGAGGACTTCCAGCCGACCGGCGTCCATAGCCGCGAGCGCCTTTTTCGCGCGTACCACCGGCAGCGGGCACGCCTGCCCGCGCGCGTCAACTTGCTCCAATTAAGACTCCTTCTTCCGGTAAATGAACCAGTACGCCAAGCCCACCAGAACGCCGCCCGCGATGTTGCCAAGGGTAGCCGCCGACAGGTTCGCCAGCATCCCGCCTAGCGTGACCGCGTCCGCAGCGCCGAAGCCCATGCCGTTCAGAACGAACCCCAACGGCAGCAGGAACATGTTCGCCACGCAGTGCTCGAACCCGCAGGCGATGAACGCCGACACGGGAAGAAGCACTCCCAGAACCTTATCGGCAACCGTGCGCGCCGAAAAGCCGATCCACACGGCCAAGCATACCAAGACGTTGCACAAAATGCCCTTGAAGAACAGCGTGATCCAGTCGGGCGACACCTTTCCGGCGGCGATGCTCACCATGGCTTCGCCCACCGCGCCGCCGTTCATCTGAAACACCTGCGCCATGTACACCATCCCCACGATGACGAGCGCGCCTACCAGGTTTCCGATCCACACTGTGGTCCAGTTCTTCAACGTAGCGCTCCAGCTGATCTTGCGCGAAGCCTTAGCGCAGATCAAAAGCGTGTTCCCCGTGAACAGCTCGGCGCCGCAGCACAGCACCAGAACCAAACCCAGGCAAAAGCACACGCCGCCCACCATGCGCTGCACGGCGAAGGGCATGGCGGGATCGCCCAAAAACACGCAGAAGTACAGGCCGCCGAGCGCGATGAACGCGCCCGCGAGCATCGCCGAGACGAAGCACTTGCCCAACGGCATGGCCGCCTTCGTCTTGCCAAGCGTTTCGGCCTTCAACGCCGTCTCCGCGGGAGACAGCGCGTCGGGCTTGAGAGCCCTCAAATCCTCGTTGCTCACGTTCATGGAGCCCGCATCCCCTTCTCTCGTCGCCGACAACGCGCCGCTCGCCCGGCGAAGGCCGCAGCACCGTTGCCGTTCATCCTTGATTCCTCACCGTCCGAGCCTGTTGCAGGCCCGATCACCGAACAACATCGCATTGTTGCACATTCGTCGCACCGCGCCTACGGGAAATCTGGCGGAAAGGCTTGCGGAAGGTCGTTTCGTGCGCCCCGAAGCCTTCCGAACCGAGCCGCCCCGACCGCCGACGCGGCCCCGCAAGCCGGTTCTTGGCCCAGGAGCCGCGCGCGGGCGCGCCTTGGTATACTCTTACGCGATCCACGCGCGTCAAAGAAAGGCAGTCCATGAAACCCGCTTCCGTTCAAGACATACTCCGAACCCTCCCGCAGGTGGAGGAAACGCTCAACGCGCCGCAGCTGCGCGCGCTCGATGCGCTGCTGCCCCGACGCATCCTGGCCGACTGCGCCCGCGCATCCATCGACGAAGCGCGCCAGGAGGTGCTGGCGGGCCGCCGAACCGCTGTGGACGCGAACGCCGTCGCGGACGACGCCTGCGCCCGCGCGCTCGCCAACCTTGCGCCGTCGCTGCGCCGCGTGATAAACGCCACGGGCGTGGTGGTCCACACGAACCTCGGACGCAGCGCGCTTGCCGAGGAAGCCGTCGAGGCCGTCGTGGAGGCGGCGCGCGGGTACTCCACGCTGGAGTACGACGTGAACGCCCTTGCGCGCGGCAGCCGCCACGATCACGTGGAGCATCTGATCTGCGCCTTGACCGGGGCGGAAGCGGCCATCGCCGTGAACAACAACGCCGCCGCCGTCATGATGGTGCTAACGGAGTTCGCCGCAGGGCACGAGGGCGTCGTGTCCCGCGGAGAGCTTGTGGAAATAGGCGGATCCTTCCGCATTCCCGACATCATGGCGCTGTCGAACGCGGCCATGGTGGAAGTGGGCACCACGAACAAGACCCATCCGGCCGATTACGAGCGCGCCCTCGGCCCGGACACCGCCATGCTGCTGAAGGTGCATCCCTCGAACTACCGCATGGTCGGGTTCACCGAAAGCGTGGGCATACGCGAGCTGCGGCGCATCGCCGACGCCGAGAACGAACGCCGGCGCGCCAATCCGCAGACGCCGCCCCTTCCCGAGGTAATGGTCTACGAAGACCAGGGGTCGGGCGCGCTTCTGCGACTGGACTGCTTCGGCGATTACGCCGAGCCCACGGTGGCCGAATCACTGCAAGCGGGCGTCGACCTGGTCTCGTTTTCCGGCGACAAGCTGCTCGGAGGCCCGCAGGCGGGCATCATAGCGGGCTCGAAGCGCCACATCGACCGCCTGAAGAAGAACCCGCTCGCGCGCGCGCTTCGCCTGGACAAGATGACGCTTGCCGCGCTCGAGGCGACGCTGCGCCTTTACCTGGACCCCGAGCGAGCCATGCAGGCCGTCCCGACGCTTCGCATGCTCTCGGAGGACGCGGCCGTCGTCCGCACGCGCGCCGAGCGCCTGAGCGAACAGGTATCGAAAACCGTAGCCGATCGCTTCGCCCGCGTCGACGTGGTGCCGGAAACCGGGCGTGCCGGCGGCGGAGCGCTTCCCATGTGCGACATCGACACGTTCGCCGTACGCGTGTCGTTCCTGCAGGGCAGTGCGCAGGAATGCGAAGAGTATCTGGTGAAGCGCACGCCCGTTCCGGTGGTGGGCCGCATCAAGAAGGAGTGCGTGCTGCTCGACGCCCGCACCTTGAGCGAAGAGGACCTTCCCGCGATAGCCGAATCGCTGGGCGCTTACTTCAACAACCTGGACGCACGGAAGGAGACCTGCTCATGAGCACGCCGTCGCACCCCGACTTGGTGCTGGGCACCGCCGGGCACATCGACCACGGCAAGTCGTCGCTCGTGCTCGCGCTCACCGGAACCGATCCCGACCGCCTGTCCGAAGAGAAGAAGCGCGGCATCACCATCGAGCTGGGCTTCGCGCAGCTTTCCCTGCCCGGAGGCTTGACCATGGGCGTGGTGGACGTTCCGGGCCACGAGCGCTTCGTGCGCCAGATGATCGCTGGCGCCACGGGCATCGATTTGGCCCTGCTGTGCATCGCGGCCGACGACGGCGTCATGCCCCAGACCGTCGAGCACCTTGCCGTACTGGAGCTTCTGGGCATTTCATCGGTCGTCGTCGCGCTGACCAAGATCGACCTGGTCGACGACGAATGGGCGGCGTTCATGGCCGACGAGATCCGCAGCCGCCTTGAGACCACGCCGTACGCGGACGCGCCCGTGGTACGCGTTTCCAGCCGAACGGGACGTGGGCTCGACGCGCTCAAAGACGAGCTGGTTCGCGCCGCGCGCGCCACGTCCCGGGTCAAAAAGGGCGCGCACCTGCGCCTGCCCGTCGACCGAACCTTCACCATCAAAGGCGCAGGCACCGTGGTGACGGGCACGCTTTGGAACGGAGAAGCGTCCGTCGGCGACGAGGTCGAGGTGCTCCCCGGCGGCCTGCGCACGCGCATCCGCGGCATCCAGGTGCATGGAAGCCCGGTCGAGCGCGCCAAAGCCGGCCATCGCGTGGCCTTGAACTTGAACGCGCTCTCGACGGCCGAGGTGCGTCCGGGCGACTTCCTGGCAACGCCGGGCGCGATGCGCCCGACAGACCGCTTCGACGCCGACCTGACCTACCTGGGAATTCCCGGCCGAGACGCGAAACCCCTGGAAAGCGGCTCGCGCGTGCACGTGGCCCACGGAACGCGCGAGGTCACGGCGCGCGTGCTGCTCATGGAGGGCCGGACGAGCCTCGCGCTCGGAAAGCGCGCGCTCGCGCAGATCCGCCTCGACGAGCCCCTGCCCGCCGCATGGCGGGACCGCTTCGTCATCCGCTCCTACTCCCCGGTGCACGTCATAGGCGGCGGCGTGATTCTGCGCGCGCACCCCCGCCGCACCACCACGCTGTCCGAGCCTGCCCGTCATCTGCTGGAAGCGCTGCGCGCCGACGACGAAGCGGCCGTGGCCCAGGCGGCATTCTCCCTGGCGACGCTGCCCATCCTGGCCAACGAGCTGGCGGAAGCCTCGGGGCTGGAAGCGTCGCAGGCCGCGCGCGAGCTTGAAGCGCTGGCAACCAAGCGCGCAGCCGTGCGCCTAGACGGCCCGCAAACCCGCTACGCGAGCGCGCAGACGCTGCAGAAAGCGCGCTCGACCATCGAGAACGAGCTGTTGAGGTTCCATTCCCAGAACCCCGATTCCACGGGAATCGCGAAGGACGCCCTGCGGCAAAGAAGCCTGCCGCGCGCAGACGCCGCCTGCTTCGACGCGCTGCTGGCCTACGCAGTCGCCCAAGGCGCCGCCGTGGTGGCGGGCGGCGAGGTCAGCCACCCGCGCGCAGGCGCGGGTGCGCGCATGAAAGAGGAGCAAGCGGCCAAAAAGCTGGGCGATGCGCTCGCGAGCGCGGCAGGGGCCCCGCCGACCATCGCCGACCTTGTAAGCCACGCGGACCTGGATTCCTCGCTCGGGTACAAGGCGCTCGGAATCTTGGAAAAGCAAGGGCTTGCGCGACGGGTCGGAAAAGACTTCTGCTTCGACGCAGCGGCGCTCGAAGCCTTCGAGAAAGCCGTGAGAAACCGGCTGGCGCACGGTCCGGCAACAGCCGCCGAGCTGAAGGACGCCATGGAAACCAGCAGAAAGTACGCCATCCCCCTGCTCGAGTACTTCGACGCGAACGGCGTGACGCGTCGAGAAGGAGACGTTCGCGTCCTGAACGGGTAGATGTGGGGTTTTCGCCTAAACGTCGGCGTGCTCCGATCAAGTTGCGGTATTATAGCGATGCGCCGGTTCCGGCGCATCTTTCATGGGGAGATGGATGGGTCCTGGTGGGCCCCGCGGCCTTCAAAGCCGTTGTGAGGCGCGCAGAACGTCTCGGGTGTGTTCGATTCGCACGCATCTCCGCCATTTCACGTTCGGAAGCCCTTGCTCCGCGCCGCCAATCGAAGCCGTCGCTCGTCCGATCGGGTCGGCACATTCGTCAACGAATGCTATCGATAGGGGGAATCTGCGACCCCGTCCAAAAGAACACGATCAAGCCGATAACCACCACGACAAGGGATACGGCCATGTCGCGCTCGATCGCTATGCGCTCAAGCGGAGGGAACAGCGCCCGCAAAGGACGCCTATCGCTCAAGACGAACAGGATCGGCGCCACGATAAGCAGATCAAGGCTTCCGTAAGAAACCGCGCGCAACCACAGAGGAGCGGCTGCATACTGCGCCGAGCCCAAGGAAGCATCTACGGTCAGCAAGACGCACATAACGCTCAAAGCCGCGAACAAGACGGCCAGCGCTACGTCCCACGCAATGCCCGCCCACCGCGGGATTTTCGAAAGCGCGCGGCCAATGCGCGCAAGGCCGCCGCCCTTCCCATCCGAAGGCGCAACCTGCCCGCTTCCCAAGGACCCCGTCGCCGAGCGCGTCGCCGCCGAAGCGGGCCGAGCCTGGTCCACTTCGCAAAACTCCGACAACGCGTCGGCAAACGACTGCTTGAGAGCCGACACGCTCGCATAGCGACCCTCGGGATCGAACGAAACGGCGCGCTCGATCACCTGACGAAACGGCTCGGGAACCAAAGGCGATCGAAACTTCGCCTTGCGCACCTTCGCGTCGGGCGTCTTCTCGGCCAAGCAGAAGTACAAGAGCATGCCCAGCGCGTAGATGTCGCTGCGCACATCGGTCTGACCGAACCCGAATTGCTCGGGAGGGGCATAGGCTCTCGTCCCGAAACGACAGGTGTCCTCTTCGGCATCCTCCTTGAACGATCTCGCAATGCCGAAATCAATGATGGTCAAGCTATCTTGAGAGAGCATGATGTTCGAAGGCTTGAGGTCGCGATGGATGATCGGGGGATCGAACGCTTCGTGCAGCTCCGCAACCGCGTCGCACAGCCGTGGAAACACGTCACAGGCGAGGGCTACGGAAGGATCGCAGCGATACACGACGTCCGAAAGCGTCTCCCCATCCACATGCTCCATGATCACGACGAACTCGCCGCCCGCCTCGCAGCATTCGATAATGCGCGGAAGATAGCGGAAACGGCGGCCCGACCTTTGCGCGCGGCACATGTTGCGATAGGCGGCTCCCAAGCCGGATGCGCGATCGATCCGCTTCCTGACGAACGGGCCGAGTTCGGCGCCGTTCGCGCCGACGAAGAATACCCGCTCGGTCACTTCGTGAGCGGCGTTCTTCAAAACCGCGTCGACGCGGTAGCACTCGTCCCGCTCGAGCGCGTTCAAGTGTTCGGCCAATTCATCATGCATAGTGAAACCCATGGTAGCAGATCCCGAAGGATCGGAAGCGGACCATAGCGAACAGCGGCCCGTCAGCAAATGGTCTCTTCCCCAAAGCGATACAGCTCTTCATCGGTTTTTTGAAGACTGTGCCCGCGCTCAAGGCAGAATATGACTATCGCGTCGCGTCGATTCTTGCAGTAAAGCCCGTTCGATCCGGCAGCTTGCAGCAGCCTGTTCGCCTCGCGAAGCGACAAGCGCATGGCGAAGGCGAGCTGCAGCACCTTGTTGCGCGAAGCGCCTCGCTGGCCCATGAATATCTGATAGCCGAACGTCTCGTTCAAACCCGCCTCTCGAACGACGCGAGCCCGCTCAAGACCCTTTTCGTCAAGAAGCTGTTCCAAGTAATCCGAAAGACTGCGCGTGGCAATGTGGTTCTCTTCGGCGAACCGTATCGGATCGGGAGCCTCGAGAAGCTCTTCGAGCAGTTCTTCGGTCAGAGGCTCCTTCACGCGACGCTTCCTTTTCTTTCGCTTCTTCCTTGCTTCCATTGTATCAGCACGTATCCCGCATCCTCGCAACACGGCAGGCCCTCGTTACGAGATATTCCATGCCACCTGGGAACTCTTGCTGAAAACCGACGAGTAGTAGAGGACCTTCGAAACATCGCCGTCAAAGTAGACGTTGCCGGAAACCGTTCCTCCCGCCGCAAGCGTTCCGCTGCTCAGAGCGTTCTCGCCATTCATGTAAACCGTTGTCGAGCGCTGCGCGCCGTTCGCATCCTGGCCTTTCCAGTCGAACATGTTGAACGACGCCTCGCTCGATCCTTTGTTGACGTAGGTTACCGTAACGCCGGTAATGGGCGATCCATCGTAATTAACCAGTCCGGTTTGCACGAAATCGACGCTCACCGTCAGTCCATTGCTCAAATCGGCTGCCGAGCCAACCGCCATGGAACTGTAGTCAGCCCCTTGTGCGGAAGCCGTATTCTCCTGAGCGCCCTGCAGCTGAGCCGAATCGGAAGAGCCCGTTACGCTCGGCCCCGAAAACGCTTCCTCAACAGCGGTGCTGTACGCATTCTGCGACGCGATCACGACGACGAGCGACAGCGAGCAAAGCACGATGCCGGCTATCGCCAAAGCCTTCCCTCTTTTCGTCTTGCGGTTCGCAGCCACCAATCCAACGATAGAGAACGGCAAGCCCAGCAACACAAGAAGAAACGCGATGTTGTTGATAATGGGCACGGCGGAAAGCGCAAGCGCAACAATGCTCAAGACAAATCCCGCCACCGCCATGGCGGACAAGGGCAGAGGAAGGGCATGGACCCGCATTCGGCCCATGCCGTCCGGGTATTCGGAGCTTCGATATTCGCGCATATGGTTCCTTTCTTCATGAGGTTTTTGAAACCTTCACTGGGCAGATGCCGCATATGCTAGGGAAACGTACCGATAAAAGCATTAGCTCGCAGCTAAGTTCTCGACGGCGAACCGCTTGACGAAAAGACCGAGCCGCTGCGGAAGCGAGAGGCGCGCCCGCTTCCAAACTGCAAATTACAAATCGGAAACGACCGGTTCCCACGAGTTCCGTTCCGAAGATCCGTAGTAGAATAGAATTGGATAAATCGTGCACTTTATCGAGAATATTGTTCCATATCAGAAGCGAGCAAATTTGGCGCCCTCCAAAACCACGGATCGAGCATCTTCGAGCCTGCGAAGCAGGGTCGAGCGCAAAAAGCAGCACATACGCGCTTGGGAGGGAAACGACCCGTCCCGCAAACGACGCGTCTACTTCGGCTGTTACACGGCGGCCTTCATCGTTGTAGCGTTCATCACGTTGTTCGTCTACCCGTCCAACGGCCGCGCCTTGATCTGGAACATCGACGGCATCGAGCAGTACTATCCCTTCTTCGTGTACGAAGGCCAATGGCTGAGGGAAATCGTCAGCAACCTGCTTTCCGGGCAAGGGCTCCAGATTCCGCTTTGGGTGCACGAACTGGGCTACGGCATGGACGTTCCCTCCACGCTCGACACGTTCTTCGACCCGCTCAACCTGCTTTCCGGCCTGTGCCCGGAACGCTATTCGGAATACCTCTTCCAATTCCTTGTGGTGTTTCGCCTGTACCTGGCCGGAGCTGCGTTCTCGCTTCTTGCCTTGCGCTTCAAAATCGGGCGGTTCCCCACCTTGGTAGGCGCCTTGCTGTACGCGCTGTGCGGCACCGCGATGGCGGTTGCCTACTGGCCGGCTGGAGCGTGGCCGCTCGTCTTGTTCCCCTTGCTGCTGCTCGGCGTGGAAAAGGTGATCGCGAAAGAGCGGCCCTACACGTTCATCGCAGCAGTCGCCGCATTCTTCATCATATCCTATTACTTCTCGTACATGGCGTGCTTGCTGCTGCTCCCCTACTGCGCGGTGCGCGTCTTCCAAACGCAGAAAAGCGTCAACGCGGTGCGTTTCCTTGGTTGGACCCTACGCTTTTTCGGCCTCCTGGCCATCGGCGTTTTGATCGCCTGCTTCGCGCTGGTTCCTTCGCTTGTCGGGTTGTTTGGACTTGAGCGATTCACCGACAACTCGGTCACCGTCCCGCTGTTCTATTCGCATCACTACTACACCTCGCTCGCATCCGGGTTCCTGAGCATGGCGGGCGTCGGGAGCGATTGCTACATCGGGTTCGGCGGACTGGCGTTTCTTTCCTGCGTCCTGCTCTTTTCGAAGCGCCGGCAGAACACGTCGCTCAAGATCGCGTTCGTCGCAGGCACCATCATGCTCATGGTCCCTGCCGTCGGAAGCTTCCTCAACGGCATGAACTACGCCACCAACCGTTGGGTATGGGCTTACGCCCTGGTGGTTTGCTTCATTGTGGCCCGCATGCTTCCGAGCATGCTCCATCTTGACAAGCGATCCGTAAAGGTGCTGGTCATCGCGTCTATCGCCTACGGGGCCATCGTCTTCGCCGTGGCGCCCATGCGCACCGAGGCCATGCTGGCCGCCGGTGTCGTTTTGGCGGCCACCCTGTTCGTCGTGGCGCAACGGGGCATGGCGGCCAAGACGCGACGGATGGCCGTCGTTTGCTGCCTGACGGCGGGCCTGACCGTGAACGCCTTCTATTTCGTATCCCCTGACGAAGGCGGCGTGGGCAAGCTCTCGTCGCCGTTGGGCTACGCCTACCCCCGCATCACGTCCGACTCCCCCAACCACCTGGTCTCGGACCTGAACGCTCCCGGGCTGTGGCGCTACGACGGAAGCTCGTCGGCCATCGAGCGCACGCGCAACGACAGCTTGGTGCTGGGGCTCAAGGGCTTCGATTTCTACAACAGCTCGTACAACAGCGCCATCGACGACTTCCATACCGAGCTTGCCCTCAACAGGACCAACATCAACTTCTCGTACAACGATCTGGGAGGCCGAGCAATCCTGGAGTCGCTCATGGGCGTGAAATACTACCTGAGCACCAAAGCGGGCTTTCCCCCGGTGTACCTGTACGACGATCCGAACAAGATCGTAGCGTCGGGCGTCGTGCGCGACATCCCGTACCAGGTGCACGAAGGATCCAACGTCCTGCCGCTGGCCTTCGCCTACGATTCGTACGTTCCCCGCAGCGAGTACCTTTCCCTCTCCCCCGCCCAGCGGCAGGAAGCGCTGCTGCAGGGCGTGGTGCTCGACGAGTCGTCGCTTCCCGCAACCGACAGAAAGCAGGAATCCCGCACGGTGCCCTCCGTCGTGTCGGCAAGCAACGGCCTTTCGGTGGAAGACGGCGTGATACGCGTTTTGAAACCGGGAGCGACGCTGACCTTGAGCTTCGAAGGCATCGCCAACAGCGAGACGTACTTCTACGTCGACGGACTGCACTTCAAAGGCGTGTCGCCTGTCGAAGAGTCCAAGCGCAAAGGGGAATTCGACAACCTCGCCTGGTTCCGCAAGGCGCTTCTGCTTCAAAAGGACATGAACTGGACCGAACCCCGACGCTACAATATCGGGCTCGGCTCCGACAAAGCGCCCGGCATGCGCCAGATCGACAACTACACGAACGCCTCCCATCTGTACGGCGGCAAGGACGAATGGCTGGTCAACATGGGGTATTCGAAAGAGCCCCAAACATCGATCACGCTGCACTTCGACCTCAAGGGAGACTATCGCTTCACGAACATGTCGGTGGTTTGCCAGCCTGTGAAAAACATGTCGAACCGCATCGATGCGTTGAAAGCCGACCCGGTAGAAGATTTGAAGTTCGGCACGAACGAGATCACGGCCTCGATCGACGCAAGCAAGCCCAAAGCCCTCTTCTTGAGCGTGCCGTACTCGAAGGGATGGACCGCCACGGTGGACGGAAAGCCCGCCGAAATCAAGCGGGCGAACACCGCGTTCATGGCCTTGGAGCTTGAACCCGGCCATCACGAGATCGAGCTGCGCTACCTGACCCCGGGCCTGCGAGAAGGCATGATCCTGTCGGGCATCGGCTTGGCCGCGCTTGCCGGGTTGGCGCTCGTGCGTCGCATCCTGAGCACCCGCGTACGGCGCGCGCAGACGACCGCATCGGCATCGGCGCGCGCGGACGTGCAGGTAAGCCCGCAGCGGCAAGAAGAGCACGAACGGAATTCGAGGTAACCCCATGCACGACCAACGGAAAACCCTTTTGATACTCGGCTCGATGGACGAGTTCGCGCTTCTGGTGCAACGCGCCAAGGAACGCGGCTGTCGCGTGCTCGTGGCCGACGGCTACGAGCACGGCCCCGCTCGCGCGCATGCGGATGCCTCGTTCACGATTCCCGTCACGGACACCGAAGCCTTGGTCAACCTATGTCGCGACGAAGCCGTCGACGCGCTGATCACCTCGTTTTCCGACGTGCTGTTCGAAGAGGGCTGCCGCGTTGCGCATGCGGCGGGCCTTCCCGCCCCCTGTTCGCTGGACAAGTTGGAATTCCTCAGGAACAAGCAGCTCATGAAGAACATGTTCGACCAGTTGGGCGTGCCCTACCCGAACAGCTGCGTCGTGCCGCTCGACCAGGTCGAACGGGCGTGCGAGTCCCTGCGCTTCCCCTGCGTCATCAAGCCGGTCGATGCCTACGGCTCGTACGGCGTCCGCGTCGTGCGCACCGCAGTCGAAGCGATCGAATCGGCTGCCTCGGTTGCAGAGGAATCGAGGCGCGCGAACAGCGTGGTCCTCGAAGAGTACAACGGCGGGCACGAGTTCAACATGATCACCTGGGCGTCGCACGGGCGCGTGTTCCCCGTTTCCGTAGCCGACCGCGAAAAGACCGTGTGCGCGTTCGAGGATCTTCCCCACGTCAGCAGGATCGTGTACCCGAGTCGCTTCACCGACGAGGTCCTGCCCGATGCGCTCGCATACGCGCAGCGCATCGTCGAGTTCGCGGGGATCGAGCACGGCCCTTTATGCATGCAGTTTTTCTGGTCCCCCGACTCGGGCATACACGTATGCGAGGTGACGGGCCGCGTGTTCGGCTACGAGCACGAGCTGCTGGAATACGCGTCCGGCTTGTCCGTGGAGGATCTGCTGCTTGACACGGCGCTCGACCGCGACGCCCTTGCACGCCGCCTTGAAGCCCACGACGCGCGCTCCATGCCGAAATGCAGCTGCGGGCTGTACTTTCACGCGCGCGACGGCATCGTGGCAAGCCTTGACGCCGCGCAAGCCGCGCTGCAAGGCCCTTGCGTGCAGGAGACCCTTCTGTACTACGCACCAGGGCAAACGGTCAAGAACGCGCGCGGCGGACAGCCCTATGCCGCGCGCGCGTTCCTTGCAGCGGAGTCGTACGGCGAGCTGGACGCCGCAAGCGCGCGGATGTTCGAAAACTTCTCCATCGCCGACCCCGACGGCAAGGACCTCGCCGTGCCCAACCGGCTTCCCAGCGCCTGCCGCGCATCCCAAGCGAGCGAAACGACTGCGAAGGAGCAGCCTGTCTCATGAACATATCCGTTGTCATCCCCTGCTACTATTCGGAGCGCATGATCGGCGACGTGGTGCGCATGACCCGCACCGAGCTGGTCAATGCCGGCTATGATTACGAGTTCATCCTGGTCAACGACGGATCGAAAGACGGAACGTTCCGGGAGATTTCGAAGCTGTGCGCCGAGGACGAGCGCGTGAAGGGCATCGACCTCATGCGCAACTTCGGCCAGCACAACGCCATCATGGCCGGTCTGCGCGAGGCGAGCGGAGATGCGGTCATGCTCATGGACGACGACATGCAAACGCACCCGTCGCAATGCCTCGCGCTCATCGCGGGCCTGGAAGACGGCGTCGACGTGGTGTTCGCCGCCTTTCGCCAGCATCGGGAGAACTGGTACCGCAGGCTGGGCTCGCGCTTCGCCATGTTCACCATCCGCGTGCTGGCTGGATGCCCGAAAGGCGTCACCGACAGCAACTTCTTGATCATGCGCCGCTGCGTGAGCGACGTCATGGTCGAGTACTCAAGCGCCTCGGTGTACGTGCAGGGCCTCGTATTCCGCACGACCGACCGCATAGTGAACGTGGAAGTGGAGCATTACGACCGCGCGGAAGGCCAGTCGGGATACACCCTGAAAAGCCTGCTGCGACTGTGGTCGACCATCCTGAACTTCTCGGTAACGCCGCTGCGCATCGCTTCGGTGCTGGGCCTGCTCATGGGCGGTGCGGGACTCGTGGGCGCGATCTGGCTGTTCTTCGAGCGCTTGCACAACCCCACGATGCCGATGGGCTGGGCCTCGGTCATGGTGACCATGCTGGTGTGCTCGGGCGTCATCATGCTGTTCATGGGCGTGATCGGGGAATACGTCGGCCGCTTGTTCATGACGACCAACAAGAACCCCCAGTTTCTGATCAGGACTCGCTGCAACGTCTCGTCCGAGAACCAAATCGGCGAAGGAGCCTCTCGATGAACGAATCCCTCTTCCAGCTGGAAACGCCCTGCTTCGTGTTCGACGAAACGGAGCTGGCGGACAACTTCCACGACTTCGCCCGCGCGCTGCATGCGCATTGGAGCCCCGCCTCCGAGGTTGCCTACTCGATCAAGACCAACCCGTTGCCCTGGATTCTTCGCACGGCGCGCACGTGCGGCTGCATGGCGGAAGCCGTCTCGGACGAGGAGTACGAATTGGCGCTCGCATGCGGATTCGAACCGCAGCGCATCGTCTTCAACGGGCCCATCAAGGGACGGGCGCGCTTCGAATCGGCGCTTGAGCAGGGAAGCCTGGTCAACCTGGACTCGGCGCGCGAGCTGCGCTGGCTTGCGGAGATCGCGCGCACGACCGATCGCGTGCTTTCCGTCGGCCTGCGTGCGAGCATCGACCTCGAGTCGCACTGCCCCGGTCAAACCGTCACGGGAGCCGCGGGCGGACGTTTCGGCTATTGCTACGAGAACGGCGAGCTGGCGCGCGCCGTGCAGGCCGTCCGCGCGATCGGGCCGAACGTGCGCATCGCAGGGCTGCACATGCACGTGACCACGCGCAGCCGCACGGTCGAGGTGTACCGCGCCCTTGCGCGCCATGCGGCCGTCATAGCTCGCGAACTCGACCTTGACCTGGAATTCGTCGACATCGGCGGAGGCTTCTTCGGCGGAGGCGAAGCGAACCGCGGAGCCTACGACGCTTACGCCCAGGCCATCGCCGCCGAGCTGTCCGCCACGTTCGACCCCGAGCGCACGCGGCTGCTGGTGGAGCCGGGCGGGGCCGTGATCTGCACCCCCGGACGCTACGTTGGACGCGTGCTCGACGCGAAGGACACCACCTACGATCGATTCGTGACATGCGATTTGTCCCGCATCAATATCGACCACGAGATGAAGAAGACCGCCTACGCCTACGAGATCGTCCGGCACGATCCCGAAGCCGCCCCGCGCCGCCTGGCACGCCAAGTGCTCTGCGGCTACACCTGCATGGAAAGCGATCGGCTCTGCATCCTGGAGAACGAGGCGGAACTCGCAGAAGGCGACCTGATCGTCATCAAGCACGCAGGTGCCTATTCGATGTCGTTCACGCCCGGGTTCTTCATTCGCTTCGCCCCGCACGTCTACGTCCGCAAAGCCGACGGCAGCTTCACGGACGTCGGCGAAGCTTCCTGGCGACCCGCAAGGCCCGGCGCCCCAAGCGCCGCCACCTTCAACAACGCATCCGCTGAAAGCGAGGAATCCTCATGATCACGTTCAACGAGCCGCCTCGCGTGCCGCAAGCGTACGACTACATCCGCAACGCCATCGAAAGCGGGAACGTCTGCGGGGACGGCCCCTACACGAAGCGCTGCAGCGAGTGGATCGAGCAGCGCTTCGACGTGCAGAAATCCCTGCTCACCACAAGCGGCACGGCCGCGCTCGAAATGGCGGCGCTCCTGTGCCGCATCAAGCCGGGCGACGAGGTGATCCTGCCCAGCTACACGTTCTCGTCCACCGCGACCGCCTTCGTGCTGGCGGGCGCCAAGCTTGTGTTCGTGGATATACGCCCCGACACCATGAACATCGACGAAGATCAGGTTGAGCAGGCGATTACCGAGCGCACTCGCGCTATCGTGGTCGTGCATTACGCGGGCGTGGCGTGCAACATGGACGCCATCAACGGCATCGCGCGCAGCCGCGGCATCCTGGTGGTCGAAGACGCTGCCCAGGGCGTTATGAGCACCTACAAAGGGCAGGCCCTGGGCACCATCGGGGACTTCGGCTGCTTCTCGTTCCATGAGACGAAGAACTACTCCATGGGCGAGGGCGGCGCGTTTTTGACCAAGGACCCCTCCTACAACGAAGCTGCCGAGATCCTGCGCGAGAAAGGCACCGACCGGTCGCGGTTCTTCCGCGGCCAGGTGGACAAGTACAGTTGGGTCGACTACGGCTCGAGCTACCTGCCCAGCGAGCTGAACGCGGCCTATCTGTGGGCGCAGCTCGAACGCGCAGACGAGATCAACGACGACCGTCTGGCCACTTGGAACGCCTACTACGAGGCGCTTGCCCCGTACGCCGAAGCGAAAGCGTGCTCGCTGCCCGTCGTACCGCCCGACTGCACCCACAACGCCCACATGTTCTACCTCAAGTGCAGGGACCTCGAGCAGCGCAGCGCGTTCATCGCGCACATGCGCGAACAGGGAGTTCTCTGCGTGTTCCATTACGTTCCGCTGCATTCCTCCGTTGCGGGCAAGAAGTTCGGAAGGTTCTTCGGAGAAGATCGTCACACCACGAAGGAAAGCGAGCGCTTGGTGCGCCTGCCCTTGTACTACGCGCTTCCCGAAGAGCATCGCGCGCACGTCATCGAAGCTGCGTGCGCGTTCTTCGCTTCTGCGGGTCGGTAATCGTGAAGCACGTCAACCTCAAATCGTTCGTTTCGCTGCACCTGCTGTTCGTGCTGTACTCGCTCACCGACCTGTTCGGCAAGATGGCCGCCTCGTTCGCGTTCGACGACGTGCGATTCTACCTGCTCTACGCCGCTGTGCTGGCGGTGCTGTTCCTGTACGCTATCGGCTGGCAGCAGGTGATAAAGCGCCTGCCGTTGACCACGGCGTTCTCCAACCGGGCCATCACGGTGTTCTGGGGACTGGTTTGGGGAGTGCTCTTCTTCCAAGAGGAGCTGAACTTCCTGAAGGTGCTCGGCGCGGCCATCGTCGTGGCCGGCGTGGTGCTGTACTCGCGCGCCGACGCAGCCGACGCGGATCAGCCCGAACCGGCGAAGGAAGCGGTCGACCATGCCCTTCGCTGAGATGATCCCCTACATCGCCATCGGCGCGCTCGGCGTGTTCGTCAGCTCCATCGCGCAGGTCATGCTCAAGAAAGAAGCGGTGAAGCCGCATGGCAGCTTCATGCAGGAATACCTCAACCCGCTGGTGATCGGCGGATACGTGCTCATGTTGGCGTCCACGTTCATGCTGGTGGTGTCGTTTCGCGGCATCCCGCTGTCCATGGCGCCGGTGCTCGAGGCGACCAGCTACCTCTACGTCACCGTGTTCGGCGTCTTCATCTTCAAGGAGCGGGTCAGCCGCCCCAAGGCGATCGCGCTCGCGGTCATCATGCTGGGCATCCTCGTGTACGCAGCAGGCTTGTGGTAGAAACGATTGTCGCCCGAAACGTACGGTTTCCAAGCGAAAACCGTACGTTTCGGGCGACAATCTTTCCGAGAGCGCCGTTGAAGCCGATCGGGCCGGGAAACGAGGCCGGCCCGATCGCCGTTAGTCCTCGATACCGTCGTTGTTGCGGATCAGCTTGCGCTTGATCTTGCCGCCGATGGTCTTGGGAAGCTCGTCGACGAACTCCACGATGCGCGGGTACTTGTACGGGGCGGTCACGTGCTTCACGTGGTTCTGCAGCTCCTTGACCAGCTCGTCAGACGGCTCGTAGCCCCGAGCGAGCACGATCGTGGCCTTGACCACCTTGCCGCGGATCGGATCGGGCGCAGCCGTCACGGCGCACTCGACCACTGCCGGATGCTCGATGAGCGCGCTTTCCACTTCGAAAGGCCCAATGCGGTAACCCGAGCACTTGATGACGTCGTCGTTGCGACCGACGAAGAAGCAGTACCCGTCCGAGTCGCGCCACGCCATGTCGTGCAGGTTGTAGTACGCGCCGCCCACGGCTTCGCGCGTACGCTCTTCGTCCTGGTAGTACCCTACGAACAGGCCCGGCGGATACGCTTCCTTCAGGCCCGTGACGCAGATCGCGCCCTCTTCGCCATCGGGAACCTCCACGCCGTCGTCATCGAGCAACTTGACGTTCAAAAGCGGGGACGGCTTGCCCATGGAGCCGGGACGCGGATCGATCCACGGGAACGTCGCCAGCAGCACCGGGCCCTCCGTCTGGCCGAAGCCCTCGCGGATCTTCTTGCCCGTCAGCCGCTCCCACGCAAGCGTCACCTCAGCGTTGAGCGGCTCCCCTGCCGTGGCGAACGTGCGCACGCTCGACAGGTCGTAGGCGCTCACGTCTTCCTGCAGCATGAAGCGGTACATGGTGGGCGGCGCGCAGAACGTGGTCAGCTTATGATCCTGGATCTTCTGCAGCAGCTTTTCCGGCACGAACTTGTCCATGTCGTAGGCGAACACGGTGGCGCCGGCAATCCACTGCCCGTAGATCTTGCCCCAGCCGAACTTCGCCCAGCCGCTGTCGGTCACGCTCATGTGCAGCGCGTTCTCCTCGACCTGCTGCCAGTACTTCGCCGTGATGATATGGCCCAGAGGATGCGCGAAGTTGTGGCACACGGCCTTCGCCATGCCGGTGGTGCCCGACGTGAAGTAGATGAGCATGATGTCCTTGCTCGTGACGCCGGCTTCGCCCACGGGGCGCTCGAACTCGTCGGACTCGCCCTCGATCAGCTGGTTAAACGTGGTCCAACCGTCTCGTTGACCGGCCACGATGATGCGATTTGCGATGGACGGCGACTCGGGCAGCGCCTCCTCCATCTGCTCGCACACGTACTCGTCGTTCACGCATACGACGGCCTTCACCTGCGCGCTGGCCGCACGGTACACGATGTCCTTCTTCGTCAGCTGCAACGACGCCGGAATGATGGTGGCGCCCAGCTTGCACAGCGCCACGGCGCACACCCAGTACTCCCAGCGGCGGCGCAGGATCATCATGACCACGTCGCCCTTGCCGATACCCAGTCGCGCGAAGCCGTGAGCGGCGCGGTTCGATAGACGCGCAAGCTCCTCGAACGTGAACGCATGCTCGGCATCGTGGTCGTCGCACCACACGAGCGCCTGCTTGCCCGGCTCCACGCGCGCCCATTCGTCCACTACGTCGAAACCGAAGTTGAACGCCTCGGGCACGTCGATCTGAAAGTTCTCGTAAAAGTCCTCGTACGAATCGAACTCGATGCGCGGACAGTATTTCTTCAAGATGTGATTCACGGGCGCAGCTTTCCTTTCTCACGCCTTATCGGTCCAGCAAGGTCAGCGAGAAGCGCTGCGGTGGCTCAGATTGCCGTGAAAGCCCGAGGAAGCGTACCGTGGGTACGCGACGAGGGCTTGGAGCGGCAAGATGGGCCGCCGCAGCGCTTCGCAGCGTCGAGCGGATCCGCCGTTCGGAGAACGGCGGATCGGATCACTCCGCGATAATGGTGACGAACTTGGCGGGCACGTCGCTTCCGCAACGCTGACCGTGCGGATGCTCCGGGTTGAAGTAGATGCTGTCTCCGGCGTGCAGCTCGAATTCCTTGTCCTCCCACGTCACGACGACCGTGCCCTCGAGGACCAGATTGAACTCCTGGCCGGTGTGCGTAACCAGCTTCGCCGGCTCGTCCGACGGATCGAGCACCACCAGCAAAGGCTGCATGATCTTGCCGGTGTAGCGCCAAGCCAGATCCTCGAAGTGGTAGCCGGGATAGCGGTCGACCTCGCGGCCCTCCCCCTTCTTCACCACCTGGTAGGTGTTCAGCTTCGCCGCGGTTCCCGTCAGGATCTCGGTAAATTCCACGCCGAAGGTGTGCGCCAGGTGGTAAATGGCGGAAATAGGCACGTCAGCGCCTGTTTCCTCCCATTCGAGGTACTTCTCCAGCGGCACTTCAAGCTCGGCGGCCATGTCCTCGGGCGTGACGTCGCACGCCTCGCGCAGGCCCTTGATGCGCAGGCCGATCTCGGCCAGTTCAGCTACCATGTGGCTCCCTCCACCTCACTCGCCCGCGCCGCGCGCGGGCGGGGCGCTCTTGCGATGCGCCCCTCGGCACGACCTACGACTTCATTCCCAGCTCAAGCGCGGCAAGGTTCGCCGGGAGCTTCGCGATCTTCTTCGCGGGCACGCACTTCTCGACAGCCGCCTTAAGCGTCTCTTCGGAACAGAACCCGGTTTCGGCGAACAGCTTCCCTACCAGGATCACGTTCGCCAGGCCCTTGTAGCCGTTCTCTTCGGCCAGCTGCGTGGCCGGAACGGCGAACACGTTCACGCCGGGAAGCTCGGGGATGCGCTGCACCAGCGTGGAGTCCACCACCACGGTGCCGCCTTCCTGCACGCTGCCCTCGAACTTGTCGAGCGAAGGCTGGTTCATGACCACCAGCACGTCGGGCGTCAGCACGAGCGGGCTGCCGATGGGATCGTCGGCCAGGCACACGCTGCAGTTCGCGGTGCCGCCGCGCATCTCGGGGCCGTAGGAGGGCAGCCACGAAACCTCGCGGTCCTCGATCAGGCCGGCGATGGCGATGATCTTGCCGGCGAACAGGATGCCCTGGCCGCCGAAGCCCGCCAGAACGGCGTTCATGGTGCGGCTCATCGCGCACCCCCTTCCGTCACCGGATGCGCCACCGGGCAATCGGCATTGCGCGCCGACGCAGCCTCGGCTGCATTGGCGAACCCGTCGGCCACCACGTCTTTGTACACGCCCAGCGGATAGTACGGCAGCATGTTCTCGCGCATCCACGCAAACGAATCCTGCGGCGTGAGGCCCCAGTTCGTCGGGCACGTGGACACCACTTCGATCAGCGAGTACCCCACGCCGTCGATCTGGTTCTGGAACGCCTTCTTAATGGCCTTCTTCGCCTTGCGCACGTTCTTGGGGCTGTCCACCGTCACGCGCTCCAGGTACGCCACGCCGTCGAGCGTGCTCAGCATCTCGCACACGCGCACCGGGTAGCCCGCCGTGGACACGTCGCGGCCGTACGGCGAGGTCTGCGTCACCTGGTTCGGCAAGCTGGTGGGAGCCATTTGGCCGCCCGTCATGCCGTAGATGGCGTTGTTGATGAAGATGACGGTGATGTGCTCGCCGCGCGTTGCCGCGTGGATGGTCTCGGCCATGCCGATGGAAGCCAGGTCGCCGTCGCCCTGATAGGAGAACACTACGCTGTCGGGAAGCACGCGCTTCACCGCGGTGGCCACCGCCGGCGCGCGCCCATGCGCGGCCTGGACCATGTCGCAGGAGAAAAAGTCGGGGTTGGTGACGGCGCAGCCGACCGGCGCGACGCCGATCGTGTCGCCCTCAACGCCCAGTTCGTCGATGGTTTCGGCCACCAAACGATGCACGATGCCGTGCGGGCAGCCCGGACAGTAATTGGTGATGACGGGAAGGAGCGCATGCGGACGCTCGAACACGATCTTCTCTTCGGCGCTCATGCTACGCACCTACCTTTCCCTGCAGTTCCTCGATCTTGGCAAGCACCTCCACCGGCGTGGGGATGATGCCGCCCGTACGGCCGAAGAACTCGACCGGAACGCGGCCCGCGGCCGCCAAGCGAATGTCGTCGACCATCTGGCCCATGTTCATCTCGACCGACAGGAACGTCTTGGCGGTGCCCATGACATGCTCCAGCGCGTCGGTCGGGAACGGCCACAGCGTGATCGGACGGATGAGACCGGCCTTGATGCCCTTCTCGCGAGCCGACACGACCGCGCTGCGCGCAATGCGGGCGGAGGCGCCGAACGCGACCAGCACGATGTCGGCGTCGTCGACCATGAACGACTCGGCACGCTGCTCGTTGGCCTTGATCAGGTCGTAGCGCTCGAACCGCTCGCGGTTGAGGCGCTCGAGGTCTTCCGCCTTGAGGTACAGCGAGTCCATGATGTTGTGGGCGCGGGCGTTCTTGTGGCCCGTGGTGGCCCAGGGCTTCTCGGGCAACTGCTCTTTGCGCTCGGGAAGGACCACCGGCTCCATCATCTGGCCCAGCATGCCGTCGGCCAAGATCATGACGGGGATGCGGTACTCGTCGGCCTTGTCGAAAGCCAGGTAGGCGCAGTCGGCCATTTCCTGCACGGTCGAAGGCGCGTACACCATGATCTGGAAGTCGCCGTGGCCGGTTGCGCGCGTGGCCTGCCAGTAATCGGACTGCGACGGCTGGATGCCGCCGAGGCCCGGGCCGCCGCGCTGCACGTTCACGATGACGCCCGGCAGATCGCAGCCGGCCATGTAGGAGATGCCCTCGCCCTTGAGCGAGATTCCCGGCGACGAGGAGGACGTCATGACGCGCGCGCCCGCGGACGCGGCACCGTACACCATGTTGATGGCCGCGACCTCGCTTTCCGCCTGCAGGTACGTGCCGTTTTCCTTCGGCAAGCGCTTGGACATGTACGCGGCAAGCTCGGTCTGCGGCGTGATGGGGTATCCGAAGAAGAAGCGGCACCCGGCGCGAATCGCGCTCTCGGCCATCGCCTCGTTGCCCTTCATGAGCACTTTCTCTGCCATAGCTACCTCACCACCGTAATCGCGACGTCGGGACACATGAGCGCGCAGGACATGCAGCCCGTGCAACGCTCGGCATCGATCAGGCGCGCCGGATGGTAGCCCTTCGCGGTGATGCGCTCGTGATCGAGTTCGATGATGTGCGTCGGGCACGCGTCGACGCACAGGCCGCACCCTTTGCAAAAATGATCGTCTACCAGTATTCTCGGCATGATGGAACCTTCCTCGTCTTGTAGGCTCCTGCGCCGCGCCGCGGGCACAGGAGCTCAACGCGCATCAGACGGACAAACCCGTTGAAACGCGTACTCTCGCATTATTCCCAAGGAGTACGTACATATACTTGCACAGGATAGAGCGTTTGCCGACCGTCATTCAGTCCAAAGAGGGCAGTTTTCCGGTCTGCGAGGCTTATCGGGACCGTCGTGCACGCCAAAGGCAGGCCCGCCTGCTCCGCGACCGCTTGCGCGAAGGGCACTCCCTGCCTCACCGTAGCTTCGTCGGTATCCTGCTTGAGGTGCGTGTTGTTCACGATCGCAGTGGCGTGCAGGTGGCATTTCTCCTCCACTTCGCGCAGCACGTCGACCGCCTCGGCCGGGTCCTGCGTAAGGTTGCGGCTGCGATTCACCACGTACAGCATCTCGTAGGGAGCCGCCGCAACCGAACCGGCGAACCGGCCGAGCGCCGTCGCGCCCACGTCGTCGCCCCCGGCGTCGATGATGAGCAGGCGCTCGCGCCCGTCGTCCTTGCGAGCCGACTCGACGGCCGGGCCGACGGCCCCGGACAAGCTAGGGCTGTCGAGCGTGGTTCCCGCCATCACCGGAGCGATCACGGAAATCCCCCGTTCTTCCAGCAGCGCGCGGTAGTCGCTCGAGCGGAAGTAGGGATTCACCACGTCCAAATCGACCAGGGTCACGTCCACGCCGCGTTCGCGCGCGTCAAAGGCCAGGTTGAGCGAAAAGTTCGTCTTCCCCACGCCGTAGTGGCCGCACACGACCACCACCGACGCGTCGGGGGCATAGCGCTGCGCGCTCATCACACGAGCCCTTCCACGGGCTTCGCGCTCTCGTCCACCTCGCGGATGGCCGCGCGGCGGATCTTGCCGTTCACGGTTTTCGGCAGCGCCTCGACGTACTCCACGATGCGCGGGTACTTGTACGGAGCCGTGCGGTGCTTGACCCAGGTTTGCAGCTCGCGCGTGAGCGCGTCGGAGCCCGCGAACCCTTCCGCCAGCACCACGGTGGCCTTGACGGCCTTGCCGCGCACCGGGTCGGGCACGCCCGTGACCGCGCACTCGCGCACGGACTCGTGCTCGAGCAGCACGCTTTCGATCTCGAAGGGGCCGATGCGGTAACCGCTCGACTTGATGACGTCGTCGTTGCGGCCGACGTACCAGAAGTAGCCGTCCTCGTCGCGCCAGGCCGTGTCTCCTGTGTGGTACCAGCCGTCGTGCATGGCCGCCGCCGTCTTCTCGGGGTCGCGGTAGTACTCCAGCATGATGCCGGGAGCCTTCTCGCGCACGTCGATGCACACTTCGCCCGTTTCGCCCGTTTCGCATCGCGAGCCGTCCTCGCGCAGGATCTGCGTGTTGTACAGCGGGATGGGCTTGCCCATGGAGCCGGGACGCGGAGAGGACCCCGTCAGGTTCGCGATGGTCAGCGGCGTTTCGGTCTGCCCGAACCCTTCGAAGATGGTGAGCCCCGTGTGCTCCTTCCAGAAATCGAACAGGTCGGGGTTGAGCGCCTCGCCCGCCGTGGTGGAGTACGCAAGCGTGGACAGGTCGAACGAATCGATGTCCTCGGCCATCATCATGCGGTACATGGTGGGCGGGCAGCACAGCGTGGTGATGCCGTAGCGCCCGATGAGCGAAAGGATCTCGGACGGATGGAACCGGTCGAAGTCGTACGTGAACACGCACGCCTCCATGAGCCACTGTCCGTAGTACTTGCCCCACACGGCTTTGCCCCAACCCGTGTCCGCGATGGTGAAATGCACGCCTTCGGGATCCACGTTGTGCCAATGCTTGGCCGTGACCAGGTGCGCGATAGCGTATTCGGAATCGTGCAGCACCATTTTCGGATTGCCCGACGTCCCGGACGAGAAGTACATGAGCATGGGATCGGCGGCGGCCGTCTCGCGGCGCGCGAACTCGTCGGAGGCGGCGCGCACCCCCGTGTTGAAATCGAGCCAGCCCTCGCGCACGGCGGGAGCCGCGCACACGCCCTCCGGCCCGGACAGGGCGGGACCGATGAGCTCGCCTTCGGGCAGCACGATCGCGCCCGTTTCGTCTTCGGGCGTCAAACCGCCGCCCGCGCCGTTCACCAGGATCTTCGCCGTGAGCGACGGGCACGACGCCTCCACGGCGTCGGTTACTTCGGCGATGTCGCCCAGCGACGTGGCGATCATGGCTTTGATGGAAGCGCCGTTCAGGCGATACTCCAGGTCGTGCTCCTTGAGCATGAAGGTGGCGGGCACCATGACCGCGCCCAGCTTCGCCAGCGCCGTGGCCACGAACCAGAACTGGTAATGGCGGCGCAGGATCACCATGACGTAGTCGCCGCGACCGATGCCGGCGTCCGCCAGGAAGTTGGCGGTCTTGTCCGACCAGCGCTTCATGTCGCCGAACGTGAACACGTGCTCTTCGCCTTCGGGGTTGCACCACACCATGGCGCGACGATCGGGGTCGTTCAGCGCGATGTCGTCCACCACGTCGTAGCCGAAGTTGAAGGCTTCGGGGCATTTGACCTGGAAATCGGACAGTTTGCCTTCGCAGTCGTAGGCTTCGTTCACGTAACGGAGGTTGATGTTTCTCATAGGTGTTCTTCCTTGCAGGATATGCGGCGGCCAGTCCGCCGCGAGACGGATACGATCATCGAATTGAAGGCGCTGTCAGGCGCGCGATCGCCCGCAGTGCGCGAGCGGCGGTCGGCAGCGCCTAGATAATCGTTTCCCCGTGGGGCTTCATGACAATGGCCAGAAACGTGCACGGCTCGCCTCCGGTGGCGATCATGCCGTGGCCGCGGCCGGAATCGTACATAAGCAGATCGCCGGCTTCCAACTCTTCAACATGGTCCTCGTACGCGAAGCGCATGCGTCCCGAGATGATGTAGTCGAGCTCTTGACCCACGTGATAGGACAGGTGAATGGGGCGGTCCTGTTCCTCTTCCAGATAAGGGGCGGTTACCAGGAACGGTTCCGCCAGCTTGTTCTTGAAGTGAGGAGCCTTGTGCAGGTACTCGAAGCCTGCGCGGCGCTTGATGGACAGGCCATCGGCGGCGCGCGTGAGCGAGTAGCCGGACAGATGCGGGTTTTCGCCGGTCAGCAGCTCAATGACGTCGACGCCCAACCGCTCGGCGCACTTGTACAGAAACGTGAACGACAGGTCCTGATCGCCGGATTCCTGCGCGGCGTACTCCGCCACGGAACGTCCGGTAGCATCCGCCATTTCCTGCATGGTGATGTCGAGGTCTTCGCGTAGCGCCCGAATGCGCCCTGCCACCTCTTCGATGTTCGGCTCCATAGTCGCTAGACCTCCTTCTGGCGAATCGCAGCATCGTCGCCAGCGAGCGTGGTCGGCGGTGCCTGTCGGATGAAAAGTTAATCTATTGTATAGCAACTTGATCGGAAAGAAAGGAGGAAGCCGGAAAACTCTGCCAGCGGCGCAGGGGCAGATGGACAAAATCCCAGAACCGACCGGAGCGGGCCGCGGCAACGGGGCATCCCCCGCTTCGCCGCGCCCCGCTCGGCGCCTCGCCCCTTCTGAAACCGCAGACGCTTAGCGGTTCTCGATGCGCCCGATGTTCTTCAACTCGATGGAGATCAACCCGTTCGGCGCGCTGACGAACTCGATGAACTCGGGGCTTTGCGAGTACTCGGCCGGGAACTTCACCTCGATGCCCGTATCGGTAACGATCTTGTGGCTTTTCGCCACGCGTTGGGCCACCGCCTTTTCCACGACCACGCGCTCCGGCAGCGCTTCCTCGGCGAGCGCTTCCTCGAAGCGCTTCTGCAAAGGCTCGTCTTCGAACACCTCGTCAGCAAGATCCCACGGCGCAAGCTCGTCCGACTCCTCGGCGTTTTCGGCCACATAGGCCTTCGCCTTCGAAACCGCCATCGCCGTGTTGGCGCCGTATTCCTCGGCAACTTCTTCCACAATGCGGGCGACCGTGTCGAACACCTCCTTGCTCGACGCCTCCATGGAGCACTGCAGCAACCCGTCGGGGATGAGCCAGCGGTCTTCGCCAGCGATGGTGCGCTTCTTGTCGCAGAACAGCACCGCGAGCGACTTCGACTCGATCAACGCGTAGGAAGCAACCTTTTGCGAGGGGTTCGGAAGGATCGCATGGTGACGCGCCACGTCCACGCGCGTACCGCCCTCCTCGCCGCGGCCCACCTCGTGCATGAACGCCTGCTTGCTTTCCAGCAGAAAGAGCGCGAAGTAGCGCTTCCCTTCGCCGCGATAGGCCGCCTCGGCCTCCTCGTCGGTCATGTTCCGCACGTTAGAGTCGGTGTCGTCCTCGAAGTCGATGACCAGAAGATCGGTCGACTCGGCCTTCTCCATGCGGCCCAGCTCGGTAGCGATGAACTCGGCTACCTGCACGGACAGGTCGATGAAGTCGCGCTGCCCCAGAAAATACGCGCGAATCTCTTCGGCGAACATGCTGTCTTCGGAAAACTCGCCGCGCTTGTTGTCCAGGTTGCCGAGCGCCTTTTTCGCATGGCTCGTCACGTAGCGCTTGACGTTTTTACTGTCCAGGTCAAGCTCTTCCTGAGAGAAGACGTTGACGCACGAAACGAAATCGAAAACGTGCAGTACCGCACGGTTCACCTTGAGCATGGATGCCGTCCTTGAAATGTCGGGGTTCCTGTAAGCGACCAACAAGGATACCGGAGCGAGACCGACAAGGCGCAAAGTTCCAAGAATCACCAGACGCGCCGAAGCGGCGGATTACGCGCGCTCGGATGCGGCGGACGAGCTGCGTGCGAGGTACGGGCGGGGTGCGGGCGAGGTGCGTGCGGAGTACGGGCGGGGTGCGGGGTGCGGGTGCGCTGCGTGCGGCGGGGTGCGGGGTGCGCCGTGTGCGAGGGTCGCTCGACGCCTGCGCGGCGCCCCGAGCAGCGAGATGCCGGGGCGCTTCGGGGCGCCTTTCGTGCTTGCGATCCGAAAACCCGGCAGGTTTTTCGGATTGAGCATGGGGCTCGGCAAGGTTGGCGGGAACGCTTCAATTCGCCACAGAGATTTCCAGGTTCTGTCAAAACGGACGAGTTTTGCGGGGATTTTCCGCCTCTCGCAGGCAGGTTGCAAAGGGGCACTTTTCATCATGCCTGGTCAAAGACTTACGCGCTGCATTTATCCTGGTTTGAGGACCAGCAAAACTCGTTCGTTTTGACAGAACCTGGACGAAGACGATGTAGCGGAACCTTCGCGTTCTTCGGCCTACCCTCCCTGGCAAGCCTAAGCCCCATTCTCGGAGACCGGCTTGCCGTGAAAACCGTCTCCAGCTTGGTCCAGCTGACGCTCCTTGCGATCCTGTTCGTGTACGTGGCCCTCACGCTCCTTCGTATCGGGCGCGAGCAAACCCCTTTCCTCAAAGAACTACCGCGCAAGATCAAAACGATAGCCGTGATGCTGCTCGCCGCCGTGCTGCTGCCGCAGTGGCTGGGATACGCGCTGCTCAGCTTCGCCACCGGCCAGCCTTACTTCACGATATTCAACGAAACGGGCATCATCGCTTTGGTTGCGGCGGGCATCATCTTCTGCCTTGGGCAGATATTCGAATACGGCTACCTTATCCAAGACGAGAACTTCGAGATCATCTAGGGAAACGTCATGACTATTGTATTGCGCCTTGATCGGATGATGGCTGACCGAAAAATATCGCTTGGAGATTTGGCGGGGCGCGTAGGCATCGCGGACGGCAACCTCTCGAAGATAAAGAACGGCAAAGTGAGCGGCGTGCGTTTCAAAACGCTTGACGCCATTTGCCGGGAACTTGACTGCCAGCCGGGCGACATCCTCAAGCGCATCGACGACGAACCGGAGCGCACTTAGGGGGAAACCCGAGCGCCGCCCGTCCCAACGACTCGGCAAAACCGCAGCTACTCCCCCTCCACGCGCCCGCGCCGAGACTTCACCTGGGCGCGGCGATGCTTGTCGGCCAGGCGCGCCTCGCGCGCCCTTCGGGAAGGCTTCGTGGCATGGCGAGCCTTCGGGGGCATCGCCGCGCGCTCGAACGCGGCATGCAGCTTCTGCAAGCACAGCCGCCTATTGCGAAACTGGCTGCGCGACTCGCGCGAAACCACGACGATCCCGCTTGGGCGGTGCTCCATGCGCACCGCCGAGTCCGTGGTGTTCACGCATTGCCCGCCCGGCCCGCTGGCCCGAAACGCCTGCACCTCGCAATCGCGCTCGACCTCGTCGAGCGGTTGACGTGCCCATACGGCAAAGTCTCGGTATGTCGGGCGGTCTTGGTCCATGACTCCATACTAGCAGAAACCGCAAGCGCCTCAGCCCTCGCACGACTCGTCGACGTCTTGCAGCCGCCGCCCCCGGTCGAACGCGAGCAGGCGGCGATAGCGCGAACTCGTTCGCTCGAGCTCGCACGGAGCTCCGTCCAAAACCGCGCGGCCGTCCTCCACGAACACCACCCGATCGCAAGCCGAAGCGCCCAGCAGGTGATGCGTGATCATGATGACGGTGCGATCGGCCAGCGTCTTGAAGAGCGTGGACAGCAGGGCCTGCTCGGTCAAAGGATCCAGCCCGACACACGGTTCGTCCAAGATGACAACGGGCGCATCCTGCAAAAGCACGCGCGCAAGCGCGATGCGCTGCCTCTCGCCGCCCGAGAACCGCAGGCCAGCCTCGTCGACCATCGTGTCCAGCCCATCGGGAAGCCGGCCGACCATGTCGCGCAAGCCTACCTGCTCGAGAACGTTTCGCACCTCGTCAACGGACGCGTCGGGCCTCCCAATGCGCACGTTCTCCAAAAGCGTCATGTTGAACAGGTAAACGCGCTGCTGAATCACGCCGATGTACGCGCACGCGTCGTCGCCCAGGTCGCGCGTCGGCACGCCGCCGAGCGTAACCCGCCCCTCGTCGGGAGCGAGATCGCCTCGCATGAGCGATGCGAGCGTGCTCTTCCCCGCACCGCTGCGTCCCAGGATCGCGACCTTCTGGCCTGCGGGAACCTCAAGCTGCATCCCCTTGAGCACGGGCCGCGCAGATCCCGGATACGCATACGTTACGCCCTCCACCAGCATATCGAGGGGCGCGCACGGTTGCGCGGCTTGCTTCGCAGAGCGCTCGTCGGCATCCGGAAGCTCGTTCAAGCGCTCGAGAGAGTCGCCGTACGAGAACGCGTCGACCGCCGACGCCGACAGCGGCGCGAACGCGTCGATGAGCGGGAAGAAGCCCAGCACGAACGCTGCGATCCAGTTCGCCGTATCGGCGCCCTGCCCGCCGAAGTACGAACCCGCCCAAACAAGGAGCAGGGCGGCCGTCACGGCGAACAGAACCTGCAGCACCACGTCGCGGCGGCGGGCGAAGCGCTCCTCGGCGGCGGCCAGTTCCCTCATGGAGCGCTCGGCCGCGCGGTAGCGCGTCAGGTACTCGTCGCCGCGCTGGGAGAACACCCAGTCGGACACGCCCAGCACGTTGTCGGTCAGCTCGGCGTACAGATCGTTTCGCAACGCTTTGTAGCGCATGCGGCGCGCGCCGCATGCCAGCACCGAAACCGCAGGCAGCAGCAGGACCGCCGACCCCAGCATGACAAACAGCATGCACGCCAGAAACGGCGAGAAGAACCCCGCAGCCGCCACCAGGGCGAACCACAGCGCCCAGGCGATCACCGTCGGGAACACCGTTCTCAAATAAAGGTTCTGCAAATGCCCGATATCCTCGGACAAAAGACCCAGCACATCGCCCGTACGATGCGTCGCGCGGAAGAACAGCGCATCCTTCTCAAGCGACCGGTACAGCTTCAGGCGCAGGTCCGACGTCATGCGCAGCACCCAGTCGTGGCTGCACAGCCGCTCCAGGTAATGAAGCAGCGGCTTGCCTATGCCGAATATGCGCACGAAGATGAGCGGCAAATTAAGGGCCAAAATGGACTCGGGCACACCGGCGGCGCCGCTTATCAGAAAGCCGGAGGTGAACATGAGGCCGGCCGCGAAAGCGAACGTCGCGAAGCCCAGGAGCAGCGCGAGCGCAAGCACCTTGCGGTACCGCTTGAAGAACGGCACGACCCAGCGATCCTCACGCCACGTCCTGCGCATAGCCCTCGCCCCCTTCGCATCCACGCCGCTCATGCGACATCACCGCCCAACCGAGATGCAAGCCGCGCATACGGCCCGTCGTGCGCAGCCAGCTCTTCGGGACGACCCGCCTCCACCACGCGGCCCCCGTCGACCACCAGCACGTAGTCCATATCGGACATCCAATGCAGCCGGTGGGTGGCAAAAAACACCAGACGCCCCTCCATGAGGGGCATCATGCGCTCCTTGAGCTCCCATTCCGTCTCGATATCCAGGTGCGCCGTCGGTTCGTCAAACAAGAGAATCCGCCGATCAGCATCCAGAAACGCGCGCGCAAGGGCTATCCTTTGCGCCTGTCCGCCCGAAAGGGACCGGGCCCCCTCGCCGATAACCGTATCCAAGCCGTCAGGAAGCTGGGAAACCAGATCGCCAAGACCCATCGCCTCGACTGCGCGGGAAACGTCCGCCTCGTCGGCATCGGGGCGGTAAAACGCGATGTTCTCGCGCAGCGTGGCATGGAACACGTACGGATTCTGGGGAATGTAGACCGTCTGCCGCTGCCAATCGACCCGATGCAGCCCGGCCGCAGTCGCGCCACCCACGCGAAACGACCCCGCACTTGGATCGGCGAAACCGCCCAGCAGGTTGACCAGGGTGCTCTTGCCAGCGCCGCTCGCACCGACGATGCCCACGCGCGCGAAGCCGCGCACCTCGAACCGCACGTCCTCGAGAGCCTTGAAACCCGGGTACGAGAAACCTACGCCGCAGGCGGAAAACGTGCAGTCCGGCCCCCAGGTCGGCACGGGATCCGAAGCATTGTCGACGGGCGCGGCCTGCGGCTCGTCGACGATGCCGAGGATCGAAACCAGCGCATTCTTTCCGTCGAGCGAGGCGTGGTAGTCGGCGGCGAACTCGCGCACCGGCTTGAAGTACTCCGGAACCATCACCAGCACCACGAGCGCCGGGAAAAAGGCAAGCGTCCCGTCCACCAGGCGAAACCCCAGCATGATCGCCACAGCCGCCAGCGAGCCGGTTGCGAACAAATCCAGCACGGTGCTCGACAGCGTGGCCACGCGCAGGGTTTTCATGGTTGCTTCGCGGAAGCGCTCGCTCGCCGCGTAGATGCTGCTGCCGTAGGAGCGACCGCGACCGAACAGCTTGAGCGTGTCGATGCCGCGCAGCGCGTCGATGAACGTGTTCGACAGCATCTGAAACGTCGCGTGCTGCTTGGCGGCCTCGTCCTGCGCCGTATGTCCCAAGATGACCATGTACAGGATAATGAAGGGAAACGCCACCAGCGCGATCACGCCCGAAACCCAATCGAGCGGGAATATCCAGCACAGAAGCACCAGGGGGATGACCACGACGCCCACGGCCTTCGGCAGAATCAGGCGAATATAGGTCTCCACCTGGTCGACGCCCTCTAAAACAAGGGTGGTCACGTTGCCCGTCCCGTGCTTCTGCACCACCGCCGCGCCCGTTTCGAACACGCGCGAGAGCAGCCGCTGGCGCAGTTCGTCGGCCCGCGCGGCCGCGTAGCGATCGAGGTACGTTTCCTGCGCGTACAAAAGAACCTGCCGCGCAACGAAGCATGCGACGAACAGCGCTATCCAGAAAACCTGGTCGGACACCGAAGCGCCCTTCCACAAATCCACGATCGCGGCAGCAAGGGCCCAAGCTTGCCCCACCACGGCGAACGCACGCGCGCAGGCAAATGCGACCAATACGACAAGCGCCGCGCGCACGCCCTGTAGCGCGAAGATAGCCTTGTCTATCAACGCCCGCCCCCTCGTCTGCGAAGCATCGTCGCTCTCGATTATTTGTTACTTCTTTTATATCATATAGAGACGGGCAGGCGCAAGCGCTTCGCCGGCACGCTGCTCGCAGCGTTCGTCAGCGCGCTTCCTCCCGAAAGCCCCACATCCGCACCTCGGGCTGCAGCCTAACGCCCGCGCTCGCCTGAACGCGATCCTGCACGTCGGCTATCACGCGGCGCACGTCCGCGGCGCTCGCTCCGTCCACGTTCACCACGAAGCCGCAATGCTTGGTCGAAACCTGCGCCCCGCCCACGCGATATCCTCGCAAGCCGGCATCCTGCACCAGCTTTCCTGCGAAGTAGCCCTCCGGGCGCTTGAAGGTGCTGCCCGCACTGGGCAGCTCGAGCGGCTGCTTCTCGGCCCGACGCCGCTCCAGATCCTCCATGCGCTCCGCAATGGCCGCGGGATCGTCGAAGGAAAGCTCCACAACCGCGGACAGCACCACGTAGCGCTCGTCGTCCATCATGCTGTGACGATACGACCAGTCCGCTTCCTCGGCGCTCACCTCCACGATGCGGCCATCCGGCGTCAGACAGCGCAACGACCTTGCCACGTCGCGAAACTCTCCCCCGTAAGCGCCGGCGTTCATGATGGCGGCGCCCCCGACGGTACCCGGAATTCCGCTGGCGAATTCGTATCCGGCCAGCCCGGCCTCGCATGCTACGCGCGCGACCTTCGCGTTCGAAGCGCCCGCGCAGGCGCGCACGATGTTGCCCGAAACGCTCACGTCCGACAGGTTGTCGGCGATGCGCACCACAACGCAGCGCAGACCCTCGTCGCTTACCAGCAGGTCGCTGCCCAGGCCCACGATGCGCACCTCGACGCCCGCCTCGCGGCACGCCCGCAACGCGAAGGCAAGGCCCTCTTCGTCGCGAGGCTCCACCAGGCAGTCCACCGGACCCCCGACGCGAAATGTCGTGAGCTGCGCCATGGGCACATCGAACCGCACGGCTTCGTCGCCCAAACGGCGAAGCAGCGCGCTCTTCAATTCTTCGTCAACCATGCAGTCCTCCTTGCACGCCGGGGCGAAAGCCCTGAAGCGCGCTACTTGCCGCCAAGGCGGCGCACCGTGCGCTCGCCCAGGTCAATGAGTTCCTGACGCCCATGAGTGCCCGTCTTCGCGTAAATGCGCCGCAAATGCGTGTCCACCGTGCTCTTCGAGATGAACAGCTCGCCCGCTATGCGCTCGCCGGTGCGGCCGCGCAGCGCAAGCGGCAGGATTTCGGACTCGCGCTTCGAAAGCGCATGATCCTGGGATATGGCCCGACACGCCTCGTCGAATCGATCGGCGTCGCGCACGATCACCGAGAGCGCGCGGAAGTCGCGCTCGGTGAACAGGAACAAATACGCGTACAGGGCCGCTAGCCCTGCGAACGCGGCGATAGCGTACGGAGCCTGCTCGACGGGCTCGAACAGCTCGATGGCGTTGCCCAAGGCGATTCCGGCCATCTCGCCCAAGTAGAGCATGGCGAAGCCCCGCGCGAAGGACAGCGCCGCATCCTGGCCGGTCAGCTTCGCCATCACCAGGAATAGGGAAACCAGCACGTACGTAAGCCCCAGATAGCCTGCCAGCATGATGGACTCGCCCGGAACCCCGAACGACCCCAGAACCGGCACGAACAGAAAGCCGGCCATCATCACCAGCACGGCAAGGCGGTACACGCCGTCGAGGGGGCCTTGCTGATCGGCGGCATCCGAACCCGCCGAAGCCCCGCTCGAGATCAGCTGGAGCGCCGCCACGCAGAACAGGACCAGCAGCAGCAAGCTGGCCGAGAACGCCGGCGTCGAAGCCATGCCCGGATCCGACGCGAACGTTTCCATGAAACCCGCGGTCAGGCCGAACAACCCGGTTCCCGCGATGATCTTCTTCGACAGGCGCGCCGTTTCGTCATGCTGCTCGCGCGTGGCGACCAGATCGCCGAACCTGAAGCTCTGCAGCCCGGCGGACGGCCCTTTGCGCGACGAAGCATCCTCTTCTCGCGCGAAAGGCTCCAAGCCGCGCAGCGCGAACGCGCTTCCCAACGGCAGCAGCTTGAGAGCGAGCAGCGCATGCTCGACCGGGATAAGGGAGAACACCAAGCACAACCCCGCAGCGACCGCCGCGGCAATGAACACCTCGGGCACGCAGCGATCAACCGGGCGAACACCGAACGCACGGCCCCAAGCAGCCAGCATGAACCCGGCGGGCACGCCCACGAGCAGCCCTTCCACGGCGATGCCCCATGCACCCGTCCCAGCCAAAGACGACACGACCGACCCCAGCACCAGCAGCCCCGCATAGCACCAAAGCAGCGTGCGGGACAGCAGCGCATCGCGCGCGCGAAGAGACGCGTTGCGCAGCATCGCGAACGAAAGCACCATGAACGCCAGGGTCAGAAGCAAATCGGCGCGCTCGAAAGCGAACTCCCCCTCCCCGAAGGCGCGGTTGGCGCCCAGGTAGAACAGGGAGAACACGAACCCCTGATTGCAGGCGAACCCCAAGATGGCCCGCACCGCGGACGGCTCGGTTATCCGGTCGAGTCGCAAGCCGAGCTGCACTGACCCCTCCATTCCATTCGATACGATACGCAGTACACATCCATGATAGCAGGAGATGGGAACCGCTCGCGGGAACCGTCCGAACTCCCGCGAGTCTCCGAAGTTCAAAAGCGCAGACGTGCCGGGAGCCCATACCCCTCCCCCCATGCGGCACGGCACGGCACGGCACGAAAGTTTCGTCCGCCTGCAAGCCCCGATAGGCCGCCGCGCACGAAAAACTCCCATCTTTGGCAGGTTTTGACGGTTAGGGGTCGTCTCTTCCGCCCTTCGTTTTGCAGAGCGCAAGCGCTTCGACATCGTACCTGGTCAGAAGCCCGGTCGAAAGCAACGCCGGAGAAAGGATGCCCATAGCGCGCGCTCGACGACCTCAAACCGTCAAAACCTGCCAGCGAAGGCGGTTTTTCGTGCGCAACCACGCGAGGCGGCGAAAAAGAAAAGGCTCCTGGCGCGCAAGGGCATCCCTCCCCGAATCGCTGAAGCAGACGTGCTGCGAATACCCTGCAGAACGAGCCGATCGAACGATGTCTACAACAGCCCAGCATCGAAACGCTCGGACCCGTAGGGGGGTCATTCCGCCGCAGTCTTGACGAGGCGCTTTTTCGATAGCCTATAATCGTTTCAAGCGTCATGCGGAAACGCGACGCCTGCACCTTTCGCGATCAAAGGACTCGCCATGAAACGAGCTTCGACACTCTTTCTCGTCGGCACGATGGTCTTTGCGGCAATCGGCTTTTACGGCTGCGCTTCGAACGGCGAACGAGACGCTTCCGCCAACGCCTCTATCGGCATCATCGAAACGCGCGAAACGGCCAAGACGAGCAGGGTCGTTCTGTACGATAAGGAACTGAACGAGGTAGCAGAGCTTCCTTTGAACTATGCGGGAGTGGGCAACGCCTTTTGCGATCCCCTGGTTTACAACGGCAGCCTTTTCACCATGTCCCTGGGAAGGAGCAAGGCCAAAGACGGCAGCGCCGTCCTCCAAGTTGATCTAGGCTCCCTCTCCACCAAGGCATACGCCATCGACCAGCCGACCGTGAACGACGTGGCTGCGAGCGATAAATACGTATTCGTTTGCAACGCAACAAGCCACGCAACCCGCATCAATCGCTGCCGAACCGACGACGGGAGCGTATCGAGCGTGTCCGTCGAAGGAGTTTACGTATCGAAACTCGTTTGGCATGAAGACAGCTTGTACGCCTTCGCATCGTCTCTTGACGACGGCTCTTCGACGATCTTGCGCTACGACGAGAACCTGACCCTCGAGGAATCGATCGATTCCAGCGCCTACGACTCGGACGTCTACCGGACGGTTGCGCATGACGGAGGCATCTACTATTGCGGCACCGGCCTGACGGGAAGGCAGATCGGCGTGCTCGATACCGAAGACAACACGGCGAGCACCATTCAATTGAGCAAGGGCGCCGCTTCGAGCGTGGCTTTCGCGAACGGCAAGCTTTACGTTGCCCATTACAACGTCGTCCAAGGGCAAGACGACAGCGCGCTCAGCATCGTGGATCTGGCGACGGGAGCTATCGAGGAGCATGCTTTCCAGCATGGAGCGCAGCACATGGTTGTAACCGAAGGCTCGATATACATACTTGGAGATTGGACGATATACCAATACGATGCTGAAACCATAGAGCCCCTCGGAAGCAGGTCGATCGAGAGCATGCCCGGTAGCCACAGCTATCTTTCGGGGCTGTTCTCCGTGAGTTAAGACCGCCGCCGGAACAGCCCGCATAGGCTAAGGCGCTCTCCCGAGCAGTGCGAAAGACGAGCCGTTCCCCATCGAAGACGAACGGGAGCAAGAAGGTCATGGGAACCGCCCGAGCTCCCGCGACCTTCCTGCTCCCGGAAACGCAACGCCCCGCGGCACGAATGCGGCGGGGCGTTGCGGGCGCGAGGGAGGGAGGGGTCGCGCCGGAAAATAGGGAATGATCTAAGTTGGTTGCTAGGCGGTCTGCGAGGTCTTCTTCGCGCGCACCGTCTTCTTCACGGGCTGGGCAGCAGGCTCGTCGTCTTCCACGACGTCCTCGACCGCCAGCTCCACGGCGTCGGAAGCGTCGTCCTTGCCGCCGCCCATGCCTTCGCGCAGGTTCTTCACGGTCTTGCCCAGAGACGCGCCCAATTTGGGGAGGTTCTTCGGGCCGAAGATGAGCAGCACGACAGCCAGGATGATAACGAGCTCGGGAACACCCATACCAAGAATCTTCATGTAAAGCGCCTCCTACAGCGTTCTGGCGGCGCGCACCTCCTTGATGGGCCGCACCGGTTTCGATGGCGCTTACTATGCCCCATCGAAGGCGTGCCGGCTATCATGCAAACCTGTGATTTCGTACTCAATACCCAGATTTTCTTTGTCATGCAAACGGGGTACGATATGCGTCATACCAGGTCAGAACGCTGCGTGATGCACAGCTCTCGAAACTTGGAACTCAGTTGCGCCTTGCCGTTCCCCGCCCGTGCCGCAACCTTCGCGCCTTCGGTTTTCAGACCGATCTCCCAACCTGAAACCAGAGCGCGCCCAACAGGAACGCTCCGCTCGGCAAACGCGCTGCGCTCGCCGGCGCGAAGACGTTTTTCGCAGGGGAGCTGCCAAAGCTACTGTGAAGGATTCGAGGACTGCTTGTGACGGTTCCTCGCGCATTCGCACATGCGTGACATGCGACGTTGCCGTTTTGTTACCATTTCGCCTCGCGGTCGCAACCACACCAGCACAACGAACCCTACGCGGCCGAGGAAAGGATGCTTGCATGGCATCGCGCTCTACTCGTTTCTCCTGCGCGGTCGGAACCGCGCTTGTCGTGGCGCTCGGCGCCGCATGCGCACCGGCCGCTTTCGCAGCCGAATCGCGGTCCCCGTTTACACAGACTGCCGAACCCCTCCCGTTGAGCCAAGCGGCTTTTGTCGACCTTTTACCGTTCGCGCACGAAGATCCGACCCACGATCTGGATCAAGTGCAGGCGCTTGCCGAGCAAAGGGTGGCCGAAGAGGCCGCACGAGCCGCCGCCGAGCGGTCAAACAAGCGGCTCGACTACGACCCCGCGCTCATCGCCGCCATCGGCAACCAGCTCAACGGCGGCCACGCCATCTGCTGCCCCGCCTACGCGTGCGCTTACGGCGACGCGATCCTTACCGGGCAGGCGAACGGCCACGAGGCGTACGGATGCGGATGCTGCACGTGGCCCGGATGGGGCGGAGGGAACTCCTCGTTCCGCTCGCTCGGATCTGACGCAGCCCTATTGCGAGAAGCCTACGACGAGATCGCCGCAGGCAGGCCCACCGTCATCCACGTATCCGGACCCTACGGCGAACACTGGATCTGCCTGATGGGATACCAAAACGTGCAGGACCCCGACAACCTGACGTTGGACAACTTCCTGGCCCTCGACCCTGCGAACGGAGAAGAGCACGTTGCCTCCTACCGCTACGCGCTGTACGGCGATTCCTGCCAACACGTAAGCGATCTGCGCTAACGCATGCATCACGACGAGGGGCCGCTCACTGAAACGGCCCCTCGTTTCATCGTTTGGAAAACCCTACCCCGTGATGCGCTCGGGGCAGGACAGCACCCTCAGTCGACCGTCGCGGCAATGTGAAACGAGCGTGACCCCCAAAGAGGCCGCACGTCGAACCGCTTCGTCGGTAGCCGACTTGCGCGACACCAGCACGGGGCACCCGCCGCGGTACGCCTTCAGCGCCATCTCCGCGCTGATGCGCCCGGTGATGAACAGGGCCTTGTCGCGTACGTCCACGCGATCGAGCCACGCCTGCCCTATCAGCTTGTCCATGGCGTTATGGCGCCCTATGTCCTCGCGCACCAGCAGCAAGCGGTCCTCCCCCGGCACGCCCAAGCCGCATCCGTGCACGCACTCGCCCGTGTTGCGCCGCGGGCTTCTTTCGCACAGCTCGTCCATGCAGGACAGAAGCGCATCGGCATCGAAGCGCGCGGTCGTCGACAGCCGCGCCGCATCCGGCACGCACGCCCCGCCGCGCATGAGCGCGGACTGCGCGCAGCCCGACGACGTCACGCGATGCAGCGGCACGTAGCCGTCGGCCGCGCGCTCGCCGGAAGCCACGTACACCTCCGCCTTCTCAGGATCTGCCGTGACCTCGACCAGGCGGTCGCGATCGCTCAGCAATCCCTCCGACAACAGGTAGCCCACGGCAAGCTCGTGCAGCCCGTAGGGGCTTCCCTGGCTGACCGCCACCGGAGCGTCGTTCAAGTAGATGCGAATAGGTCGCTCGGCCGTCTCCCGCGGGACGGGCGCGGCGTATTCCACGATGGCCACAAGCGGCCTCCTTTCGTTCGTTTTACCTGCATCCGGCGCGCAGCCGGGTGCGCTTTGCGCGTGCACGGCTGCGAACGCGCCGAAGCGATCAGCGGTTCCCGGCAGCCTGGGCGTTGGCCTGCTGATAGGCGATCAGGTCCAGGCGCGCCATCACCACGTCCTCCACCTCGAAGGAGAACGGCGCCAGCACGTCTTCCTGGTACACGGTGCGCACGTAGCCGCCGCATTCGTCGCAGGTGGCTATACGGTGCGCGTCGTCGCCCTCCACGTTGAAGTAGTGCAGGTGCGCCTGGTTCTGCGTGCCGCAGCGCGCGCAGCGAACCCGCTCAAAATCCCACGCGGTGCCGCACTGGCCGCACCACAGCTCTTTGCCGCGGCCCTGCACTGCCTGAACGTCTCCCACGCGCGCCACCGTAGCGGCGCCGCCGCACACCGGACAGCGCATCGGATGCGGTTCGGCCGCGCCCGCCTTGCGCAACGCGGAACCGACCTGGGCCGCCGGCCCGTCGATCAGCGCGCGCAACGCCAAGGATGCAGCCAGCGCCCCAACGCGAGCAGGATCTTCGTCCATGCCGTCATCGCGCAGAAGCTCCCCGAACGACTCGACGTACGCGGCAGGATCGCTCCCCGCGCGCGCCATGTCGCTCGCTGCGACCATTCGATCCCATTTCGTGCGCGCGAACGCCTCCTGCACCGTAGCGGGAAAGCCGCCGCTGTCCAGCAGGCACGCCGCCGTGCGCTCGATCGCGTCGGCAAGCGTTCCCGGGTCGATCGACACCGGCGCATGGGCGAGCACCGGCTCCGATGCGGCATACCAAGCAAGCAGGTCCTCGGCGGCGGGCACCTCGTACGACAACGCAGCGGCCTCGGCTGCCACGCTGTCCTGCACGCCCCACACCTCGCGGAAGAACGCCAAGCGGGCCGCGTCCGCGTCTTCAGATTTCGTCTTGTACGCGGCTATGGCCGCGTCGATGCGCTTCAGGTTCATTCCTGGTTCCCTCTCGTCGTATGTTCTCGTCATGCATCGAGCATCAGGTTATCCATCGGGACGCTCTGCGCGAAACCCCGGGCTTGCCAAACGGCAAGCGCTCGAGAGCGCCCCTGTGGAAGACCTGCGCCGCACCGGGCGGGCGCGAACCCGCCCGGCAGCGAAAGCCTCTACTTGCAACTACTTCTACTTCTCCACGACGTTCTTGCCGCTTGCGATCTCCTCGCGCGCCCAGTGGCCCCAGTGGTACAGGGCGTCGGACTCGGACACCATGCCGTCGCCGAACATCAGCTTGGCCGTGCCGCGGTACGGCTGGAAGATGCCCGCGCCCAAGAAGATGTGCGCCAAGCCGAACACGGCGATGAGCAAAAAGCCCACGTCGTGCAGGAACAGCGTCACGCCGTACACGCCAGCGCCGAAGTCGAACACCGTCGTGCCCAACAGCAGGATAAGGCCCGTCACGCCCATGAGCGCGCCGGCGAACCACAGCATGCCGTCGGCGAAGCGCTGGCCGGACTTCAGCTCGCGCTGGTCGGGCATGTGAATCCATTTCGCCATGAACAGGTACGGGAAGAACAGCATCATCCACTTCTTGTCGTCGGAATCCCACCGATCGAACAGGTTCTTGAAGACGTGCTTCACGCCCTTCGGAGCCATGATGGCGCTGATGAGCGGCACCGCCACGAAAACGACGCCCAGCACGCGGTGCGACATGCGAATAGCGAACACCGTGTCCGCGCCCACCGCGGCCGCCAGGGCCGGAACGAACACGAACAAACCGGAGATGCACAGCAGGATGCACGCGATGATCGTGATGCCGTGCGTCAGACGAGCCTGCAGCGAATGGCGCTTGATGTAGCGCTGCTTGCCGCTTGCCGCCAGCTGGTCCAAGAAGGCCTTGTTCTTGGCGGCTTCCTCAGCGGAAACCGCAACGGGTCCCTTGCTCATCAGTTGCCTCCCTTCTTGCCCGGAAGGTTCTCGGTGATGTGCTCCATCACCGTCTCCTCGTCCTGGCCGTCGCCGTGCTTGAGCACGTTTCCGCTGTCGACGGACAACGTGTCCTCCGTCTCGGCGTTGTACGCCAGCTTGTCGCGCTTGTAGCCGATGCCCAAGACGAACATGGCGGCCAAGCCCGCAACCGTCAGGCCCGTAACGGCACCCGTGACCGGCTTCATGATCTGGGTCAGACCAACCATGGGGCTGACCTGCGGGTTCTCAACCTGGCCATGAGCCTTGACGCCGTACTTGAGAACCTGGACCACATGCAGGCCCCCGATTTCGTCCTCGCCGTAGACGCAAGCATCCGCAAAGCCCTTGCCCTGCAGGTACGCCACGCGCTCGCGGGCGATGGCCAGCATCTCCTCGCGGTCGCCGAACTTGAGGGCTTCGGGCTGGCACGTGGTTACGCATGCCGGCTGCATGCCCTGCTCGACGCGGTCGAGGCAGCCCGTGCACTTGTTGATCTTGCCGTTGGGACCGTGGTAGCGCGGCACGTCGAAAGGACATGCCGACTTGCAGTACTGGCACCCGATGCACTTGGACTCGTCAACGGACACGAAGCCCGTCTCCTCGTCCTTGGCAAGCGCGCCGCCCGGGCAGATGGTCGCGCACGGAGCGTCCGTGCAATGCTGGCACGAACGACGTCCGAACGACCACATGACCCCCTTGTCCCCGCCGGCCTCTTCATGGAAGCTGATCAAGAGACGCGTGTCGCCGTTCAAGTTCATCGGGCTTTGGTACGAACCCGTCCAAGGGTTGCCGTTCTTTTCCAGCGTGGAGGGCAGGTTGTTCCACATCTTGCACGCCACCTGGCACCCGCGGCACGCCGAGCACCGGGAGGAGTCGAACAGGATTGCTTTCTCAGTCATTTCTCATCCCCTCCCTTACGCCTTCTCGACGTCCACGAGGAACGCCTTGTACTCGGGTACGAACGTGTTGGGATCGCCCACGTTCGGCGGCAGGTCGTTCACCACGTCGCCCGTGCCGAACTCGCCCGCCCAACCGAAGTGATGGGTCATGCCCACCTGGTGAACCGTCTGGCCGTTCACCGTGAACGGCTTGAAGCGCGGCGTCACCAGCGCATGCACCTTGACCGAGCCGCGGTTGTTGAACACGCGCACCAGGTCGCCGTTGGCGATGCCCTTTTCAGCTGCCAGCTCTTCGGACATCTCGATGAACTGCTCGGGAGACGCCTCCAGCAAAGCCGGGCAGCAGCGGGTCTGGCCGCCGGTCTGCCAATGCTCGGTGACCGAGTAGGTGGTCACGGCAATGGGATACTGGCTGCGGTCGCCCTTCTTCACCGACTCGTACTCGGCGAAGCGGATGCACGGCGAGTTCTGCGAGCCGTTCATCTGGTTGTCGGCCGGGCTCTCGAAGGGCTCGTAATGCTCGGGAACCGGACCGTCGTTCATGCCGTAGCTAATCAGACGGGCGTTTTGCTCCCACAACATAAAGAACGCCTTGTTGTTCGGCGGAACGGGGGTGCCGTTCTTGACCGTCACGAAGTCGGCCACGTCCACCTGGTCCCACTTCTCGCCGGTCCACTCGACCAGCTTCTTCTGGGGGTTCCAGGGCTTGCCCGCCAGGTCGGCGGACGCGCGGTTGTACAGGATGCGGCGGTTCGACGGCCAGCAGTACGCCCACTCGGAGTTCAGGCCGATGCCCGACTTGTCCTCGGTGTTGCGGCGTCCGATAGGCTGTTCGGCCGGATCGAGCGGAGCCTTCTTGTTAGCCCAGAAGCCGGTGTAGATCCACATGGCGCACGCCGTGGTGCCGTCCGCCTGCAGATCGCCGTAGGTTCCCAGCAGGTCCACGTCGGCCTTGCCGAAGTCGGTCGAGGCGACCTTGTAGCCGTTGAGGGCCCATGCCACGGGACGCGGGTCGATCTTGCCGTCCACGTAGTAGTCCCACTTCGCGTTGAGGATGGGATCGGGGTTCGCGCCGCCCTCTTTCTTGTACAGGTCCACGATGCTCGTCCACAGCAGGTCGCAGATCTCGTAGTCGGGCTTCGCTTCCTCCCACGGCTCGACGGCTGCGTAGCGGTACTGCAGCCAGCGGCCCGAGTTCAGGATGATGCCGGGCTTCTCGTAGATCAGCGCGGCGGGCAGGAAGTACACCGTCGTGTCGATCTGGGAGGCGTCCATGTCGGGAGCGTCCCAGAAGCTGGCGGATTCCGTGATGACCCAGTCGGCCACGACCAGCCAGTCGAGGTTCGCCATGGAGCGGCGCACGTTTCCGGCGTTCGGAGCGGAGTGGCACGGGTTCATGCCCCAGTTGAAGTAACCCTTGATAACGCCCTTGCTCATCAGCTCGAACGAGCTCATGATGGTGTAGTCCGGGCTCTTGGGGACCTTCGGCCACCAATCGTAGCCGTAGTCGTTCTCGACCGTGGCCGCGTCGCCCCACCATTCTTTGAGCGAGGACACCAGGAACTTCGGCTTGTTGGTGTAGTAGCCGTCGGCGTAGGTTTCCTTCTCGCACCAATCGCGCAGCGTGGGCGTGCCGTACTCGGTCGGCCACTTGAGGTAGGCCGGATGCTCGTGCACCATCATGCCCATGTCGGTTGCGCCCTGCACGTTCGGCTCGCCGCGCATGGCGTTCACGCCGCCGCCCGGCATGCCCGCGTTGCCCAACAGAAGCTGCAGGATGGACATGGCGCGGCAGTTCTGAGCGCCGTAGTGGTGCTGCGTCTGGCCGAGCGCGTACAGGATGGTGCCGGACTTGTCGGGAGCGCCCGTTGCGGCGTACGTGGCGTACACCTTCTCGAGCAGGTCCTTGTCCATGCCGCAGATGCTGGACACCGTGTCCAGGTCATAGCGGGAGTAGTGCTTCTTGAACTGCTGGAACACGCACATCGGATCCTGGAGGGTCTCGTCTTTCTTGGGCGTTTCCAGCGTCAGGGGCGTGAACGCCGGCGTGCCGGGCTTGTTCACCCACGCGTAGTCGCCCGCAGCCGAGGTGTCCCACTGCGTTTCGGACTCCACTTGGTAGTGCCAGCTATGGTTGTTGTACGTGGCCGTCTTGTCGTCGAAGCCCGAGAAGATGCCCGTGTTCACGTCGAACGAGTATTCGGAATCGAGCAGGTACGAGGCGTTCGTGTAGTTCAACACGTACTCGTGCTGCCACAGGTCGTTTTCGATGATGTAGTTGTACAAGCCGCCGTAGAAGGCGATGTCGGTGCCCGAGCGGATGGGGCAGTAGATGTCCGCCATCTCGGCCGAGCGGGTGTAGCGGGGGTCGACGACGATCCACGTCGCGCCCCGGTCGAGCGCCTTCTGCACCCATTTCGCGGAAACAGGGTGGTTCTCGACGTTGTTGGAGCCGATCGTCATGATGACGTCGGCGTTCTGGTAGTCGCACCAATGGCCCGTCATCGAGCCGCGACCGAATGAAGCTGCCAGACCGGCAACCGTGGGGCTGTGTCAAACACGAGCCTGGTTGTCGATGGCTATCACCCCTAACGAGCGCATCATCTTCAAGATGAGGTATTCTTCCTCGGAGTTCTGCTGGCTGCCGCCCAGGCTTGCGATGCCGGGCGTGCGGTTGACCGTGACGCCGTTGGACGTCTCCTCGAACGTGGCGTCGCGCGTCTGCTTGACCCAGTGCGCGATCTCCGCGATAGCGTCGTCCCAGGTGATGTCTTCCCATGCGGAAGAACCGGGGCGGCGCACCAGCGGCTTCGTCTTACGGTTCGGGTTCTTGATGACCTCGCGCGTCTCAGGATCAACCACGTTGCGCAACTGGAACATCGTCGCGCCCTTCGGGCACAAGCCGCCCTGGTTGATGGGATGATCGGGGTCGCCTTCGAGGTTGATCAGCTCGCCGTCGCGCGTCGAGCAGATGACCCCGCACCCGCCCGAGCAGTAACAGCAAATGTTCGTGTACTCCTCGGTGTTCACGAGCTTCCAGTCAGAAGACGGCTCTACCGCGAACGCCTCCGACTGAGAGGACAGCTCAAACGCCATGGTCGCAGCTGCCGCTGCGCCAGCGGCTTTGAAAAAGCCCCTGCGTGACAGGTTCATGTCCTCGTTCTCCTTCCTTCTCGTCCAGTGAGAGCACGTGTCGGAAACCAGCGAGCGAAACGGCGCCGAGGGCATGGGAGACGTCGTCTTGTTCGCATGGTGCCCGGTTCACGTGCTGGGCTGCGGGCGGCAGCCCTCCGCCGCCTCGCTGTCGCGATCGTACCATTTCGGCGGAAAGCGACCTCATCAGTTTCTGATGAAACCCCGCTCTTTATGCGCGTACATGCGTAACCGGACTGTTTTTACTCGGTGAACGGCATTCCATCAAAAATGCCCTCTGACGAGGTGCGAAGGCCAACGGCGTGTTTCCGGTGGCAGACGGCGCGCAGGAAAACGGGAGCGGTAGCAGCGACCCTTCCGGGAGACGAACGAGGACTCGTCCGCGCATTGCATACAGCAAGAACGAGTTATTACAGGTCCTCGATGACCTTGGCGGAAACCACGTTGCTCGGCGATATGAGGATGGCGCCGACCTTGCCGATTTCCGGCGCGTCGACGTAGAAGGTTCCGGAAAGCGTTTCGCCCATGACGAACAGCCCCTCGTCCTGCGTCGACACCACGATGTCCACCCCGGATACTCCCTCGAGATGCGCCTTGTCGTTAGTCACCGCCACGATGAAGTCGACCTTGTGCTCGACGAAATACGCCACCTGCTTCTCGAGGGCGCGCTTCGACAGCGGGCGGTCCACGCTGAACACGCCGAACCGGTGCGCGCCTTTCTTGAGGATGGTGCCCTCGGCGTAGCGCTCGGGAGATTCCGTATCCAGCTCGAACACCGTGGCGCTCTTGCCCTCGTAGCTTGCACGGGCTTCCTCGACCGTCAACGGCTTCTTCGCTTTCGATGCCGTAGAACTGGCCGCCGACGACGCCGTTTCAAGCGCGCTGTTCTTGCGAGCCGCTTCGTCAAGCGCCTCGGGCTTCGCGCGCGCGGCATCGGCTTCGGAAGCCGAAGCAGCTGCCGAAGCCGCCGATTGCTCGCCCTCGGGGCTCTTGGACGCTTCGGACTCTTGGGGGGAAGCCGACCCGACGCCCGCGTCCGGGACAAGCGCATCGTCAGCATCGGGGTCCTCGGGCGGGACCGTGCCCGCGTACACGATGGCCGTGTAGCCGTCCATGTTGCCGAACGTGTCGTCGATGTTGGAAGCCGCAACGTTCCACGAATGCCCGGCGACCAGGTACCATCCCAAGCCGCCCAAACTGAGCACGATCAAGGCGGCGAACACCGCCAGCGCTATTTTTTCACGTGATTGAGGAGACATAATGCCGGTTATTATACCCTTGCGCGCGCAGGCCGGCGGCGGATGTGCAAACCAGACAGAATCTCGACAGGTTCCAACGTTGGCGCGCGCCTTTGCCGATGCGTCCAACCAAGGCGCGCGCTAACCTGCTACCAGCACTTTTCGTAGACCACCCTGCGTTTCACGCGGCCCAGCCTATCGCGTATCTCGATATCGCCGCAGAACACGTAGCCGCACTTCTCAAGCAGCGCGCGCATAGGCTGGTTCTCCGGGTACACGTCGGCGCGCACGCTGCGCCGCCCGGCATCGCGTGCGATGCGCTCCGCCGTGCCCAGGATATAGGCGCCCACGCCGCACCGGCGCGCCTTCTCCTGAACGCACACCCAGTGCAACGCGGCGTAATCAGGCTCGCCATCAGGCGGCTCGGGCGAATCGGTGAGCCATCGCGCGCCCGTCGCGCGCCCGTACGCGGGATCTCCCGCCGGGTTTACCGCGAACATGCCCAGCACGCGCTCGGCGGGCTTCTCCAAATCGCCGTCGCTCGCCTCGCCCGCCGTCACCACCACGTACGTCTTGCCGGCGTCGATCGAGCGCATGATGCGCCGCGACGACGGGTACTTTTTCAGCCCTTCGTCAACTCCAAGGCGCGCGATGGCGCGATGGGTCTCCTCCTGCAGCAGCTGCACGCGCCTGAAATCGTCGCGCGTCGCCCGGCGCGCGGCGTAGTATCCCAGCTCGGACGCACGGCCTTGGAACAGCGGAAGATCTTCGGAGGCGCCGTCGTAGGCAGCCGCCCCCTTGCCGTTGCCGCTGCCGCGATCGGTGACCAGAAACACCATGGCGATGATCATGATGCAGCCCACGATATCGAACATGCCCACCGGCGTGCCCAGCCATACCGCGGAGATGACCGTAGCCGACACCGGCTCCACGCACCCCACCAACCCGGCGCGCACGGGACCCGCGTCCGTGATGCCCTGCAGGTAGAACAGGTACGCGGCGAACGTGCCCACGATCACCATGGCGGTCATGACGCCGATCATCATCGGGCTCACGGTCACGGGAATGGTCCAAGGCTGCACGAACACTGTCGCCACCACTCCGCCGATGAGCATGGCCAAACCCGTTACGATGAAGCTTCCCCATTTCTCGAGCACCTTGCCGGGAAGAAGCGTGTAGAACGCCAGCGCGAACGCAGAGATAAAGCCCCAGAACAGGCCTTCCGCAGGGATGGCCAACGACCCGAGGTCGCCCTTCGTGGCGATGACCACCGTGCCCGCGATGGCCAGCACCAGACCGACGGCCTCGCTTATCCTGGGCAGCCGCCGCGTGCGCAGACACACGTAGATCATGATGAGGATAAGGCCGAGCCGCTCCAGAACCGTACCGGTGCCGGCGTTCGTGTAGGATATGGCCGTCAGATAGCTTACCTGGGTAAGCAGCACGCCGAGCAGCGCGAACGCAGCGATGCGCCCGATCGAGCGCGCATCGCGCAAAGCCGCGAACAGATTGCGCGGCTCGCGAACCATGCACACCACCAAAAAGATGAACGCGGCGGACAACAGGCGCACGCACGTGATCCATGAAACGGGAACGGCGGCGTCTCCCGTGAGGAACTGAGCGCACGTGCCGGAGAAGCCCCAGCAGATGCCGCCCAGCGCAGCACATACGACACCTCGAAAAATACGCCCGCGCGATCGTTCGCTCGAAGAACCCCCGTCGTTCGCGCTCGTCGCATCAGCTGTCTGGCCCATTCCGACCTCCCCTCGCGCATTTCGCCGCGCCGAGCGAAGCGCTTCGGGGCATAAGGTCGGGATGCGTGCTCTCCGGCTGACTGTCCATCGTTTAGTCGCGTTCGATCGGGGTGGCGCCTGCATGTTCGTCAGCACATTCTCGCACGCGGGAACAGCTCCGGTAAAGGTCTTTCCGCATACTTTGAAAACTTTTTTGCAGTTGAGCGAAAACTCCCCGTCAAACGGCCGTTTTAGAGCTGCGAGCGTAGAACCCTCTCGTAGGCCACGCGATGCTTCTCCCGCCCGAACACGTCGCGTATCACCATGGCGCCGCATCGCTCGTAGCCGTGCTTCTCCAAGAGCTTCTGCATGGGAAGGTTCTGCGGGTACACGTCGGCGCGCACGCTCGAACGGCCTCCCGCGCGCGCGATCTGATCCGCCTTGTCCAAAATGAACATGCCCACGCCGCGCCTCCGCGCATGCCGGTCGACCGAGACCCAGTGCAGCTCGGCGTAGGGCTGCGGGCTGGCCTTCGTGTCGGTGAGCCACGCGCCGTCAAGCTCGTTGTCGTAGTTCTTGTCGGGCGAGAACGACACCGCGAACACCGCGATGACGCGGCCGTTGCCGTCCTCGATCACGTGCGTGGTGCCGTTCTTTATGCTGTGCATGAGACGGCGCGCCGAGGGGTACTTCTTGCTGCGCCCCTCGTCGATCCCCAGTTCGGCGAACGTCTCATGCCCCACGTCCAACAGCGCTGCAACGCGATCGAAGTCCTCGCGCGCGGCAGGGCGCGCGGAGTAGTAGCCCAGAACCGATGCCCGGCCGGCGAACAGCGGCGGATCGTCGAAATCCGCAGCCGGCGCGCCTGCCGCATCGCCGGGCGCCGCTTTCGGCTCGCGCTCGGTCACCAGGAAGATCATGACCACGATCATGGCGCAGCCCAGCATGTCCCACGCCGAAACGGGGGTATGCAGCCAAAAGAGCGCCAGCAACGTAGCCGACACCGGTTCCACGCAGCAGAGCAGGCTCGCCTTCACCGGGCCGGCATCCGCCACGCCCTGCAGGTACAGCATGTACGCGCCCAGCGTGCCCACCAGCACGATGGCCACAAGCGCTGCCAGCGCGCCGCCCGAAAGCTGGACCGGCACCGTCCAGGGCTGGAACACCGCAGAGGCCGCCGAGCCGCCGAACAGCATGGCCAGGCCCGTCACCAGCATGGCGCCCCATTTTTTCAGGACGCGCACGGGCATGAGCGTGTAGAAGGATAGCGCGACGGCAGACAGAAGGCCCCAGGCCAGGCCCTCCACCGGAATGGCCAGGCCGCCGAAGTCGCCCTGGGTCGCGATGACCAGCATGCCGCCAAGGGCAAGCAGCAGGCCGCCCGCTTCGCGCAGCTTCGGGAAGCGACGCTTGCGCAGGCACACGTACAGCATGATGAAGACGAGTCCCACCTGCTCGAGCGTGGTGCCCACCCCCGCGCTCGTGTACTCGATGGCGTACAGGTAGCTGATCTGCGTGAGCACGACGCCGAACACCGCGAAGGCGGCTATCTCGGCAAGCGAGCGCCAGTCGCGAAACACCGCAACAAGATCGCGCCAGTTGCGCATAGCGGTTATGGTCAGGAAGAATGCGGCGGCTATCAGCATGCGCACGCAGGTGATCCATGTTGCCGGCGCGCCGTACTCCATGAGCAACTGCGCGCAGGTACCCGAAAAGCCCCAGCAGATGCCGCCCGCCAACGCGCACGCCACACCGCGCGCCACATGGCGCCTTCCACCCGTCGCCGCTACCGCTTCCGCCACGTCTCCTCCGACTCTTGATCGATTCCGAATGCTTCCCCGGCGCCGTCAAGCGCCAAGGCCGCCGCGTATAGTCTCACGCGCGACGGCCTTGGTAAAGACAAGAATCGGTAAATTCTCGCAATATATGCATTGCGCCGCATAAACGGCGCGAAATCCGCCCGCTAGCCCAGCATGCGCTTCACGAACGAACCGGTATGGCTGCCCTCGACCTGGGCCACTTCCTCCGGCGTGCCCTGCGCCACGATCGTGCCGCCGCGGTCGCCGCCTTCGGGACCCAGGTCCACGATGCGGTCCGCGCACTTGATGACGTCCAGGTTGTGCTCGATGACCAGTACGGTGTTGCCCGCGTCCACCAAGCGTTGCAGCACGATGAGCAGCTGGCGCACGTCCTCGAAGTGCAGACCCGTGGTGGGCTCGTCCAGGATGTAGAACGTCTTGCCGGTCTGGCGACGCTGCAGCTCGCTGGCCAGCTTGACGCGTTGAGCCTCGCCGCCCGACAGCGTGGTGGCGGGCTGGCCCAGGCGGATGTAGCCCAGCCCCACGTCGAACAACGTTTGCAGCTTACGCTTGATGCCGGGGATGTTCTCGAAGAACGCCAAGGCGTCCTCCACCGTCATGTCAAGCACGTCGGCGATGTTCTTGCCACGGTACGTGACCTGCAAGGTCTCGCGATTGTAGCGCGCGCCTCCGCACACTTCGCACGGCACGTAGATGTCCGGCAGAAAGTGCATCTCGATCTTGATCTGGCCGTCTCCCTTGCACGCCTCGCAGCGGCCGCCGTTTACGTTGAAGCTGAACCGTCCGGGCCCGTAGCCGCGCGCCTTCGACTCCTGCGTCGAGGAGAACAGCGCGCGAATATCGTCCCACAAGCCGATGTACGTGGCCGCGTTCGAGCGCGGGGTCCGCCCGATGGGGCTCTGGTCGATGTTGATGACCTTGTCGATCTTGTCCAGGCCCGTGATTTTGCGGTACGCTCCCGTGCGGCGATGCGCTCGGTTCACGCGGTTCGCCAGCGCCGGGGCCAGCGTGTCGGTGACCAGCGAGCTTTTGCCCGAACCCGACACGCCCGTCACCACGGTCAGCGTGCCGAAGGGAATTTCGAGGGTGACGTTCTTCAGGTTGTTCTCGGTCGCGCCCGTCAGCTTGAGCGACCCCCTGCGCGGCTTGCGGCGCGTCTCGGGCACCTCGATGGCGCGACGGCCCGACAGGTAGTCGGCGGTAAGCGACCCTTCCGTGCGCATGACCTCCTCCGGGGTGCCGGCGGCCACCACTTCCCCGCCGTGCTCGCCCGCGCCCGGGCCCATGTCCACCACGAAGTCGGCGCTTCGGATGGTGTCTTCGTCATGCTCGACCACGATGACGGTGTTGCCCAGGTCGCGAAGGTGCTCGAGCGTGGCGATAAGGCGCTCGTTGTCCCGTTGGTGCAAGCCGATGGACGGCTCGTCCAGAATGTAGAGCACGCCCATAAGGCCCGCCCCGATCTGCGTGGCCAAGCGGATGCGCTGCGCCTCGCCGCCCGACAGCGTGGCCGTGGCGCGCTCGAGCGTCAGGTAGTCCAAGCCCACGTCGACCAAGAACTTCAAGCGAGCCTTGATCTCCTTCACGATGGGCCCGGCGATATGGCCGTCCTGGCCGTCGAAGGAAAGCCCCTCGAAGTACCGCAGGGAATCCGCCGCGCTCATTTCCGTTACGTCGTGGATCGACTTTCCGCCCACGGTCACGGCCAGGATCTCCGGCTTCAGGCGCTTGCCGCCGCACGTCTGGCACGGCACCACGGCGAAGTAGGTGGCCAGCTTCTCGCGCTGGGAATCGCTTTGGGCCTCCTGGTAGCGGCGTTGCACGGCGGCCAGCGCGCCCTCCCACTCGATGTACCAGTAGGTTTCGCGCCCGTCCACCGTCACGTAGTCGACGCGCACCTTCTGACCGTCCAGCCCGTGCAAGATGGCGTCCTGAGCCTTCTTGGGCATGTCCTCCCACGGAGTGTTCTCGTCCGTGCCCATGTGCTCGGCCACCGCGCGCAGCACCTGGGGATAGTAGTTGCCAGTCTTGAACGGGGCGATCACGCCCTCGGCCAAGGTGAGCGACGGGTCGGGAACCACGAGCGACGCGTCCACTTCCTCGCGGCTTCCGATGCCCAGGCAATCCGGGCAGGCGCCGTAAGGGGCGTTGAAGCTGAAATCGCGCGGCTGCAGCTCGTCCATGGAATGGCCATGCTCGGGACACGCGAGCGCCAAGGAGAAGATATGCTCCCCCTCGCCCAAGCCGCCCGTGGCGCCGCTCGACTTGCCGCCGCCCTCGCCGAGCGGCCTTCCGTCCTCGCCCAGCACCTGCACGAGCACGCGCCCCTCCGCCAGCTTCGTCGCCAGCTCCACCGCTTCGGCGATGCGGCTCGTCGCGCTCTCCTTCAACTGCACGCGGTCCACCACCACGTCGATGAAGTGCTTGATCTTCTTGTTGAGCGTGCGCGGCTCGCCGTCAAGCTTCACGATCTCGCCGTCGATGCGAACGCGGCTGAAGCCCTCCTTCTGCAAATCGGCGAACAGCTTCGTGAACTCGCCTTTGCGACCGGCCACCACCGGCGCCATGACAATGGCCTTCGCGTCGGGCGCGAGCGCCAGAATCTCGTCGGTCACCTGGTCGGTGGTCTGCTTCTTGATGACGCGCCCGCACTCGGGGCAGTGCGGCACGCCCACCCGCGCGAACAGCAGGCGCAGGTAGTCGTAGATCTCGGTAGTGGTGCCCACCGTGGAACGCGGGTTCTTGCTCGTGGTCTTCTGGTCGATGGACACCGCCGGCGACAGGCCGTCGATGCTGTCCAAATCGGGTTTGGACATCTGGCCGAGAAACATGCGCGCGTAGCTCGAAAGGCTCTCGACGTAGCGGCGCTGGCCCTCGGCGTACATCGTATCGAACGCGAGGCTCGACTTGCCGCTGCCCGACAGGCCCGTGATGACGACCAGCTCGTCACGGGGAATGGCGAGGTCGACGTTTTTCAGGTTGTGCTCGCGGGCACCTTTGATAACGATGGCGTTCTGTCCCATGTGCGCTTCCGCTCTTTCTTCCTCTATCGTTCAATCGGCATCCCCGCTCCCGGTTCAAGAGAGCAAATATGGATACCTGAAAACTATCATTTCCATGCAATCGTTCATTGTAGCGCACACGGCCCAGAGATAGCGCAAAAACATTTGTTCGTGTGTTCTTGTTCAAGGTTTACGCACATTTCGTTCGATGGGGAATCGCGACGCGCAAGCTGTGGTACAGTGCCGCCTATGGAAGACACCCCGAAAACAGCCAAACGGCGCGAGCGCGAAAAGCGAACCATTTCGCAGATGGTCGCCCTCTACTGCGCGGAAAACCACAAAAGCGCCGAACGCACCGAGCAAGCTCACTGCGGCGAAGCCGTATGCCCCGCATGCGCCCACCTCGACGAGTACGCCGTGCTGCGCACCGAGCGCTGCCGCAAGATGGACGTGAAAACCTCGTGCGAGGAATGCGGAAACCAGTGCTACAAGCCCGAGATGCGCGAGCAGATTCGCGCCGTGATGCGCTACGCCGGCCCCCGCATGCTGAAAAAGCATCCCGTAGCCGCCATTCGGCACCTGCTCGGAAAATAAGCGGCCCCCTCGTCTCGCCGAGACAAGGGGGCCTCCGACTCATTGCGGGACGCCCGAACGGATGCCCGCACGTTCGATCGCGCAGACAGCCTATCCCAAAAGCTTCGATCCGAGCGAGCTTCTGATGATTCCCCGGCACGTGAAGTACGTCACCGCCAGATAGCTTCCGTACACGAGCACGGTCAGCGCGCCCGTCATCAGGATGGGGCCGCTCACGGACACGCCCAGCAGGTCGAACACGCTCGAACCGATCACGCTGACGGCGCACACCGCATGGCATACGGCAAGCCCCAACGGCGCCAAGAAGTACACGAGCACCTGCGTGCGCAGCGACCCCAAGATCATGCGGCGATCGCAGCCGATTTGCGCGAGCACCTTGTACCGCGGCAGGGAATCGCTCGTCTCCGACAGCTGCTGGATGGCCAGCATGGCCGCCGTGGTGATCAGGAAGGTGAACCCGATGTAGAGCGCCAAGTACGTGATGAGCACGTTCATGCCGCCCGCCTGCTCGATCACTCCGGACTTGGTCATGACCGTGGTTACGGGCCAGGGCTGCGACCCGTACGACCAACCGGCGTTCGTCTGCTGGTTGTCGGGCGGAAACGCCTGAGCCAAAGCGTCGTCGAGCATCTTGTCGCCCTGCGCCGCATCCACGGAGTAGTTCACGTCCAGATAGCTCATGTAGGGCATCACTTCGGACGCGCGCACCTCGGCGATCACGGAATCGGGCACGACCACGATGCCCGCATCGTTGACGAACGGAGACGTGGCCAGCACCTGCTCGACGTACGCGCCCGTCGCCGTGAGCGTGCGGCCCGCCACGTTCACCTGGCGTCCCTTTTCGGCCAGCGCGCGCGCCAGGTCCTCGACCGCCCTCACGGCATTGCTCACAATGTAGCCGTCCTCCCCCACGTTGACCGGGTCTTGGCCGGTCAACGCGCGTACGGCGTTGAACTGCGATTCGCCCACGACCATCAGAGGCTGAGTGCGAATGCCGCTATCCTGCAGGGAATTGCCCGTGCCCACCTGGTAGCGATCCATGAACTCGCCGTACGTGGTGGTTCCCTCGGCCGGCTGGTACAGGTCGGCCTGAACCGATTCCTTCACGAAGTCGTTCCATGAAGGGGCGCCGGCGGAAATGCGCGCAGCGATGTCCCAGTTCCAGGACTCGCCCTCTTCGCGCAGCTGTCGAGCGCGCTCCATTTCCCGCTGAAGGTATGCCTGGGCCTCCGCGGGATCCTCCTCGCGCATCTTCTCAAGGCGATCCTGCGCCAAATCGCCATGGCCCAAGTACACGTTGGCCGTGAGCGTGGCGTCGAACTGCGTGCTTCGCTCGAGATCCCCCGTGAACACGCTCACCAAGCCCGCGCCCGTGGAGAACACGGTCAACGAGAAGAACAGCATGACGCATATCACCGAAAGCGACAAAAACGCGGTGTTCACTTTGCTGGCGATCTGGCGCATGGTGAACATGGCCAGCCCCTTGAAGTACACGCCGCGCGTGCGCTCGACCACGATGAGCGCGAACCCGGCCGCCGACCAGAAGAACAGGAACGTTCCCACCAGCATAAGCGCGGTCGCCAGGAAAAACTCGCGATCGAAATCCATCATCCCGAAATCGATGAGCGTCTTGTACGCCGCAGCCAGCAGCACCACGGACACCACGAACCCGACCAGGCTCACCCATGGGCTGCGCACGCGAAAGCCCTCGTTACGGCTTTTCGCCGACAGCAGGTCGATCAGCTTGTAGCGCCTGATGGACAACGTGTTGAACGCCGCAACCACCACGAAGATGATCGTGAAGCACGCAAGCGTCAGGGCAAACGCTTCCGAAGAGAACACGAACCGGTACTGTTGCATGGGGATGTTGAAGAGCCCCGCCGTGAAAAACGACAGGCCCTGCGACAGCGCCACGCCCAGAGCAAGGCCCACGACAAGCGACACCGCGCCCACCGCGATCGTTTCCATGAGCACGATGGCCGACACCTGCCCGGGCCGCATGCCCAGAAGAAGGTAGGTGCCGAACTCCTGCTTGCGGCGCTTGATGAGAAAGCGGTTCGAATAGACCACCAAAAAGCCCAGAACGAACGCGATCAGAACCGAGAACATGCCCAGGAACTGGCCCGTCAGGTTGAACACGCCCTCGGTCGAGGCGCCCTCCAAATCGAACAGGATCGACTGGCTCTGCACGGAGTTGAACGCATAGAACACCGCCACCCCGAACACGAGCGTCACGAAGTAGATAGCATAGTCGCGCACCGAGCGGCGAACGTTGCGAACAGCGAGTTTAGCCAGCATCGCGCACGTCACCGCCCAGGAACGTGACCACTTCCATGATGCGCGCGAAGAAGGCCGACCGCGACGTGTCGCCGCGTCGGATCTCGTTGAACACCGCGCCGTCTTTGACGAACAGGATGCGGTCGGCGAACGAGGCGGCAAACGAATCGTGCGTGACCATCATGATGGTGGCGCCCAGGTCGCGGTTCATCATGGTCAGCGTGTCGAGCATGGCTTGAGCGCTGCGCGAATCAAGGGCGCCCGTAGGCTCGTCGGCCAAAACGATCTTGGGATCGGCCACGATGGCGCGCGCCGCAGCGACGCGCTGCTTCTGGCCTCCCGACATTTGGTAGGGGTACTTGCCCAGCACTTCCGACACGCCGAGCGTGCGAGCCACGGCCTCCACCTTAGGCTTCACCGTAGAAGCCGGATCGCCCTTGACGGTGAGCGCCAGCGCGATGTTCTCGAACCCGGTAAGGGTGTCGAGCAGGTTGGAATCCTGGAACACGAACCCCAGGTCGTCGCGGCGAAACTTCGCGAGCGCGCGGGAACGAAGCGTGGTGATGTCGCGCCCGTCCACCAGGATATGCCCGCTCGTCACCGTGTCGATGGTGGCGACGCAGTTCAATAGCGTCGTCTTACCGGAACCCGAAGGGCCCATGATCCCCAGAAACTCGCCCGGCACGACGTCGAAGCTGATGTCGTTGATGGCGTGCGTCACGGAATCGCGGCTACCGTACACCTTCTGGATCTGACGAACGGACAGAATAGGGTGCGCGCCTCCCACGGGCGCGACTTTACCGCAGCCGTCTGCGGCGGCATCCTGCGGCGTCGCGTACACTTCAGTCATGATTGCTCCTTTGCGTTTTTCGGACTGCAACGATAGTACGCCGCGCGGAAACGAAGAGCCATCGGGCGAACTTACACTGCCCTTACGGATTTGAAAGGTTGGAAGGCGCACGGAGAAACCGCAGGCGATCGATGCTTACCGGCCCGCGTCCAAACGGCGGCGGTCGTGCGGGAACCGTATCAGCACGCGCGTGCCAACCCCTTCTTCGGAAGCGATCGCCACGCCCAAGCCCATTTTGCGGCACATTTGAGAAACCAGGTACAAGCCCATGCCGGTCGAGCTTCCCTGCTCCCGACCGTTCGATCCGGTGAATCCGCGTTCGAACACGCGCGGCACGTCGGCAGCCGGAATGCCGCGCCCGTCGTCTGCGATCTCGAGCATCGAGCACGCGTCCTTCGTTCCCAGGTCGGCCTCGCGCAGCGAGAACCGAACCGAGGTCGCCCCGTACTTCGCCGAGTTCGAAAGCACCTGCCCGATGATGAAGCCAAGCCACTTGCCGTCCGCGAACACCCGCGCATCCTCGTCCACTTCGATGACCGGCAAGGTTCCCCGCTCGATCAAGTAGCGGGCGTTCTTCTTGCATGCCTCGCGCACCACCGCGGCAAGCACGGTTTCCCGTATGGCGTAATCCCGCTCGAGCGACGTGGAGCGAGCATAGTACAGAGCTTGCTCGACATAGGATTCAATGCGGTCGATCTCCCCCTTGATCCTCGATCCCTCGCTTCCGCGAAGCCCCGACGCCATAAGCGCGGCGGCAGCGATAGGGGTTTTGACCTCGTGAATCCACAGCTCGACGTACTCGCGGTAGGCTTCGGCTTCCTGCTTGTGATGCGCCACGTCGTCAGCTGCCGCTTTGCCCACCCGCTCGAGCGCTCGGTAGGCAAGCCGGCCTTCCAGAAACGAGGGCTCCTCCAGAAGCGCCGAAGCGTAGTACGCCTGGTCGAGTTCCTCGGACAAGGTGTCGAGCTCCCGACAAAAACGTCGACGGCGAGCGTAATCCAACGCCAAAGCGCTCGCCCAGCACGCTCCCACGAACGTCGCGGACAGAACCGCGGCATCGAAGCCCTGATCCAGCAGCGCGATCATGCTGGCCATGCCCAGGGCGCACGCAACGCCGGCGACGATGAACACCGCCCGGTCTTTGCAGTAGGAACCCGGCGTCATACCAGGTAGCCCTGACCCCGCCGCGTAACCAGGAAATCGTCGGGCACTCCGATAGACGAGAGGCTTTTCCTCAGGCGGTTGATGTTGACGGTCAGGGTGTTGTCGTCGATGAACGCATCGGATTGCCACAGCTCCATCATGAGGTCCTGACGCGAGATGATGACGTCGCGATTCGACATGAGAAGGTGCAGGATCTTCAGTTCGTTTCGCGTGAGCTCGGTGGATTCGCCCTCGTACGAAACCCGCCCGCGACCGGCATCGAGCACGACGCCTTTGTGCTCGATGCGAGAAGGCGGCTCCTGTCGCTGGACCCGCCGCAGCACCGACTGGATGCGGGCGAGCAGCACGGCGGGATTGTAGGGCTTGGTCACGTAGTCGTCGGCACCCAGGTTCATGCTCATGACCTCGTCGAACTCGCTGTCAGACGAGGTGAGCATGATGATGGGAACCTGGCTGGTCCGCCGTATGTCTCGGCATACGGCATGCCCGCCGGGCCCCGGCAGCTTCAAGTCCAAGATCACGCAATCGGGATCGTCGGCAAGCGCCGCCTCGGCAATCCGGTTGAAGTCCGTGCTCGTCGAGGCGAAATGCCCCTGCAGCTCGAGCAGACGCATAAGCTCCTCGCGCAGCGACGCATCGTCTTCGACCACAAATATCCGAGCCATGATCCTCCTCCGAGCGGCACCTGGCGGCGCGCGTTTCCCAGAACTGCGTCGAAAAGCCTCCCTCGGCCCGAAACGCTAATCCTTGTCGTGGTTCGCGTACGTCTTCGGCAACACCGGGCAACCGACCTTCGCGCTTCTGAAGTACCGCAGGACGAAGCTGACCCCCGCCACCGCAAGAGCCGCGCCCAAACCGGTGTAGAAAAACGCGATGAACCAGTCGGGCACCAAGCCTGAAGCGCGCAGGGCAATGCCGAAGCCCATCATGCACGCCATGACGATGTAGCCTTTCTTGTCGAAGAACTTCAGAACGTGCGTTTTATCCTCGCTGTAGCCCCTGATGCGCTCGGCATGCTTGCCCACCATCTTCGAGAACACGAAGATATGGAACAAGATGAAGATCAGCAGCGTCCCTCCGACCAAGGCCCAGAACAGCCAGCCGGTTTCGTTGAAATAGGCGGCTATGCCGATGTTGGCGATGTTGACGCCCGCGATGAACCACACGATGCCCGCTACCAACAGCAGCTTCTCAGTCGATATCTTCAGCATGAGCTCGTCCCTTCACCGCAACGCCCCGTCATTGACGTTTCGCTATTATAGGCTTCTTGCACGGGGTTGCAAACAGAGGCGCGCCCGGCAAGCCTGCACGACGCCCGATCAAAACCAAAATCCCGAGCAACCTCCAAGAAACGGAACCAGGGAAAGCACCGCCGCAGCCGCGCAGGCAAACGCCCTCATCTTCCGGCTCATACGCTTCCTCCCGCCCATTCGTCCGAATTCCGCCGGCATGCTCGTAGCAGCCGAACCCAGTATGAAGGGACAAAGCCCGCGCCCGCACGGCGAACGCAAAGCGTCAAGCAGCAGTCACGAGGCCGCAACCATGTTGGAAAAAGCGGGTCTAGCCGCGCGGATGAGCCTGCGCGTGAACCTTCTTGAGGCGCCCGGGCGTCAGATGGGTGTAGATCTGCGTCGTGGACAAGCTGGCGTGCCCGAGCATTTCCTGCACGGTGCGCAGATCCGCGCCGCCCTCCAGCAAATCCGTGGCGAACGTGTGCCGCATGTCGTGGGGAGACAGCGTCCCGTCCAGACCGGCTTTGCGCACCGCGTCCTTGAACATCTTGCGCATAGCGTCCGTACCCATCCGGTTTCCACGCGTCGACACGAAAAAGTAATCGCAGGCGCGATCTCCAAGCAGGTTGGGGCGGGCTATCAGGGCGTAGGTCCGCATCGACGACACCGCCATGTCGTGCAGCGGGATAATGCGCTCCTTGGACCCCTTGCCGAACACCTTGACCTGGCCGGTCGCGAAGTCCACGTGCGCCGAGAGCAAGCCGGATGCTTCCGACACGCGCGCGCCGCACGCGTACAGAAACTCGAGCAGCGCCTGGTTGCGCATGTCGGAATACGACTGGCCGCGCACGTTGCCGGCCGAATCCCGCTTTCCGTACACAGAGAGCAGTTTCACCATGTCGGCAGGCCGGATAACATGCGGTAGGCTCTTCGGCTGCTTGGGCCCCTGCAGCACGCTGGCGGGATCCTCGTCGGCAGCGCCCGTCACGTTGAGCCAGCGAAAGAAGCTGCGCAACGCCGATAGCCGCCGATTGATGGTAGTGCGCGAGTACTGAGCATGGTCGAGCTCGCCCAGATAGCGGCGGAGCTGACGGTGACTTGCTCGCAAAGGGTCGATATCCTCGCGCCACGCCCAGCGCGCATAGTCCAGCAGATCGATCCGATAAGCGCGCACGGTATGGATGGAAGCGTTGCGCTCCACGCGCATAGCCTCGCAGAACGCCTCGATCATGGTCGCGGCAACCGGGTCGCACTCAGGTCGATCGACAGCGTCGGGCGAACCGCCGAGCTCAGCGGGCATCGACGCGCGCCTCCCCATGGCCTGCTTCAACGTCGGCTTCGGCCGACGGCAGCAAACCGCAAGCGGCAAGGCCGTCGCGATACGCCAGCAACGCCCGCTCGCCGCGCTCGGCGTACGCAGCGTAGCGATCGCGCTTGTTGCGGATATGCTGGTCGAGCGGGGCCATGATGCCGAAGTTCACGTGCATGGGCTGGTAGTCCACCGTAGCAGGATCGGTCGCGTAGGCCATAAGGGCACCAAAAGCCGTGTCGCGCGGAAGCTCGGGCAGGCTCTGCCCCTTCAGGAACGCCGCCGTCGACAGGGCTACGTGCAAGCCTGATCGGATAGCCTCGCAATACCCTTCGGTGCCGGCAAGCTGTCCGGCAACGAACACCGGGACCGTCGAACCGGGCAGCGCGTCAAGGCGAAGACGCAGCTGCGCATCCAGCAAGCGCGGGGCATCGACGAACGTGTTGCGATGCATCACGCCGTAACGAGCGAACTCCGCGTTCTCCAAACCGGGGATCATGCGAAACACGCGACGCTGCTCGGGAAACGTCAGGTTCGTCTGGAAACCCACCAGGTTGTAGCTCATGCCCTGCGCGTCTTCCGCCCGCAGCTGCAGGGCGGCCCAAGGCCGCCGGCCCGTACGGGGGTCGGTCAACCCCACCGGCTTGAGCGTTCCGAACCGAGGCGCGTCCGCGCCCTTGCGGGCGATCTCCTCGATAGGCTGGCACGCCTGGAACAGGTCGCGCGTCTCGAAATCGCGCTTGATGACGCGCTCCGCGTTCACCAGCTCTTCGATGAACGCCTCGTACTCCTCGCGGCTGAACGGCGCGTTGAGGTAGTCGCCCGCGCCGGCTTCGGCGTCCTCGTAGCGGCTCTGGCGAAACAGCTTGCCGAAATCAAGGGAATCGGCCATGACGATGGGGGCCGCGGCATCGTAGAACGCCAGATGCTCTCCGCCCGTGAATCGAGCAAGGTCCTCGGCAAGCGCATCGGAGGTGAGCGGGCCCGTGGCGACCACCAGGGCGTCCGTTCCCTGCGCGTACGCCGCAAGGCCGGTCGCTTCCTCCCGAACCAGCTCGATCAAAGGATGCGCCGCGATCCGCTCGGTCACGTCGGCGGAAAAAGCGGCGCGATCGACCGCAAGCGCGCCGCCAGCGGGAACCGCGTTGCGCTCGGCCGCCGCATAAACCTGCGAGCCGAGCAGGGCAAGCTCGCGCTTGAGCATGCCGGCGGCGCTTTGCGGCTTCGTGCTTTTGAGGGAGTTCGAGCACACGAGTTCAGCGCAGTCCGACGACACATGGACGGGCGTAGACGAAACCGGGCGCATCTCCACAAGCCGGACGCGAACGCCGCGGTCGGCAAGCTGCAGCGCGGCCTCGCTTCCCGCAAGCCCGGCTCCAAGTATGGTTACCGTTGAATTAGACATGCCTGCAAGGATACCAAACCCCGGCCGCGCATAAGGCAAAAACCGCGAAACTCCCCCGCTTCGCCGCAACAACCCCTTCGAAGCCGCCGAAACCGGACATGAGCCTGCTCCGAACACGCGCGTCATCGGACCACCGGTCCCCACCGGCCGTCCGGATGCCGCGCGAAAAGGCCCGCGCGCTCGCCTTCGACAAGCCGTTGCATGAGCCAAGGAAGCGCGTCCTCCCCGTCGCAGCACTCGCGCGCAAGATCCATCAAGCGCTCCATGCCCAAAGACTCCGCGCGCAAGGCGGCCGCCACCGGATCCTCGTCTTCCGCGCTTGTCCCTTCCGGGCAAAAGCGCTCCTGCTTCAAGCAACCGAACAGCGAGAACAGCGCGTCCTCGAAAGTCTCGTCGTCGATCACCGGCGTCGCGCCCTGATAGAGCAATCGATTGGCGCCGCGCGACGAAGCCGCTGTGATGGCGCCGGGAACCACCAAGACGTCGCGGTTCGCAGCCAGCGCCTCGTCGGCGGTCGAGAACGTCCCGGACGGCAGCCCCGCCTCCACGATGAGCGTAGCTCGCGCGAGTCCCGCTATAAGGCGGTTCCTCGTGCGGAACTGATGAGGCAAAGGCGGTTTTTCCCATTCATGCTCGGATGCCACCGCACCGCCGGCATCGACGATCTGCTGGAACAGGCCGCTGTGCTCGGCAGGGTAAGGGCGATCGCATCCTCCGCCCAGAAACGCGACCGTAAGCCCTCCCGCATCGAGCGCCGCTCGATGGGCGGCGGCGTCGCAGCCGCGCGCGCCGCCCGACACCACGCACACGCCGCGTTCGGCGGCAATACGCGCGAACCGCTGGGCGCAGCCGCGCCCATAAGGGGTGGCCTTGCGGGCTCCCACGATGGCGATCCCCTCCTGCAAAGCATCTGCGCTGCCAACGACGTACAGCTTCTTCGGCGGGTTGGATACGACCGCAAGGGCCTTCGGGTAGGCACCTCCGCCCAGTTCGAGCACGTGCCGCGGACCCGAAAGAGGCCGCCCCTGCACGCGCGCGCTCATGATTCCCCTTCCCGAAGCCTGAATCCCACCGCTTCGCACAAATGCCGTCGCTCCACGCGATCGCGCTCCTCCATGTCCGCCACCGTGCGCGCCAGCGCAAGCGTGCGCATGATGGCCCGGCCGCTCATGCGGCTTGCCTGGGCAACCTCTTCGAGGAACTTCTCGTCGTCGTCCGAAAGGCCGCAGGCCCGCACAAGGGCCTCCGACGTATCGGGCCTGCTCTCGGCGGCTCGCGCGCGCCTCCACGACGAGAACTCCCGCGCCCGCAGCACGTCGCGGCGCAGTTCTTCGGAGCCGGTCCCGCACCCGGTTGCCAGCACCTCGCCTGGAGGTATGCGGCGCACGTCGATATGCACGTCGATGCGATCCATGATGGGACCGCCGATGCGCCCTTGATACAATTTGATCTGACGCTGGGAGCACGTGCACGGCTCCTCCTCGTCGCCGTAGTACCCGCATGGGCACGGGTTCGAGGCCGCCACCAGCATGAACCGCGCCGGAAAGTCGATGTTGCCGTCCGCCCGCGTAACCGTAACCCGGCCCGCCTCCAAAGGCTGGCGTATCCCCTGAAGCGCCGAAGGCGAAAACTCCGCCAACTCGTCCAGGAACAGAACGCCGTTGTGGGCCAAGGTTATCTCGCCCGGGCGAACGGGGGACCCGCCTCCGACCAAACCCGCCAGCGTAGCCGAGTGATGAGGCTTCCGAAACGGGCGCGCGCCACCGAGCACGGCTTCCAGGCTTTCCCCCGCGACCGAATGCACCACCGCCGTTTCAAGCGCCTCGTCTTTCGACAAAGGAGGCAGAATGGAGGGCAGCCTCGAGGCCAGCATCGTCTTGCCCGAGCCGGGAGGACCCATCATGAGCACCCCATGGCCTCCAGCCGCCGCTATCTGCAAAGCCCGCTTCGCCATGCTGTGGCCCGCAATGTCGCGAAAGTCGGGCAATGCCTTGCTGCTCTTGGCAAGCCGCCCGGTCATGACGGGAAACGGAAGCGTGCGGAAGTCGGAAAGGCTCTGTACGCAGCGATGCACCACGCCTTTGACGGCGTACAGCCCCTCGGAGGGCGCGGCAGCCAACGCGCAGCCCAACCGCTTCGCGCACAGCGCGTGGGCGAGCAGGCCGGCAACGGGCCTGACCGCACCCTCCAACGACAGCTCCCCCACGAACAAGACCCCTTCCGCCGCCTGCGGGTCCACCTGCCCCGTAGCGCACAGGATGCCCGCGGCAATGGGCAGGTCGAACCCCGTTCCCGTCTTCCTGAGCGTGCCCGGAGCAAGGTTCACCACCACTTTGCTCGCAGGCATCGTAAACCCGCATGACCGCAGCGCGGCCTTTACGCGCTCCCGCGACTCCTGCACCGACGCGTCGGCCATCCCCACGATAGCGAAACCGGGGATCCCGTTCGAAACGCTTACCTCGACGTCCACCGCCACCGCCTCGACGCCGCGAACCGCAGCGGCGCGAACCGTGCAGCGCCCCCTCGCAGCCATCATGACGAATACGCGTTGATGTGATGGCGGATCATGGCTCGATCGGGCGCAACCAGCACGATGGAAACCACGTCGAAGCGCACCGGCACGTCGACCACGTCGTAGTCCCTCAAAAACAAAGCTGCTATGTTCTCGTAGCGCTTTCGCTTTTCAGGGTCCACCGCCTCCGAGGGAAACCCCTTCTCGCAGCTCGACCGCGTTTTCACCTCCACGAACACCACCCACTCTTCATCTCGCGCGATGATGTCGGCTTCCCCTGCCGAGCACGTCCAATTCCGCTCGACGATCTCGTAGCCCCGTCGATACAGGAACCGGGCAGCGGCATCTTCGCCGCGCTTCCCAAGCTCGATGTTGTGCGAGTCGGCGCCCGCAGCGGCGCCCGATCCCTTCTTGCGCCCCCGACCTCGCTTCCTCCCCCGATCGTCCCCTGAACGAGCCTCCAGGCTCGTTCCCTCGTCGCGCGCCGGCGCCGTAACCCGCTCGGCAACTCCCGTTCGATCTTCCATAACCGTTCCCCCTTTCGTCGTGGCTCTATCATAGCGAGCGCACCTAGCGGAAACATGACGTGCGTCTAGCGCCGACCCTGCGCGAATCTGCTCGAATCAGCGCGGGTTCCAACCAAGATGCAGCGCGTTTCGCGCGCGAACCCAGCAAAAATCCAGCGCGTTTCCAGCGCGCTTCCAGCACGAATCAAGCAGGATTGAAAACGTCCAGGTCAGACAAGGGGAAACCAAAAGGATGCCGTCCGGGGTCCGCGGTTGATGCAGTCCGGCGCGCGAAGCCCTGCGCGCCGCATTCCGCGCTCTGCGTCAACGCCCGATCAACCCCGGCAGCGGCGGGCGGAAATGCAACGAGCCCCGTCGAAGCATCCGACGGGGCTCGGGGAGAAACCGTTAGAACAAAGCAGGCTGCGTGAACGCCGTGCAGAACGAGACGCGATGGATGGGCGTCAAGCCGTACCGCTTGATTGCCTCGATATGCGCGGCGCTCGCATACCCTTTGCACGAATCGAATCCGTAAGCCGGATACTCTTCGGCGTAACGGCACATGAGCGCGTCGCGCTCCACCTTGGCCACAATGGAAGCCGCAGCGATGGAGGCGCAGCGGCCGTCTCCCTTCACCACGTTCACTTCGCGCGGATCCATGCGCAAGGGATTGCCGTCAAGCAGAATCACATCGGGACGCACGCCCGCGCGCTCCACGCTTGCAACGGCCCTCCGAAAAGCCGTGACCAAACTTGCAGTCATGCCGCACGCATCGATGTCGGCAGGCTCCACGTACTCGACCGTCCAAGCGAGCGCCGCCTCTTTGATCTGAGCGGCTATACGCTCCCGCGCCTCGGGCTTGACCTGCTTCGAGTCGTTCAATCCCTCGATAACGGGCTCGTCGGGGAGCACGACCGCCCCTACGGCCAACGGGCCCGCCAAAGGACCTCGCCCCACTTCGTCAAGCCCCACGATCACCCGCGCGCCGCGCGCTGCGGCCAGCTCGCGCTCGTACGCGTACATCGAAGCCAATCGCTCGCGCTCGGCAGCCTGCGCCGCAAGACGCTTGCGCGCGCTCTCCATAGCGGCGAGCACCCCTTTGCGCGTCTCAGCCGCCAAAGAGCGCTCCAGCACGGCGAACTTGGCTTCGTCAGCCTGCTGCAATCGTTGCTTTATGTCGGCTACCGTCAGTCCCATGCGTTCCCTCTCCCTCTCCGATTTCTATCGGCGCTACCGCATCATAGCAGAAGCGCCGCATGCAAAAGAAGAACCCCTCGCTCCGTGTGAAACGAGGGGTTCTTGTACAGGTTGCTTCGCAGAGCTTAGCGGAAAGACTTCTCCTTGATTTTGGCAGCCTTGCCCACCTTGTTGCGCAGGTAGTAGAGCTTGGCGCGACGCACGTCACCGCGACGGACGACCTCGATCTTCTCGATCTTGGGGGAATGCACGGGGAAGGTGCGCTCCACGCCGATGGAGAAGCTGATCTTGCGGACGGTGAACGTCTCGCGGTTCGAAGCGCCCTGGCGGCGGATAACGTCGCCCTGGAACACCTGAACGCGCTCGCGGTTGCCCTCGACGATGCGGTAGTGGACCTTCACGTTGTCGCCCACGTTGAATTCGGGGACGTCCTGCTTGATCTGCTGCTGTTCAATGGCGCGAATGATATCCATGACCCGTTCCTTCTTATATGTTCAGTGAAAACTCGTTCGTGTTGTCTCATAAAGACACGATTGGACAGTATACCTCGATGTGCTTCTGCTTGCAAGGCAATTCCTTGCCTTATTCGGAAAAACTTGCCTACCTCCAAACCCCGCCTAGAAAAGCATGAGCACCGCGTACGCGGCGACGCCCGATACGGCGCACCACAGAAGAGACTTGGTCTTCCATGCCACCAGCGCAACCACCAGCGCGGCAACCAAAGGAGCGGCGGCAGGCCAGAGGCCCGCGTCGAACATCCCGGGCGTGAGCAGGTCGTTCGCCACCAATGCGGCAAACGCCGCCGGCGGTATGAACCCAAGCGCGCGCTCGACGTTCTCGGGCAGGTTGCGCCCCTTGAGCACGAACAGGGGAACCACGCGACATATCAGCATGGTCACCGCGCAGCACGCGAACACGACGAAAAAGTCGCCCCATCCCATGGCTTCCATTATCCGCGCCTCCTTGCCCACGTGAACAGCAGCGCCGCAGCAACGCCCGCAAGCGACCCCACGAGGATCGCCGGGCCGCCGAAGCCCGCAGCCTTGCACGCGAACACGCCCAGCACGGCCACGCCCGCGGCTATCACGTTAGCGGCCGACACCTTCTGGGTGACCAGCAGGCAGATGAAGATGGAGGTCATGGCGAACGCTGCAATGGCCAGCGGAATGCCGATGGCGTTGCCCACGAGCACGCCCACCACGTTCGAAAGCGCCCAAGAGCTTTGGGAGAACAGGTTCACCATGGTGGCGCGGCCGACCGACCACTCCCCCTCGGCGAACTTCGACACGTTCACCCCGTAGCTTTCGTCGGTCACGGTAGCCGCGAACAGAAACGACAGGCGCTTCCTCACGCCGCGGCACGCCGGCGCGAACGCCGCCGAGTAGAGCATCTGGCGCGTGTTGACCAAAGAAACGCTCGCGATGATGGATGCGACGGGCGAAGCCGCCAGCCACATATTGGGAATCATGAACTGGCCCGCACCGGAATAGAACAGCGCCGAAAGCAAGAACACCTGCAAGGCGTTCAGTCCGATGGAGTCGCACAGGATGCCGCAGGGAATGCCGATGGCAACGTAACCCAACATGATGGGCAACGCCGCTTGAAACGACTGTTTTATGTGATCCCCGGTAAGCATAGCGTCCCGATTATACAAGTTTTGTGCAGATGCGCAATGGGGGAATCTCGCTTGCCGTCAGCTTGCCGTCAGGAAGCCCGATTTGCAGCGGACGCAACGGATTGTCGCCCGAAACGTACGGAATCGAAGAGAAAAGCGTACGTTTCGGGCGACAATCCGCCGGCGTGAACGCATAAGCGCGAAACGGCCGCGCAAGGCGAGCAGCAAACCGCGTACCAACGCGCTGCGCATCAAAAATGCAGGGAATGCGGAATGAAAAGCTGCTGGTAGAGGTTCTTGGCGTAGCGGTCGGTCATGCCGGCCACGTAATCGGCCACGGCGCGCAGGTCGTCGCTTTCGGGAATGTCGCGGTACTCGCGCGGCACCTCTTCCACGTGATCGACGTAGTAATCGAACAAATCCTCGATAAGGTGCGTCGCCTTCTCCACCTCGACCGTGACGGTCGGCGCGGTGTACACGCGCTCGAACAAAAACTCCCGCAGCTCCATCATCGCGTCCCATACCGTGCTGCTCATGCGAATGTCGTCGACCGCGGCGGAGGTCTTCACCATGTCACGCACGAGGGTCTCTATGCGCGTAGAGTGATCGGACCCTAAAACGGCGTGCGTGGCGGCGGGCAGGTCGGACTCGGAAAGGACGCCCGCGCGAATAGCGTCGTCGATATCGTGGTTCACGTAGGCGATCCGATCCGCCGTGCCGACGATGCGGCCCTCCAGCGTTTCGGCCCGAAGATCGCCCGTGTGGTTGAGGATGCCGTCGCGCACCTCGGCCGTGAGGTTCAAGCCCTTCCCGCCGTTTTCGATGCGCTCGACCACGCGCAGGCTCTGCTCGTTGTGCCGGTACAGCGCCGCTGCCTGAGAAGACGTCGGATCGATGCCCTTGTGGCGGGCAAGGCAGCGCGCCAAGGCCGACTCTCCCGTATGCCCGAACGGCGTGTGCCCCAGGTCGTGCCCGAGCGAGATGGCCTCGGTGAGGTCTTCGTTCAAGCCCAGGGAGCGCGCGATGGTCCGCGCGATCTGAGCCACTTCGAGCGTATGCGTGAGGCGCGTCCGAAAATGATCGCCCTCCGCCGCCAGGAACACCTGGGTTTTATGCGAGAGCCGGCGAAACGCCTTCGTGTGCAGGATCTTGTCGCGGTCGCGCTGGTAATCGGTGCGCAGAACGTCCGGCTCGGCCGAGCGATCCCGGCCTTCGCTCTGATCGGCGAACGCCGCATCTGCGGAAAGCGTCTCGTGCTCTCGCTGCTCTTGGTCTTCGCGATGGATGACATGCATGGAATCCTCCTTGCAACCGACGTCCTGAACGGCATTGTACCAGATGCAGCGCCGTTTCATCAGGGGAAACGAAACGACGAGACGAGACTTGAAGCGGGCTTGAAGCGAAGCAGGAGGCAAGCTGGCGGCCCCTGCCCCGCCTTGTCGCCTAGTCCGACAGCTCGTGCGGCAAGAAGACGCCTCGCTCGGTGACGATGCGGGAAACGTAGCGCGCGGGCGTCACGTCGAACGCCGGGTTCCACACGTCTACGCCGTCGATGGGGCAAGGCAGCACTTCGGACGGATCGCGCTCCTCGATGGGGACGAGCGAACCGTCCGAAATGGAGAAATCGATGGTGGAAGTAGGAGCCGCCACGTAGAAGGGAACGTTGCGCTCGGCGGCCAGCACGGCAACGCCGTACGTGCCTATCTTGTTGGCCACATCGCCGTTGGCGGCGATGCGATCGGCCCCAACGACAACGGCGTCCACCTGGCCCTTCGCCATAAGGCTTGCCGCCATGCCGTCGCAGATGAGCGTGGTGGGAACGCCCGCGCGGGAAAGCTCCCAAACGCTCAGTCGCGCGCCCTGCCCCACCGGCCTGGTCTCGTCCGCGTACACCCGCTCGATCCCGCCGCGCTCGGCCGCCGCGTACACCACGCCGAGCGCCGTGCCGTAGAACACGGTCGCCAAGCTGCCGGCGTTGCAGTGGGTGAGCACCCGCGCGCCCGCAGGAAGCAGGGACGCCCCGTGCGCGCCGATGGCCCGGTTCGCCGCCTCGTCCTCGACTTCCATGCGCTTCGCTTCGCCGAACAGAGTCTCGGCGACCTCGGACGGAAGCGCGCCCTCCCGCAGCGCCTCGCGCGCAAGAGCCGCGACGCGCTCGACGCCCCAGGCAAGGTTGACCGCCGTGGGCCGAGCGCCCGCAATCCGCTCGGCAACCGACTCGAGCAGCTCCCAGAAGCGCAGACCCTGCTCGGCGCATCCATGCGACGCGGCCTCCGATGCTCCTTCGTTGCATGCCCACGCAGCCACCGCGGCCGCCCCCGCTACGCCGATAGCCGGCGCGCCGCGCACCGCAAGCGTCTCGATAGCCCGCACGACGGCGCGCCAATCATGCGTGCGGACTATGGAAAGTTCGCCCGGCAGCAGGCGCTGGTCTACGTACGCGAAGCACGCGCGACCGTCGCCGTCGCGTTCGAGCTCGACGGTGCGCGGCAATCGGTCAAGACGGAGGGGCTGGCTCATGAAAGGTCCTTTCTTCGGTTGCAGCATTGTAGCGCACCGCAAGCCTCGCGCGCTAACCGAGAAGCTGCTGGCAGACCCACGCGCCGTATTCCCCCGACCACATGGTTTCAAGCTGGTAGAACGCCAAATCCCAATCGAACCCGTTCTCAAACGCAAGCTCCAGGTAGTTGAGGGACCGCACGGGCGCATCGGCCGCGCCCGCCCGCTCGTCGGCGCGCAGCTGCGCCGCAAACGTGTAGGAGCACGTGGGACAGTTCGAAACCAGCACGGCCGCGCCGACGCTCGAAGCCTCGTCGTCGAGGATGCGGTGCGCCCGCCGCGCGCACAGGCCGGGGTCGACAAGGGAAACGGCGCCGCCCGCGCCGCAGCAAAGGGCACGTTGCCCGCAATGGGGAAACTCGCAAAGCGCGCCTTCCTCGAACAGAGAGCGAAGCGGACCCCCGAACGCGCCGTCGCGGTCGTGGCAGGAGTCGAACACAGCCGCGCGCGCCATCGCGCCCGCCGACGAACCCGCCGCAGCAAGCACGCGGTCCTTGCCTATCTTCACGCCAGCATCGGCCAAAAGCCGAGGAAGGGCGACGAACTCCATGCCCTCCGATTCTTCCGTTTCGGAAAACTCGTCGCGACAGCCCGGACACGCGAACACGACCTTCGCGATACCGGCCTCGCGCGCACGGCGCACCATATCGCTCTTGTAAGCTCGGACGCGCTCTCCCAACCCCCCGGACTTGAGGGGGCTTCCGCAGCAATCGGTAGAGATCACGGGATTCATGCCCCGATCCTGCAAAAACGAGAACACCTCCCGCGTCAGCTCGGGCGCGTAGCTCGCCAGCGTGCAGCCGGGAAAGAACAGGGTGTCCGATCCCAGCTCGCGCGCGCTTTCCCAAGAGGGAAGGTCCGCGTAGCCTATGCCGTGAACGGCCCGGTACACCGAAAAGATATGCCATTCCTTGTCGACCTGCGTAGACTCGAACCCCTCCATGGTGGTCGCGCCAACGCGGGCGAGCACTTCGCGCAAGCTCGCAAGAACGCTGCGGGCGTCGACGTCCGTCGGGCAGGAGCACGTGCAGGAACCGCACATGCAGCAGCGCCTGACCGCAAGCGCAAGCTCCGGCACGCTGCGCAGCGCGTCAAGGGACGGCTCCCCTCTGAACGGCTCGATCAGATCCCGCAACGACGAGACCCCGGCATCGCTCAGAACCTCGCAGCGGTCGACGCAGGCCCCGCAACCCGAGCACGCCGAAAACGCGCGCTCCAACCGATCGAACACGATATCGCCCATCGAGATCCGCCCCCCACGGTCTGCGCCCGAACCGCCTCTCGCGGCAAGCCGCGCGACGTCCGAGCAGCAAGGGCTGCGAACACCGTCGCAGCCCCGCCCCTTTACTATAGACTGTTGCAAGTATAAGATATGATCTAGTATTTCACAATGCTCTTCATGCCCAAGCCGCACGTGCTGCCAGAGAGGAACGTCATGAGCGCACTAACGCCGAAACGCGTCATCGTCGACTTCGACAACACCATGGGGGTGCCCCGATGCGACGTCGACGACGGCCTTGCCCTCCTCTACCTGCTCGGCAACCCCGATGCGGTCCGGGTCGAAGCCGCATGCACCGCGTACGGGAACTCGTCCATCGACGTCGTGCACGAGAACACGACGCGCCTCTTCGCGGAATGGAGCTTTGACGTGCCCATTCTGAAAGGCTGCGCGAACCCCCTCGACGAAACAAGCGAAGCATCGCGCTTCCTTGCGCAAGCGGCGGTGGACGACCGGGGCGCATTGAGCGTTCTAGCGCTAGGATCGCTAACGAACCTGAAAGGGGCCGCGCGCATCGACCCCGGCTTTTTCGGAAACCTGCGCGAAACGGTGCTCATGGGAGGAGTCACGGAAAGCCTGGTCATCAACGGACGCATCATGAACGAGCTCAACCTCTCCTGCGACCCCCAGGCAACGCTCGAGGTACTGTCGTCGCCGACGCCGGTCAGCATCGCCACGTCGCAGAACTGCCTGCCGGCGACCTTTTCCCGTAACGACTTCCTGGCGCGATTCGGCGGCGACTCGTGGATCGCGCGCACGTGCGACCCTTGGCTCTCCACCATGGAGAACGCGTACGGGCTGGACGGCTTCACCTGCTGGGACCTTGTGGCCGCCGCCTACCTGGCCCAACCGGACCTCTTCGACCAGCAACGGCAAGACGTGTCGCTCAACGCCGCGTTCCTCTCCGTCGGCTACCTCGAGAGCGCACGGGCAACCGCACCTCGAGCGTCCATCGGCGTTCCGCGGATAATCGATCCGGAGGCATTCAAGGAAAACGCTTTCCTCTCATGGGAGAGAGCCTTGGCGCGCCTGGGGTTGTAAGGGGGACGCCTTCGCTCGAGCGAACGGCGCGGATCAATCCTTCGTCACGGCATGCACGAAGGGCGCGCATCCGGCAACGCACACCAGCACGGCCGCACCGTCCGAAACATCCGGCGCGGGAATCGCGAGCCTTCCCGCGCGAAACGTGCCGTCGGACACCGTTCCTTCGATGGCCGACGATCCCCTGAAGCACCCCTCCACCGTCTCGTTCGCAGGAGCCAGCAAGACCTCCGAGGGAGGAGCGTCTTGCAGCACCCGGCCCTCGCTCACGTAGATCACCCGATCGCTCATGACCAGCGCCTCCTGCGCATCGTGCGTCACCATGACCGAGGTCATGTCGAAGCGTCGATGAAGCTCCAGGACAAGCGCGCGCATTTCGTCGCGCAGCTGCTCGTCAAGGCCGCTGAACGGCTCGTCCAGCAAAAGCACCCGAGGCTTGCCCGCCAGGGCGCGGGCCAACGCCACACGCTGCTGCTGCCCGCCCGAAAGCTGGTTCGTCCGCCGGTCGCCCATGCCCTCCAAGCGAACCGCCCGCAAAAGCTCTTCAGCCTCGCGGTGGCGCTGAGGCTTGGACGCCCCCTGCATCTTCAGCGCGAACGCCACGTTGTCGCGCACGCTCATGTTGGGAAACAGGCGAATATCCTGGAACACGATAGCTGCGCGGCGTTTATGCGAGGGCAGGTCGTCGACGATTTCGCCGTCGAAGGAAACCGTTCCGCAATCCTGGGGCATCAGCCCCGAGACGATCTTCAGAATAGTCGACTTCCCTGCGCCCGACTCCCCCAGAAGCGACACGAACTCCCCGTTGGAAACCGAGAAGGAAACGTCGTCCAGTATCGACTTGCCTCCCAGGGAAAGCCCGATTCCATCAAGAGAAAGGTGCATGCAGACCTCCTGTAGCCCGTTGCCTTATCACCCGTACAGCTCGCCGTCCTCGCGCATGCCAAACCGCCTCATCAGCCATTCGAAGAAAAGAAACACGGCGAACGTCGAAGCGATGAACACAAGTCCGTACGCCGCGGCAATGGTTCGATCGCCTCCCGAAAGGTAGGGAAACATTACCACGGCAAGCGTCCTCACCGCGCCGCCGCCGATCAGCAACGTGAGGAAGTACTGGGAAAACGACATGATGTACGCCATGGACAGCGACGACACGATACCCGGAAGCAAGGCCGGAAGGGTCACACGCCGCACCGCCTTCAACGGAGACGCCCCCAGCGCTTTGGCCGCGTCCTCGAGCCGCGTACCCACCGCGTCGGTCATATCCATCATGATGACGGCGGAATACGGCAGCGCAACGATGGCGTGGGCCAAAACCACCCCCGGAACCGTTCGCGCGATGCCCGCCTTGATGAACAGCACCTGCACGCCCATGGCGAACACCGTCGTCGGTATGAGAAACGGCGTGACGAGCCCGAAGCTGAACGCCTTGCGCCCCGCCCATTCGTAGCAGCTGACGGCGCGCGCCGCCAACGCTGCGACGAGCGTGGTCAGCACTGCCGCGGCCAAGGCGATGAGCACGCTTTGGACCATCATCGAAAGCCCCGTGTCGCGGCCCTCCGACAAAACCAGCTCCACGCCTCTTAGGGAAAACGATTGAGGCAGCAGGTGGGGCCAGGCCCAGCTGTCGGCGAAGGCCCACAGGGCCACCACCGCGATGGGCAGCAAGACGATCGCCGCGTGCACGGCGACGAACACCTTGGACAACCTGCCCTGCCGCGCTGCAGAAGCTCGCTTGCTTGGCTTCGGCGTGCCGATAGACGCCATGCTCACCGCTCCTTCCGCTCGCGCTGCACGATGGCGAAGTACGCGACGGCGAGCACCGTGCAGATCAGAGCCATCACGCCGTTCAACGCCATCGCGTAGCAGCGATTGAGGATGTCGGGATCTTGGAACTCTATGTAGGCGAGCACCGGAAGCGCCTTGGGAAGCGTCGGCCCGAGCAAGAACGGAACCTCGTAGGATCCGAACGCGAATGCGAACACCACCAAAAACGCCTTCGCCACCGCACCTTTGCACAAGGGCAGGGTCACCTCGAAAAACGATCGCAACGGCCCCGCGCCCAGCGTAGACGACGCCTCGCCGAGCGACGAGCTTATGTTCATCATGATGGAAGCCGTGCAAAACGCGACGAAAGGCACTTCCTTCCACAGGTACACCGCGATGATCCCCCAGCCCGACGAAGCGCCCACCACCGAAACGACGGATCCCGGATCTTGAGCCAGGCCGAGCCAGCACATGAGCCGCGGAACGAGGCCCGAGCCCGCGAACAGGCAGATCACCGCCAAGGCAACCAGAGCGTGCATGACCATCAGCGGCAGGCGAATGCCGACCAGCCGAACGAACCGGCCTGATCTGGCTCTCGTCATGAACCCGGCCAAAGCCACGCCGCCCACGACGGCCAGCACCGAGGACACCGCCGCTAGGTACAGGCTGTACGAAACGGAGTCCTTCAAGTCCGACCGAGCGAACACCTGCACGTAGTAATCCAAGGTGAAATCCGTGCGACCGAGAAACGGCATGATCCCGAACCCCTGCAGCACCCCGTTCGCCACCCCGTAAAAGAAGACGGCGAACAGCACGGCCGCGGGAAGCGCAAGCACGTACGGAACCAACCGTCTTCTTATGGTACGGGGCAGCGGCATGACGACTACTTCCCTACAACCTCGTCGAGCCACAGCTGCTCGATAAGGGGAACCACCGGACCTGCGGCCTCGGCAACGCGCGCGCCCAGCAGCTCGTCCAACGCAAGCTCGCTGCCCTTCAGCTCGATTCCCTCGAAGGCCGCCCGATCTTCAGCCGGCAGCTTCTCCATGTCGAGCACGCTGATGTTTCCCAGCTCCTTGTACTGGTCGAGCTGCATCTGCGGGCTCATGACCTCGTTGATGGCCACCAATGCCGCCGCCTTGTGGGGAGCGTTTTGCGCAATGGCCATGAAGTTCGTGTTGCCCACGGTTCCCGTGTCCAGCAGAAACGGCTTGACGGTCTTCGGAAGGGCCCCGTTGTCGACGTCGGACTGGGGGCTTCCGTAGCCCATGCCCAAAACCAGCTCGCCGTCGGCGAACATGGACCGAACCGTTGCGGAATCCGCCGGGAACGTTGCGCCCTGGTTCCATAAGTACGGGTTGAGCGAGCGCAGGTATTCCAGTCCGGGATCGACGATGGCCTTCACTTCTTCAGTCGTCGGGTCGGTCATGCGCGAGAGCTTTTCGAACTCGTCTTTGCCGACGACGCCCGCAATCAGGCACTCGATGAATCCCGTTCCCGTAAAATCGCCCGGCTGAGGATACGTCACCTTGCCGGGGTTCTCTTTGCAAAACGCCGTGAATTCCTGCAGGGTCCTCGGCGGGTTCGGATGGGAAGCCGAATCGATCCACAGATGCATCTGCGCTTTGGCGTACGGAGCCTCGAACCCTTCGGTAGGGCTGCCGAAGTCGTACGCGTTGTCGGCAGCGTCTTTGTCGCAGTACTCGTTGAAATTGGGAAGGTACTCGCAGAACGGGCCCCACAGGTACCCGTTCTTCTTCGTGGAGTAGAAGTTCTCGCCGTTGATCCAGATGAAGTCGATGGTCCCCTCGCTCACGCCTGCCTGCATCTCGCCCGAAAGCTGCGTGAGGATGTCGTTGATGTCCATGCCGACCAGGTCGAGCGTGATATCGTACCGCTCTTTCAGCCGCGGCGTTAGAACCTTCTCGATCCACGTGTTGCGAGGCTCGCTGCCGCCCCATCCGTACCAGGAAACCGTCTGGCCCTTCGCTTCTTCCAGGACCGCGTTCCAATCAGCGTAGTCGATCGAAGCTGCGGCGGCGCCCGCGTCGGATCCCCCGCCCGAAGCGCCCGAGCATCCCGCGAGCGCCCCGCCGCACGCGATCGTCAACCCCGCCGTCGCTCCCAACGCCAAGAAACGACGGCGAGAGTACATCTGCTGCGCAACCTTGTCCATACCGATTCCTTCCCCTTGTGCCATCATGATACGATCATGAGATTCATCAACCGTACACTAGTAGTATATATCTAATAGTAGATCATAGCTAGTATATGTGCGAACCAGATCGCTCAGCGGCGCGCATCGTGCAGCGCTCTTACGCGGACCGCTTCAAAAACGCTTGGCGTTTCAACTGCGCGAAGAAGCCGTCCGACAGATACGCTTGAATCTTGCGAAACGTCTTGTCGTTCTTCAAAGGCCGGTTGAGATCGTGGTATTCAACCTGCGCCATAGCGCACCAGGTAACGCCCCGCAAGCACGTGAGGGTAAGGTAAGCGAAGAACCGCTCGACGAACCCCTCCGTCGGGAAGCGCCCATCCACGGAATCGATGTAAGCGCGCACGAACAGATCGCGGCGCGCATCGTCGAACACGATATCGCTGTCCCAGAACGTCGTGGTGGGAGCCACGAAGAACGCCACGTCCTGCGCGGCGTCGCCCACGATCGGCTTTTCCCAGTCGACCACGTAGGCGAAGTCGCCCGCTTCGGGAATCAGGAAATGGGCCGCGATGCACTCGGTGTTCACGATGTGCGAGCGCATCGGGTCGCCCTCGTGCGCTTCCACCACGCGATCGCACGTTGCAAGAAGGTCCTCGATCTCGCGCGCCACGTGCGCATCGACGAACCTCGACCCGGCGTAAACCCGGTACATGCGCAGGCTCTCGTCCCTGATCTCCGCCAACGGGTTTCTCGGCCTGATCAGCGTGCATTCGTCGGGAACGGAAACGCTATGAACGTCGGCCAGGCTTTTCGCTGCCTTCGAAAGATCGTCGTCGCGCTCGAGATCGAGCAGGCGCCCTGCGCAGAACCCGATGACCTGAACGCCCCTGTCCACGACGCTTCGGGTTTCATCGACGTAGACGGCGCTCGGCGTGCGGCCGGATACGGCAAGGGCGCGCAGGGCACCGTGCTCGTACGACGCCTGCTCCCGCAAGCCCAACTGGCTCGCATAGTTCATGCGCAGCACGTAGCGCGCGCCCGTCACCGGGTGGTCGAAGGCGAAATTCGCATTATGCTCCCCGTTTCCCAAAGGAATCGCGGCAAGCGAAGCGCCGCGAGGGATATCCAGCGCCTCGCGCAGCGCATGCGACGCGCGAAGATAGCGGCAAGCTTCGTCCATTCCGTGCATTGCGCCCCCTAGCAAGCATGATCGGCAAGATATATATCAGACTATGTGATTTATTGGATACTGTCTAGTATTTGCATAGTTTATCTACCAAGGAGCATGGCGCTTGAGCGACAACCGGCATACGGCAGCCGAGCAAAGCTCCTTGGCAAGAATTCACCGGATTCGTCATTGTAGCGCACTGGCCGTTGCGAAAAGACGATCATGCCCCTTGTTCGAGGATGGTAATGGTTCGGCTACCGGCAGATGACGGTTCGGCGAGCAACGAGCTTGCCCGATTATGGTGAACGAAACACCGCCGAACGATTCCCGACGGCCGCGAACCGCAACCGCCACGACGAAGGGGTCCTATGAGCAACCATCAACCACCGAAGCGCCGCGAGCAGCACAGCGCCGCTCGCATCCGCGCGGCCAAGAACGCCGAGGAACGTCAAAACGTCGCGCAGCACGCCTGGCACGCCATGTCGCGCGAACAGGCCATCAAGGAGCTCGACACCTTCCCCGACGGCCTGTCGCCCTCCACGGCGCATGACCGGTTGGCCGAATTCGGCCCAAACGAACTCAACGCCAAGCCTCCGCGCACGTTGGCGAACATGGTACGCGAGCAGCTGTCGGACCCCATGATCCTCATCCTCTTGACCGCAGCCGCGCTTTCCGCCCTGTTGCAGGAATGGGTCGAAGCCGGAATCATCGCGGCCATCGTGGTGGTCAACGCCGTCATCGGCATCGTGCAGGAGCAGAAAGCGCAATCGTCGCTGGAGGCGCTGCGCAGCCTGAGCGCGCCGGAAGCCCGCGTCATGCGCGGCGGCATCGAGACCGTCGTGCCTGCGCGCGACCTGGTGCCCGGAGACCTCGTGCTGCTCGGGGACGGCAGCATGGCCCCGGCCGACCTGAGGCTGACCAGCACGGCGGGACTGCGCATGCAAGAGGCTGCCTTAACCGGGGAATCGGTGCCGACGGACAAGAACGCCGCATCCGAAGCGCTTCCCGGAGCCCCCTTGGGAGATCGCGCCAACATGGCCTTCGCCACGGCCATCGTCACGGCGGGGCGCGGCGAAGGCGTGGTGGTGGCGACCGGCATGAACACCGAAGTGGGGCGCATCGCCGGCATGCTCGAGGAAAGCGACGGCCTGGACACGCCCATCAAGCGCAAGCTCGCCTCCTTCGGCAAGGGCCTCACCATCGTGGGCGTGGTAGCCGCGCTGGCCGTGATCGCCATCGGCCTAGCTTACGGGCGACCGCTCGCTCCCCTGTTGCTGCTGGCCGTGTCGCTGGCCATATCGGTGATACCGGAAAGCCTGCCTGCCACGGCAACCGTGACCATGGCGCTGGGAGTTCAGCGCATGGCGCAGCACGAAGCCCTGGTCAGGCGTTTGCCCGCCGTTGAAACGCTGGGCGGCGCCACCGTCATCTGCACGGACAAGACCGGCACGCTCACCGAGAACCGCATGAACGTGGTGCGCGTGGCCCTTGGGCCCGACCTTGCTCGAAAACGCCAGCTCGACCCCGAGCAAGCACGCGAGAAGCACGCCCGCCTCTTCGAGCACCTTGCGTTCACCGCCGTGCTCTGCAACGACGCGGTGCTCTCCCCTGCGGAATCGGAAGCCGTCGGCGACACGGTGATCGGAGACCCCACCGAAGGCGCGCTGCTCCTGCTCGCGCGCGACGGCGGCATCGATCCGGGAGAGCTGCGCGCCGCGTACCCGCGCCTTGCCGAACGCCCCTTCGATTCCGACCGCAAGCGCATGTCCACGGTGAACGACCGCGAGGGACAGGCCGTCGTGTCCGTGAAGGGCGCGCTCGATTCGATGCTGCCGCGTTGCGCCTACCTGCTTGACCAGGACGGCCCCCGTCCCCTTACCGACGAAGACCGCGAGCATGCCCTCGCGCTGGCCCAAACGCTCTCCGACGAGGCGTTGCGGGTGCTGGCCTTCGCAACCCGCGCGCTTGCGGGCGCGCCGGACGAAGACGACGACATCGAACGCGACCTGGTGCTGATCGGCATCGTGGGCATGATGGATCCGCCCCGACCGGACGTTCGGCACGCGGTCGAAACATGCCGAACCGCAGGCGTGCGCACCGTCATGATCACGGGAGACCACGCCGCCACGGCACGCGCCATCGGGCGCGACCTGGGCATCCATCGGCCGGGAGACCTCGTGGTTACGGGCGAGGAGCTCGACCGCATGGACGACGAGGCCCTTGACGAAGCCGTCAAGCACGCTTCGATATTCGCCCGCGTGTCGCCTTTGCACAAGCTGCGCATCGTGCGCGCGCTTCAGCATGGCGGCGAGGTCACCGCCATGACGGGCGACGGCGTGAACGACGCTCCCGCGCTCAAGGCCGCCGACATCGGCGTTGCCATGGGCATCACCGGAACCGACGTGGCCAAGGACGCTTCGGACATGATCCTCATGGACGACCGCTTCACAACCATCGTCTACGCGGTGCGCGAGGGCCGTCGCGTGTTCCGCAACATCCAGAAGGTGGTAGCGTTTTTGGTCGCCGACAACGTCGCCCAGATCATCGTGCTGCTGACGGCGCTTGCCCTCAACTGGAACGCCCCGCTGACCGCCGTCATGATCCTGTGGGTGAACCTGGCAACGGCGTCGCTTCCGGCGCTGGCCCTGGGCGTAGAGCCTGCCAGCCGTCACATCATGGAGCACCCGCCCATGCGCGCGAACAACCTGCTCGACGCAAAGCTCGCGCGCCGCGTGGGGTTCCAGGGCGTGTTCATCGCCGTCTTGGCCTTGGCCGCGTTCGCTATCGGCCGCGAAGCGGGAGGGGACGCGCTCGGCTGCACCATGGCCTTCGGCACGCTGGCCTTCTCGCAGGTGCTGCGCGCGCTCAACCAGCGCTCCACCACCGACCCCGTTTGGGACCGCGGCGAAACGCGCAACCCGCAGCTTGCCTGGGCTGTGGGCGCAAGCTTCGCCCTCATGATGATCGTGCTGCTGGTGCCGCCCGTCATCGAGGCCTTCGGCGGCACTTCCATGAACGCATGGCAGTGGGCGCTCGTCGGCGGCTTCGCCCTCCTTTCGGTCGTGCAGACCGAGATCGCGAAAGCCATCGGCCGCTGGCGCGCAAAGAGCTAACCGCGCGGAGCAAGCTCGTCGACGGCGTCCTCGCGCAACGCTAGATGCGCGGCCCCAGCTGCGCGCGCGTTCGGCGGACTCCCAGGACGCCGAACGCGATGCCCGCAAGGGAGCACGCGAGGACGATCCACGGCCAGATGCCCGGCTCCACCACGCGAGGAACCACGAGCACGACCCACGGCCCCAGCATGTCCATCACGGTGCCGAGGGCGAACGAATCGGCCGCGCGCACGAGGACGATCCAGGCGAGCGAGAACGCCGCCGCGCACGAGCAGGAGGCGATCAGCAGCCCGTAGCGCGCCCTCGCGCGCACGAGCAGGGCAACAGCGGCTGCGACCAGCAGCAACGCCATGACGATCCAGAGCACCTGGGCAATTGTGAGCAGCGTTCGGATAAGCTCGATGTTCACGGCCCTACCCCCTCTCGTCCAACGCGGTCGACACGCGCTCGACCGCATCCTGGGCGCGCTCCGCCGCATCCTGGGCCCGGTCGACGATACCCGCCGCACGTTCGGCGATGCCGCGCGCTTGCTCGAGCAGATCCTCGAGCGACTGGGCGCGCTCGACCGTCAGCTGCCCCACCGCCAGCAGATCGGGCACCGAGTAGGACACCTCGCGCCCGATAAGCTCTGCCACGGGGACCCGCGCCCACGGCGCCGCCATGCCCAGCGCCACGACCAGGCACAGCGCCGCCAGCAGGCGGTCGGGCGTGAGCGCGTCGCGAACGCGGCGCAGCACTGCGCGGGCGGTGTCCGCAGCGGTCGCCGGCCTGCTCATCGACGGCATCCTTCGCGCTTGCGGCGCGCCGCGCACGCTCCTAGAGCGCCGGTCGCCATAAGACACGCAACGACAGCGAGGGCTCCCGGAGCCCCGTCGCCCGTGGATGCGAGGCGCTGGGGAGCGGGCGCAGGCGCGGTCGACGCGGGCAGCGCGGGAACGGGCACGATCGGCGCAGGATCGGGTACGACCGGAGCGGGATCGGGCGCGCCCGGCGCGTAGGTCGCATCAACGACCCCGTTCACCAGCTTGGCAATGAGCGCATGGCCGTCATGGTTCGGATGCGGGTCGACGTTGAACGAGATCGAGCCGTCGGCGGCGCGCCCGATGGAGACGTTCGTCAAGCCGGGATTGTTGAACGGCTCGTACAGGTTCACGGCGGCGTAGCCTTCCGTGTTCCGGACGAACGCCTCGTTCATGATCTCGATGTAGCGCGCGCCGGCGCTGCCGAGGTCGATGGACAGGGGCAGGTCGGGATCCACATGCGCGGCCAGCTTGGGGAACAGCGTACGCACGTCGAGCACCTGGCCGTAGAACGGGTTGTACAACGTGGTCCAATACACCTGGGCGCGCGGCGCGCGGGCGTGGACGGCATCCAAGATGGCCGGCTGGTTCGTCGTCGCGAACGTCTCGCAGGCGGCGAGCAGCTCAGGGTCGGCGACAAGGGCCGCGTTGATGCGCTCGATGGCGGCCGACACCTTCTCGAGCAGCTCTTTGACAGGGTCGGGGCGCACGGCGACGAGCGCGTCGCCCGCTTCCGAAACGAGCGCGTCGCCCGTGTCCACCGCCAGCGCGGCTGCGTCCGGACCCGCCGCGGCTTCGTCGGCGATCGCCGCCTCTATCTGCGCTACATCCGCATCGCCTAGATCGCTGATGGGCTCGAGCGCCTCGGCGATGATCTCGATGAACCGCCCCAGCAAGTCGTTCGAGCCGATGGTTACGCTCACCGCGGTCGCATCGGCAAGCGCCGCGTCGTAGGCGCCTGCCTGCAGCGCGTCGAGCAGCTGCGTGCTCGTCCAGCCCGAGGCAGCCAGGTTGTCCGTCACCGACGGACCGAACGCGTCGGCGAAGTGCGCACCCACCAGCGACACGAACGCGTCGGAGGGCGTGGGTTCCTGATCGTAGCACTGGTCGCTGTTATCGTATTCGGACAGCGCGTAGCCGGCGGCGATGCTGTCGCCGAACGCCACGTACTTCGTGAGCAGCGGCTCGCAGGCTATGCGCTCCTTCGCGATGCCCGCGGCCGCAAGCCGTTCGACCATCTCCGCATTGCGCACGGTGAACGTCGTCGTGTCCGCGAGTCCTGCGAACGCGGCGGGGTCCACATCCACGACGCCCTCGATGTCGATGCGATCCACCGCGCCCGATGCGGCCGCCGCGCCGCTGAAGGCACCCGCCGCGATGCCCTCCACCGCGTAGGTAGTGGGATCCTCCCACGCTTCCATCACCATGATGGAGGCGGGGACCGCGACGATGCCCGCAGCTCCCTCCGGCAGTCCGGCCAGCACGACCGCGCCTTGCGCGGCACCCGCGTCGCGCACGATCGCATACGACATGTCCATGCCCGACTTCTTGTGCACGACGGTGCCCCCCGCCGCGAACGCCTGCAACGGGCAGAGCGCGAGCATGAGCGTCGCCGCCAGGATTCCCGTCGCGATGCGGCGCGCACCCGGCATGATCGATCTTCCAGCCATTCCCTCGCTCCTTCTTCGAGTTCGGACGAATCGCTTGCGAATGCCGGTTCCGGCGCTGGGACGCCGTCTGATCAGCATTCCAGCGCATCAAGCGCCACTGCGACAGCATAAGTATGGCGTGCCGCATGCGGCACGCAAGCGCGGTGGCAGGAAGCGGGGACCGACGGCACGAAAGCCGACGGTCGAGCGGCGAGCGGCGGCGCGTGGAGAGTTTGCGCGACCGAGCCGTCATCCTGCCATGCAACCCCGAGAAGGGCTACTATTGTTTCACTACTGAAACAATTACAACGAACGGGGAGCAGCATGGCCACCGCCGCGGGCGCGCACGACGAAGACGATCTGAAGCTCGATTCGACGTTCTTCGTCGCTTTCGACCTTACTCATCGCGCGCTCAAAAGCGGCCTGGCGCAAGCAAGCGACCTCAGCGTGACCCAGTACCGCGTGCTCGTGAAGCTTTTGGCCGCCCGGACGACGGGCGCAACCCAGTCGAGCCTCGGCAAGCTGCTCGCGCTCAAGCCCAACGTGGTGACCCAAGCTATGAACGTGCTCGTAGACGCCGGTTTTGCCACGCGAAGCGGCGGCAAGGCCGATGCGCGCGTGCGCACCGCGCGCATCACCGAGGCGGGCGTTCGCCATGTGGCCGAAGCGAACGAGGCCATCGTGGAGCGCCTGTACGCGCTGTTTCCAACCGAGGATGCGGTTCACCGCGCCATCCTTGAAGCGTCCATCGCCGCCGGCGCGAGCATCGACCCGCCGCTGGGCGGCGATGCGTCGTCGCGCTACGCTGCATCGCGCGCACTCGTATCGCTTGAACTGGTGAAACGCGGGATGGAAGACGCCCTGCGCACCGCATGCGGCGCGTCGCTCAGCGAATGTCGCGTGCTGCAGCGCCTTGGCGAGGTGAACGAGCCCTTGCGCATCGGCGACCTTGCCACGCAGCTGCAGATGACGCCCGTAGCCGTCGCGCGGGCGGTAGACGGACTTGTCGGGCATGCATGGGCGCAACGGCTGGCAAGCCCGCACGACCGCAAAGCCGTGTTCGCGGCTGCTACGCCTCAGGGCCTGCGCCAGCAGAAGATCATCGTGCGCACCATCGGCCTCCTTGCGCGCACGCAGCTGTGGAGCCGCCTCGACGACCATCAGCGTCGCGCGCTCGCCCGCGCCTGGCGCGTCGTCATCGCCGACATGCAGGCGCGCAAGGAGGCCGAGCGCAAAGCAGCGCTCGGCCTCCTGCAACCTCTCGAGTAAGACGCCGGGGCCCGCCGGCGTCGCAGCGCCCGCCTACGCGCGCGCCTTCTTCAGCAACGCGGACGCGCCGAACAGCATTCCCAGGTTCACCACGACGTCGACAGCAAGCCACATTCCCACGACGCCCACGTTGATGCTCGCCGCGTTGATGGCGGAAAACGTGCCCACCGTCAGCACCATGACCGCAAAGCCACAGCCCGCCGTGGCCGCCACAAGGTTCCAACCTGCGCGCTTCTCGTTCCGAGCACGCGCCAGGCACGCGCACACCACCATCGACGCGGCGCCGAGCAGCGTGCCGATGAACGCAGCCCACACGACGAGCGCGGCTACCAGCACCGGCAGCGCCGGCAGCTTCGAGCTCATGGAATGCACTTGCACGCCCGACAGGATTCCCGAAAGCACGACGAACAGGCACACGACGGCCGCAAGCGCCGTAGCCCAGCCCCACAGAAACGCGGTCGCCGGCCTGCCGGCGCCCGGCACGCCGCGCGCGAACAGCAGGCCGTGCAACGCGACCCCGGCCGTGGACAGCACCATCGCAAGCGAGGCCAGGAACAGAAACGCCATGAAGGCCGATCCCGTCAGGATGGAGCACACCACGTCCAAGATGGGAACCCCGGAAGCCGATATGTAGTCGTAAGCCAGCGCGCCGGACAGGTCCATGGCGGCCAGACCGATCCTCCCGACAACAGCCACGGCCAGCGCCATCAGGAACAGCATCGCGTACGGACGGGCCATGCCCTTCAGTTGCTCTTTCATCTCGCATCCCCTCCCTTACGCGCCTGCGCCGGTCATCTCGTGCTCCACCGCAGAGGTGCCGCACAGGTATCCGCCGCAAAACGCCAGTCCGACGTCGCCCATGAGCGAACCCAGGATAGGGTCGCCCACGTAGCTGTTCTCGCCGCAAGCCCCTCCGGCGGTGTGCCACCCGGCGTACAGGCCCTCGATGGGCCGCCCATCGGTGCCCATAACCTGCATGTCCTCGTTGATCAGCAAGCCCGCTTTCGTGCCGTACAGGTTGCCGCCGATGCGGCACCCGTAGAACGGCGGCTCCTTGACGGCGTGCAGCCATTCGGGAGGCATCGGGTACAGGTAATCGTCCTCGCCCTTCTCGCAGCACGCGTTCCACTTTTCCACGGCCTCGGTCAGAACGCCTTCGGCCAACCCCAGATCGCGTTCGAGCTCTTCCAACGTGTCGCGCTTCTTCAACACGTCGGCGTCGATGGCGTCCTGCACGCCGTGGTGCCAGTCGCGGTAGTGCTCGGGCACCTTGTCGATCTGCTCAAGGTCGGGCGTGATGAGCTTGCGGCAATGCTCCTGCGCGAAGCCCGCCAGGTGATCCTCGTAGTTCGCGTCGAAGATGATGTAGGAGCGATGCCCCGGAGGCGTCATCTGGATGGTGGCCAGATCGCCCAAGGCGTAGATGGCGTTCGCGCCGTCCTCGGCCACGCGGCTGTCCAGGTAGCGCAAACGGTTGCCGCAGCGATCGATGGTCAGCCACGGCTGGCGCGACAGCTGCGTCATGCCGTCGTAGAGGAAGCGCGCCCACTGCCCGCCTTCGGCCTGCCAGTCCACGCCGCCGTCGAAGCTGGCGGAGCTGTTGAACCCGGACACGTCGGCACCCGCGCCCAACCCCATGCGGAAGCACTCGCCCGTTTCGCCGCCCACCAGGTAGCTTGACGCGCAGCCCATGGCCGCCGTGGGAATGTACTTCTCCAGAAGCGCCTTGTTGTTGCAGAAACCGCCCGCCGTGAGAATGACTGCGCGAGACGCGTGGATGTACACCTCGCGCTCGAAGTCCTCCTTGGCCACCAGGCCCACGATACGACCGCCCGCATCGCGCACGAGCGCCACCGCCGGGCACTGGAACTTGTACTCGACGCCCTTGCGCTGCCCGTAGCTGAACATGGCGTCCGTGGCGTCTTTCATCTTGAGCACGTGATGGTCGAGCGTCGAGTTCTTCGGCGCCACGTACACGGGAACCTCGCCCAAGCGCCACCGCACGCCGCAGTCCGCCATCCAGTCCAGACTCTTGCCGCCCTCGCAGGCAAGCTTGTAGATGAGCTTGGGATCGGCCGCATAGTGATACTCGTCCATGGCCCAATCGGTCAGGGCCTTCGGATCAAAAGGATAGGACGGGAAGGCGAAGCGCTTCTCGTCCTGCCCGCTGTAGCCGCCCAAGATCCCGCACATGCCGGCCGATTGTGCGTTGCCGCCGTGCAATCCCATGGCCTCGACGCAGATGGTCTTCGCGCCCAGCTCGGCTGCGCGCGCCGCCGCGTTCAGGCCGCCGCCGCCCGCGCCCACCACGCAGATATCGCATTCGTAGTCCCACTTCTGCGGCACCGCGCGCGGCGGAATGGGCGTTGCGTCGTCTGCGGGAAACGCTGCCGCGTTATGCTCGCGATACGTGCCGTCCTCCCACGAGGCGTTCGTCGCCGCGCTGTCGGGAACCTGAACGTTCTTCGACCCGTCGGCTGCCCAATCGCCGATGACTCCCGCCGGCACCGCATGCGCCGCGGCTGCGGGCATGACCGCCGCAGCCGCCGTGCCGCCCACGACCGCCGCCGCGCCCGTCAGGAACGCGCGGCGCGACATTCCCTCCGCGCTGCGTCCGTTATGCTCCTTCATCGCAATCCCCTCCCTAGTTTCCCGCAGAGACGGCAGCGCCTGCGCCTGTTTCCGCTTGCGCAAGGGCGTCCTCGACCGCCTGCTTGACGCCGGCAGTGGTGATGGTAGCCCCGCTCACAGCGTCGATGTCGGCGCCCTGCGCCGCGTCGATCAGGGCCGCGTACTTGCCGTCGCGGATGGCCTCAAAGCCGCCGACGCTTTGCGTTTCGCCTTCCTGCGTTGTTTCTATGCAGGTCAAGCGGTTGTCCTGAACCAAAAGCGTCACCGTCACCAAACCGTCCATGCCCTTGCCCGTGCCGGTGTACACGCCGTCGTGCAGCGTTCCTTCAGCCTTTTTCGCAGGATCGACCGTCACCTGCGCCGCCCACGGATCGTCCGTGCGCAGCGCCAGCTGCTCGGCGCTCGCCGCATCTTTCGATCCTGATCCCTCGAACCCCGCGCCGCACCCCGTAAGGCCCAGCGTCAGCGCCGCAGCGCATCCCGCAGCCACAGCCGTCTTCTTCATACGCACCCTCCTCGGTCTTCGGGAACGGCGATCGAAACCGCGTTCCCGGTCCAGCCCCTAACGCTTCGAAGCGTCGTTCCATCCGACGGGAATTTCGTAGTCATGGCAGGTATTGCAGTACATCTGGGAAGCTTCGTGGACGCCATGGCAGTTGCTGCAATCGATGGCCTCCCCCTGATGCGAGCGATGCGGGTTCACGCCCGCCCGGCCTCCCCAATCCTGCGTTGCGGCCACGACGCTCTCCCAATCATGGCAACCGCTCTGCGCGCACATGCCCTTGTCGGCGGTGACGCCCGTCCGCGTGATGCGGCCCGCCTCGTCCGTTTCGAAATCGCCGGATACCCAGGCCACGCCTTCGGCCACCTGTTGATCGATCTTCGCCTCGTGGCATTCCAGACAGGTCGCGTTCGCTCGCTCGTGCGCGTTCGCCAGCAGCGTTTCGTCGTGATAGTAGCCCTCCACGTACGCGTCCATCGGATCGTGGCAGATCGCGTTACAGAAGCCGGGCTGCTCGTGCCACACCCAAAAGCCCCCTCCCGCGGCAACCGCCGTAATCGCGACCACCGCCGCCACGATCGGCCATTTCCTCTTTTCGGAGCGCTTCTCGCTCGGCTCGTTTCCCTCCATGGCCCCTCCTTTTCCCTTTAGTTCATTGTTGTATCTTTTTCGTTTCACTAATGAACTTTATGGAGCGCATGCTAGCATCTTTGCGAGCGCGGCGAAACCCGCCGTTGACGAGCGGAATCGTTTCGTCAACGAAAGCGGCGGGGACGCGGGGCGCTTGCGGCAATGCGGCGGTCGCGCCGTACGACGCCCCTTCCGCGTAACCGATACGCCGCATAGCGCGCTCTCCCATGCAGCGCCCCTTCCGTGCAGGGCGCGCACCATGCAACTCGCACGCTCACGACGCTCTCTCCCATGCAGCGCGCCTTCCGCGCTGGCTCCTTCCGCAGGCGGGCCTTATTGACGCTTTGCGAAAAGTGTTAATTGACGATCCGTCAATGATGGGCGTATGCTGCGCTCATCAGGGGATCGACACCATCGCCTTTGCAAGCGGCTTAGCGAAAGCAGGCAAGCGCGAAGAACGACCGTCGGCAAGGAGGGAACCATGGGCACCGCGAACGACAAGGCGGCACGAAGCGCGCCGTCGGCTACGCGCCGCGCGGACATCGTGGCAGCCGCTCGGGCGCTCTACGAAGAGCGCGGGCTCTCCAAAACGTCCGTCCAGGACATTACGGATCGCGTGGGCGTGACGCGCTCGCTGTTCTATCACTACTTCCCCGACAAGGAGGCTGTGACGTCGGCGGTGCTTGACGACTACGTTGCCGATTTCATCGAAGCCACCCATTATTGGAACGCCCAGCGACGCACGGGCGACATCGAGCACGCCCTTTCGAGCGTGGTCAAGCTCATGCGCCTAGGCGTGTTCGAGCACGACGCCTTCCGCCGTTCGCTCGCCTCGCGCGAGAACGCGGCGCTCTACATCGACTTCGTGAACCGCGTGGCCGACCGCATAGCCACCTACATTGTAGAGACCACGGTGCAGGACTACAGCGCGCGCCATCGCGTGCGCATCGACCACGTCTACGAAACGTTCTACGTCCTTATCTTGGGAATCGTGGGCTACCTGCGAACGCACCCCGACGCTGACGACGAAGTGCTGAAAGACCTTATCGTGCAAACGCTCCACATGGACAGAGGGCGTCCCGAAACCGACGATACCGAATAGCGCCAAGCGGCGCGTATACCGGAAGAAACAGGTCGAAAGGCGACCTGTGCGAAGCATACCCGAAAGAAGGAGGGTTCCATGTTGTTCCAAGTGTACGGCGAGAACGCCGTGTACCAATGGCTCGGCTGGGCGATGGTGTTCATCTGCCTGATCCTGGTCAACGAAGTGGCGCGTCGTTCCAAGGCGGGAGGCGTGTTCTGCTTCCTGATCCTGCCCGCAGGGCTGACGGCGTACTTCATCGCCATCACCATCGGCGCCATGTCAGGCGCTCAGTGGGCGCTCGACAACCCCACGCATCTGTACATGAACAGCTGGTTCCACTACGCGAAGCTGTACGCGGCAACCATCGGCTGCATCGGCTTCATGGCACTCAAGTACAAGTGGGGAAAGATCGGCAAGTCGCATTGGTTCAAGTGCTTCCCGTTCGTCATCGTGGCCATCAACATTCTGATCGCCGTGGTGAGCGACTTCGAAAGCGCCATTCGCGCCTGGGGCACCACGTGGGTGTCCACCGAGGGCGTCACGCTCTACGGCGGCTGGCACAACGTGTTCAACGGCATCGCGGGCATCTTGAACATCTTCGTCATGACCGGTTGGTTCGGCATCTACGTGTCCAAGAAGAAGCAGGACATGCTGTGGCCTGACATGACCTGGGTGTTCATCATCTCCTACGACATCTGGAACTTCTGCTACACCTACAACTGCCTGCCCACGCACTCCTGGTACTGCGGCCTGGCGCTGCTTCTGGCCCCCACCGTGGCGGCGATGCTGTGGAACAAGGGCGGCTGGATCCAGAACCGCGCGTTCACGCTGGCCATCTGGTGCATGTTCGCGCAGTGCTTCCCGCTGTTCCTGGACGACAGCGTGTTCGCCGTGCAGTCCGTGAACGACCCGAACGTGAACCTCGTCGTATCGGTGCTGGCGCTGGCGGCCAACGTGGCCGCGCTGGGGTACGTGGCGTACCGCAGCAAGAAGCTTGGCAGAAACCCCTACACCAACGAGATCTTCGTGGGAACGAAGGACTACGAGCAAGCCATGGCTCGTCGCGAGGACGCTCCTGCTCAGACGGCGTAGCGCCTGGCATATCGCAAGGCTTGCAACCGACAGCCTACATGCATCTTGCTTGAAGAACGGCCTGGGAATCCGGGCCGTTCTTCTTTGCACCCCGGCGTCTCTCGCGCGCAATCCCCTCCCCCGTCACCGCAACCGCCGCCGGGATCCGGGCCCCGGCGCGCGAGGCGCGATCCCCCTCCGCAACGCTCGAGCCCGGACGCGGGTTTACCAAGCAGGGCCCGCATTGCTCGAGTCCAAACGCGAGGCCGCCAAGAAGGCGCGCGCTACTCCCTCTCCCACGCAGAAGGACCCGCAGCACGTTCGCTGCGGGTTCTTCGAGCATGCACGCTATTTGACGACGCTTACTTGTCGCGCGCGTCGCCCATCTTCTCGGCAAGGGCGGCCTGGCCAGCGGCCAAGCGAGCCAGCGGCACGCGATACGGCGAGCAGCTGACGTAGTCCAGCCCGATCTTGTGGAACATCTTCACGGAGTCGGGATCGCCGCCGTGTTCGCCGCATACGCCGCACACGATGTCGGGATTGCCCTTGTGGCCCAGCTCGACGCCCATCTCGACCAGCTTGGCAACGCCCGGATCGATGGTGGCGAAGGGGTTGTACGGCAGCAGGCGCTCGGCCAGGTACTGCGGAACGAACTCGGCCTCCACGTCGTCGCGGCTGAAGCCGAACGTCGTCTGGGTCAGGTCGTTCGTACCGAAGCTGAAGAAGTCCGCCTGCGTGGCGATCTCGTCAGCGGTAACGGCAGCGCGCGGCAGCTCGATCATGGTGCCCACGGGGATGTCCAGCTCGATGCCCTGCTCGGCGGCAACCTCGGCGATGGCCTCCTCGGCCACGCGACGCAGCTTCTCCAGCTCGGGCAGCACAGACACCAGCGGGATCATGATCTCGGGCTTCGGATCCAGGCCGCGCTTCTTGAGCTCGGCGCATGCCGTGGCGATGGCGCGCACCTGCATGACCGGCAGGATGGGATACACGATGCCCAAACGGCAGCCGCGCAGGCCCAGCATGGGGTTGGCCTCGCTCATCGAGTCGATCTGCTCCATGAGCTTGCGCTTCTCGGCGATAGTCGCCTTGTCGCCGCCGGTAGCCTCCAGCTTGGCGATCTCCACGTCAAGGGCGCGCGGGCTTTCCAGGAACTCGTGCAGCGGCGGATCGAGCAGGCGCACGATAACCGGCAGCCCGTCCATGGCTTCGAACATGCCCAGGAAGTCGCCCGTTTGAGCAGCCAGAAGATCGTTCACGGCCTTCTCGCGCACGGCTTCGTCCTCGTTCAGGATGAAGGTCTGGATGATCTGCTTGCGATCGCCCAGAAACATGTGCTCGGTACGGCACAGGCCGATGCCCGCAGCACCGAAACCGCGGGACAGCTCGGCGTCCTCGGGGTTGTCGGCATTGGCGCGCACGCCCAGCGTGCGGAACTCGTCAGCCCACTCCAGGATGGTGTCCAGGTCGCCGGTAAGCTCGGGAAGCACCAGGTCGACAGCGCCCAGCACCACGATGCCCGACGTGCCGTCGATGGAGATCATGTCGCCCTCGTTGATGACGACGTCGGTGCCCACCACGATAGCCTGCTTCTTCTCGGCATCGATGCGCAGCGCCTCCACACCGCACACGCACGGAGTGCCCATGCCGCGCGCGATAACGGCAGCATGAGAGGTCTTGCCGCCGTGCGAGGTCAAGATGCCCTCGGCAGCGATCATGCCGGCCAGGTCGTCGGGGTTGGTCTCCCAGCGAACCAGCACGCACTTGCGACCAGCCTCGGAAACCTCGACGGCGTCCACAGCCGAGAACACGGCTTCGCCCACGGCAGCGCCCGGAGAGGCGTTCAGGCCGCGAGCCAGCACGTCGTAGTCGGCGCTCTTGTCGAACTGCGGGTGCAGCAGCTGATCGAGCTGGTCGGGATCGACGCGCATGACGGCCTCCTCCTTCGAGATGAGGCCCTCCTTCTCCATCTCGATGGCGATGTGCAGCGCGGCAGCGGCGGTACGCTTGCCCACGCGGGTCTGCAGCATCCACAGCTTGCCCTGCTCGATGGTGAACTCGATGTCGCACATGTCGCGGAAGTGGTTCTCCAGCGTCACGAACACTTCCTCCAGCTCGCGACCGGCCTCTTCCAGACCCGCGACCTCTTTGAGCTCGGCGATAGGGCTCGTGTTGCGGATGCCCGCCACCACGTCCTCGCCCTGGGCGTTCACCAGGTAGTCGCCGTAGAATTCCTTGTCGCCGTTAGCGGGGTTGCGCGTGAACGCGACGCCCGTGGCGGAGGTGTTGCCCTTGTTGCCGAACACCATGGACTGCACGTTGACGGCGGTGCCCAGGTCGTCGGCGATCTTGTTCTGCTTGCGGTACAGCGTGGCGCGCGGGTTGTTCCAGCTGCCGAACACGGCCTCGATGGCAAGCTGCAACTGAGCCATGGGATCCTGCGGGAACTGCATCGCGCCGTCCACCACGAGGCTCGGATAAGCTTCGGCGGAAACGTTCTCGGCGAAGATCTGCTTGAACTCGGCCACGAGCTCCTGCAGGTCCTCGGCGGTCAGGTCGGTGTCGGACGCCACGCCGCGCAGGTTCTTCATAGCGGTGATGGCGTTCTCGAACAAGTCGCCGTCCAGGCCCATGACCACGCCGGAGAACATCTGGATGAAGCGACGGTAGGAGTCCCATGCGAAGCGCGGGTTCTCGGTCTGCTTGATCAGGCCGTTGATGGACTGGTCGTTCAGGCCCAGGTTCAGCACGGTGTCCATCATGCCCGGCATGGACATGGGAGCGCCGGAGCGAACGGAGACGAGCAGCGGATCCTCGGCATCGCCGATCTTCTTGCCCATGCGGGTCTCAAGATCCTCGCGGTACTCGCGGATGGTGTCGAGCGCGCCTTCGGGCCAGGTGTTGCCGGCATTGGCGTACTCCATGCACGTCTGGCACGTGATGGTGAATCCCGGAGGTACGGGCAGACCGATGTTGGCCATTTCAGCAAGGTTCGCGCCCTTGCCGCCGAGAATCGCCTTCATGTTGGTATTGCCCTCGGTCACGTTGTTGCCCTGAGCGTCCTTGCCGAACGCATAGACTCGCTTGACTTCTTCAGTCACTTTTTCTCCTTAACCCGAAGTGCTTTTCGTTACCGTTTCGAACCTTGAGTCACAGGTCTAGCCCATCATATCAGCCGATGGCGGATGAACGCGCTCATAGTAGCGCAAAATCTCTTGAGCGGTTTCCTCAACGGCTCGATTTTCGGTGTGAATGACAATACAGCCGAGTTTGCGCATCAGGGCGCGCGCCTTCTCCAGATCCTGGTAGACGAACTCGGGATCGGCGTAGCGCGAAGCCACCCCGCCGGCACGGCCGAGCCTTCTCTGGCGGATGCTCACCAGCACTTCCGCCGTGGTCATAAGCCCGAACAGCCGGGTGCGCTCCACATCGAAGATCTCCTTCGGCGGCTCCGTCGAGGGATCGAGCGGAATGTTCGCCACCTTGTAGCCCTGCTGCGAAAGGTAGATGGACGTCGGCGTTTTCGACGAGCGGGACACGCCCAAAAGCACGATGTCCGCCTGCGCGATCTCCTGCGGGTTGCGGCCGTCGTCGTGAGCGATGGTGAATTCGATGGCCTCGATCCGCCTGAAGTAGTACTGGTCGGCCACGTGCACGCTGCCCGGCGTCGTGGACGGGGCGAGCCCCGTCATGCGCGCGATGGCCCCCACGGCGCTCGTCATAAGGTCGACGGCCACTACGTCGTCGCGCGAGGCGGCGTACTCCGCCAGCCTGCGCGACAGGCCGGCGTCCACCAACGTGTAGAAGACCAGGATGCGGCCGTCGCCCGTACGCTGCCGGTGGAAAGCGCTGTGCTCGTCGATGAACGCCTCGATCTCCTCGAACGTGCGCGCCTTCGGCAGCACCTCGATGATGGGATTCGTGACGCCGAACTGGGCGGCGGCCGCACGGGCCACCGCCTGAGCCGTCAAGCCCACCGAGTCGCTTACCACATGGATGGTGGGCAGCGGCGTCGCGTTCTCGTGAACGATGAAATCGCCCATGGCGCTACTTGGCCGACTTCGCCATCTTGCCGAAGTCCGCCACGTGGGCGAACACGGCCACGAAGCGGTTCAGCAAGCGCAGGCGGTTCTCGCGCACCGCCTGGTCCTCGTCCATGATCATGACGTCCTCGAAAAAGGCGTCGATCGGCGCGCGCAGAGCCGAAAGCGCGGCGAGCGCGGCGGCGTAGTCGTCGGCGGCGAGCGCCTCGGACACGCGCGCGGCGGCCTCGTCGGTTGCGGACAGGAGCGCGCGCTCCGCGTCGGCCGCCAGGGCCTCGTCCACGTCGGCGCCCAGCTTCGCGTCGCGCAGGTTGTTGGCGCGAGCGTACGCGACGGCCAGGTTGTCGAACGCGTCGGGCGCGTTGGTGCGGGCCGCTTCGAGCGCGCGGGTGCGGGCGATAATCTGCGCCGGCTCCTCCACACCCGTGGCCAGCACGGCGTCAACGGCGTCGGGCGAGCAGCCGCCGTCGCGCAGCATGACCTTCGTGCGCGTGACGAAGAAGTCCGACACCTCGGCGCGAACCGCGTCCCGATCGAACGCCACGCCGGCCGCCTGGTAGGTGGACAGCGCCGCATCGACGGCCGCCGCCAGGGAAACGGGCAGCCCCGCCTCGAGCATGGCAACGATGCCGATGGCGCTGCGGCGCAGGGCGAACGGATCGGACGAGCCGGTCGGACCCTGGCCTACCGCGAACAGGCCGCAGATGGTGTCCAGCTTGTCGGCGGTCGCCACGATCTTGCCCACGTTGGACGCGGGCGGCTCATCGCCGGAGAAACGCGGACGATAGTGGTCGGCGATGGCGCGTGCCACCTGGTCGCTTTCGTTCGCGGCCTCGGCGTAGTACGACCCCATCACGCCCTGGACGCTGGTGAACTCCACCACGGCGTTCGTCACCAGGTCGGCCTTGGCCAGATACGCGGCGCGCTCGGCGTCGGCGGCGTCGGCTTCGGAAAGCCGCGCGTCGCAAGCCAGGTGCTTCGCCAGCGCCACGATGCGGTCGGTCTTCGCCTTCATGGTGCCGAGCGTTTCCTGGAACACCACTTCGTCCAGACGATCGACGTATGCCTCAAGCGGGCGCTTGAGGTCTTCTTCGTAGAAGAACTTGGCGTCGGACAGGCGGGCGCGCACCACGCGCTCGTTGCCGTCGATGATGGTGGAAGCATGCGCCGGGTCGCCGTTGCTCACCACGATGAAGTTGTTGGTCAGCTTGTCGTTCGCATCGTACAGCGGGAAGTAGCGCTGATGCATGAGCATGGCGTCGACGATGATCTCCTCGGGCACGCGCAGGAACTCCTCGTCGAAGGTTCCCACCAGCACGGTCGGCTGCTCGCAGAGGTTCGTGACCTCCAGCAGGGTCTTCTCAGGCAGCTCGGCGCGAGCGCCCGTCTGCGCCTCGGCCTGCGCCACGCCGACGCGAATGACCTGCTCGCGAGCCTGTTCGCTCGTCACCACATGCGCAGCCTCGACAACGTTCAGCAGGTCGGCGGCCGTGGCCACCTCGTGCGGGCCGGGCGCCAGGAAGCGATGGCCGCGCGTCAGGTTGCCGGCCGTCAAGCCCGCGAAGGAAACGGGGATCACGCGCTCGTCCAGCATGGCCACAAGCCAGCGCACCGGGCGCGAGAAGTACTCGCTCGTGGTGCCCCAGCGGCAGGACTTCGGCCACGAGATGCCCTCGATCACGCCCTCCAGCACGCCGGGCAGCAGCTCGGCCACGTCGCGCGCGGGAACGCTTCTCGCAGCGAACACGTACTCCACGCCGTTCTCCTCGCGGCGCTCGAGCGCTTCGACGTCGACGCCCTTGCCGCGCGCGAAACCGGCGGCGGCCTTCGTCGGGTTGCCTTCGGCGTCGAACGCGATCTTAGCGGACGGACCGCGGAACACCTCGTCAAGGGCCTCGGTTGTATCGGCCACGTCGGACACCATCGCGATCAGGCGGCGAGGCGTGGTGTAGATGGCCACGTCGCCATGCGGTATGCGCACTTCGTCGAGCGCGGCCGGGACCAGCTTCTCAAGCTGAAGCGTTGCCTTGTGCAGATCGAACGCCGGAATCTCCTCGGTGCCGATCTCGAATGCGAGCGTATGCAGGGTGCTCATCGTGCCTCCTCCTTTCCTGCCTCGACGTCTTCGGCGGGCTTGATGCCCACCACGTGCTCCATGTAGCTTGCGCACACGGCCTTCGCCAGCGTGCGAACGCGCAGGATGTAGGCCATGCGCTCGGTTGCGGAGATCACGCCGCGCGCGTCGAGCAGGTTGAAGGTATGGCAGCACTTGAGCACGCTGTCGTAAGCGGGCAGCGGCAAGTCGGCCTCGAGCGTGCGCTTGCACTCGGCTTCGCGCTCGTTGAACTCCTGGAACAGGAAGTCGGTGTCGGCCACTTCGAAGTTGAACTTGGAGTACTGGCGCTCGTTTTCCAGGTACACGTCGCCGTACGTGAACGTCACCCCGTCGGCTCCCCGGCTCCACACGATGTCGAACATGCTGTCCACGCCCTGCACGAACATGGTCAAGCGCTCCAGGCCGTAGGCGATCTCCACCGGAACCGGGCTGCACTCGAAGCCGCCGACCTGCTGGAAGTAGGTGAACTGGGTCACCTCCATGCCGTCGATCCACACCTCCCAGCCAAGGCCCCAGGCGCCCAGCGTCGGGCTTTCCCAGTCGTCTTCCACGAAGCGGACGTCGTGCGCGTCCACGTCGATGCCGATGGCGCGCAGGCTGCCTAGGTACAGGTCCTGGATGTTGTCGGGCGAGGGCTTCATGAGCACCTGGAACTGGAAGTAGTGCTGGGTGCGGTTGGGATTCTCGCCGTAGCGGCCATCGGTAGGACGGCGGCTGCCCTGCACGTAAGCCGTGCGCCACGTGTCGGGTCCCAACGAGCGAAGCGTGGTAGCGGGCGCGTTCGTGCCGGCGCCCACCTCGTTGTCGTAAGGCTGCAGGATAACGCAGCCCGCGTTTGCCCAGTAGCGCTGCAGGTTCATGATGACGTCCTGGAACGTCGGCGGCAGCTGATCGGCAGCCCCCTGCTGCTGCGCCAAAGCGTTTGCAGTTTCGGTTGACATGGCTCTCCTTGTCCTCGTACGGAATCCCTCAGTGTGTTCGAACGCCCGCTATTCCAGCAGGCCGAAATTGCTCAAAGGCCAGTACACCAGCGCCCCCCGACCCGTAACCGAGCTGACCGGCACGGCGCCGAAGAAACGCGAGTCCTGCGAGTTGGTCCTATTGTCGCCCATCACCCAGATGAAGCCCTGCGGAACCGTGTAGGGATAGGTGACGTCGCTTGCCAGCGGATACGACGGCAAGCCGTTGGTGTAAGGTTCGGAAAGCGCCCTGCCGTCCACGTAGACCAGGCCGCTGTCGTCGATGGTGACCGTCTGCCCGCCCACGGCGATGCAGCGCTTGATCAGGACGCGCCCGGGAATCTCGGGGTCTTGGAACGTCACGATGTCGCCCGGCGCAGGCTCGCGGAAATAGTAGCTCACCTTTTCGGAGAACACCATGTCCCCCGTCATGATGGTCTCTTCCATGGAGCCGGAAGGAATCTCGTACGGCTGAAACACGTAGGTCCTTAGCAACCACGACAGCCCGAAAACGAAGGCCACCATGATGACCAGGCTGAAAAACGACCTGAGTATGCTCGGACGCTGACGATCGGCGTGCTGACCGGAATTCATGAAGCCTGCTTATCCTTTCGATGCGGGCGCGCGGCGCCCGAATGAGATCACGAGTGCCTATGATAGCGCGTCCGAGCGACCCGCCCGACCCGTTCGACAAAGTTTGCAGAAAAATCCCGATCACCGGGCGAAAGAGGGCGAAAGAGCAAAAGCCGCAGCAAGGCGAAGCCCCCGAGCTGCCGGGCGAACGCGGCGCGCGCACGAAAAACCGCCCTCGCTGGCAGGTTTTGACGGTTAGAGGTCATCGATGGACCCCTCGTTTTCGCCAACGATCAAGCCGATTTGCATTCCACCAGGTCAGAGCATTGCGAAGACAAAACCGAACGTTCGAACGAAACCTGCGGGCCGGCCAAACGACCTCAAACCGTCAAAAGCTGCCACGGAACGTGATTTTTCGTGCGCTGAGCGAGAATCGGCCGGTCGCGACGCGGCAAAGGCCAGCTAGACCGCGGAACAGCAAGGCGGCTGCCCGCCTTCGCCGCCTTACAGGGCGTCGAGAAACTTCCGATCTTCGGAAGACAAGTTCACGACATCGAGCAAGTCGGGGCGCAAGCGATAGGTGCGCTCCAGGCTGCATTCGCGACGCCAGCGAGCCACAGCTGCGTGGTTTCCCGACAAAAGAACCGGCGGAACCTCCATACCGCGAAACGAAGCCGGACGCGTGTACTGGGGATACTCCAAAAGGCCGTCGGCGAAGCTCTCGCCGAGAGCGCCTGTCTCGGCTCCCAGCACGCCCGGAACCTTGCGCACCACAGCGTCGATGACCACCATGGACGCCAGCTCGCCGCTCGTAAGCACGTAATCGCCCAGCGATATCACGCGATCAGCCAGCGTGTAGGCGCGCTCGTCGATGCCTTCGTAATGGCCGCACACGAACAGCAGACGGTCTTCCTGCGCCAACTCGCACGCCAGCGCGTCATCGAAAGGAGCCCCATGCGGGCTCAGGAAAATCGTGCAGGGGCGCGCAGGATGCCTGGCTACGATGTCATCGTGCGCCTCGAAGATGGGCTCGCATTTCATGACCAGCCCGTCGCCGCCGCCGTACGGGTCGTCGTCGGTAGTGCGATGCCTGTCATGCGTCCAATCCCGCAGGTCGTGCGCCTTGAATTCCAATAGGCCCTTCTCCTGCGCGATGCGCATCATGGAAGACCCCATAACGGAATCGTACATGGACGGAAACGTCGAGAGCGTCTCGATGATCACGGAAGGGTCCTTTCAGGCAAACGAAAAGCGCCGCAAAAGGACGCTACAGATCGAGCAAGCCGTCGGGCAAGGCCACGTCGATGCGGCGGGCATCGTCGTCGAAACCCACAACGAAGGCATCTACCAACGGGATGAGCGCCGATCCGCTCCCGTCCTCTCGGGCAACCGAAAGAAGCGTTTGGCCGGGATTCTCGAGCACGTCCTCCACAACGCCCACGTACCCGATGCAAGCATCGTGCACCTCGTAGCCCGCAAGGTCGTCGTCAACCGCGACCAGCGCATTTTCAGGCAGATCAGCCCGTCGAACCAGGCAATGACACCCAGCCAGCAGCTCTGCCGTGTCGATGCTGTGCACGCCTTCGAATGTGACCAGGTACGCGTCTTTCCCCTCGTGCTTCACGCTTTCCACGATACCGCGACGCGGCCCGTCATGCCGAGGCGGAACGAACGCCACCTCCAGGCCTTCGGACAGCAAAAAGGGAAGACCCGGCACGCTGCGCGCGACGAGCCCTCCCGATAAGGTTTTTGTTCGAGCCAGTTCGGCTACGTTAACCCATGCACGCATTTAATCGAGAAGTTCCACTTCGACATGCGTGTTCGTACGAGAAGCAGCAGCACGGGCAAGGGTGCGGATAGCCTTGATGACACGACCCTGGCGGCCGATCACCTTGCCAGCGTCCTCTTCATGCACGCGCACCTCGACGAGGATCGTTCCGTCCTCCGCGTTGCTCGCCGTGATCTCGAGATCGTCTTCGAACTCGATAAGCGGACGTACAACGGATTCAACCAGACCGACGATGTCTTCCGTCTGCTCGGCCATAGGATTTACGCGTTCTCGCGGGCGCGCCTGATCAGCGAAGCGACCGTGTCGGTCGGCTGTGCGCCGTTCTTGATCCACTGGTCAACCTTGTCCATGTCAAAAGACACCATGGCAGGCTCGGAGCAGGGATTGTAACGACCCACTTCCTCGATGAACTTACCGTCGCGCGGGCAGCGCGAATCGGCAACGACGATGCGGTAGTACGGACGCTTCTTGGCGCCGTGACGGGCCAGGCGAATTTTAACTGCCATGAAGATGAACTCCTTTTGCTTCTTACATACGATTCATGCCTCAACACCGTCATTACGGTGTAGGGAAAACAGCAATTGCTTATGATACGGCGAAACTACCGGTTTGACAAGCGGATTACCAAGCCGAATTTTAAGCGTTTCAGGCCAAACGCGCAAAGCGAGGTGCAATCGTCCTCGAAAAGCCCACGTTTGAGCGCGTCCGACATGTGCGCGGCAACCGTCGCAATGGCGGAATGAGCGCACTTGACTCGCCCAACGCAGTGTAGTATTCTGCCAAACCAATCAAATAGGATATCTGCCGCCGGGTAGATCAAGACGCGAGCATGCGCACTTTCATCAGTAGGCCTGAGAAGATGAAAGAGGCGGCATGCTTTTTTATTGGGAGGAATTATGAACTGGCTATCTTGATCATTGCCGGACTGTTCGAAACGTTCTGGGCATACGAGCTCAAGCTTTCGGAAGGGTTCACGAAGCTTGTCCCTAGCCTGCTTACCGTTGGCGGCATGATCATCAGCTTCGGGCTTTTGTCGCACGCGCTCAAAACGCTGCCGCTCAGCATCGGGTACGCGGTATGGACGGGAATCGGCATGGTCGGGGCGGCCGTCCTGGGCATGGTAGTGCTCAAGGAGCCGGCAAGCGCGCCTAAGATCATCTGCATCGCGTTGATTGCCGTGGGAATCATCGGCCTCAACCTTACGACGCACGAAGGATAGCAGCGACGACACGAAGGAGAAGAACATGAAGAGATTCATCGCCGAAGACTCGTTTTGGAACCTGTTTCCCAAGTCCGCCATCGGCATCATCGTCGTTCGCGGCATGAAAAGCGCAAGCGACGTGCCCGCCGACGATGCCGCCGAAATCTCGAGGCTGCTGCGCGACGCGAACGAGCAGGCGAACGCCTACCTGACCAGCAACGTGATTTCCGAAAACGAGCCCGTCAAGGTATGGCGCGAAGCGTACCGGCAGTTCAAAACGAAGAAGGGCGCGCGCTGCTCGATCGAGAACCTGCTCAAGCGCGTGCTGAAGGGCAATCCTGTAGGGTCCATCACGCCCTCGGTCGACATCTACAACGCCGTTTCCCTCAAGTACGCCCTGCCCGTCGGCGGCGAGGACATCGACTCGCTCGTCGGCGACTTCCGCCTGGGCATCACCGAAGGAGGCGACGCGTTCACGCCTATCGGAGAGGACGGCGACGACCCCACGCTGCCGGGCGAGCTGTGCTACCGCGACAACATCGGAGCCGTATGCCGCTGCTTCAACTGGCGCGACGGGCAGCGCACGGCGCTTTCGGACGATTCGAGCAATGCGATCCTCGTCGTGGAGTGCTTGGAACCCGAACGGCGCGAAACGCTGGAAACCGCGCTTGACGAGTTCGCCGCCCTCATGGAGCGACACCTAGGCGCAACCGTAACGACGCGCACCGTGATCGACCGCGAGCATCCGGAAATCGTCATTGCCGAGTAACTGCGAAAGAGCGTCTTGCGCCATCCGGCAAACCGACGGCGCAAGACGCTGGGAACAGCCTAGACCAGGCTGCGAACTAGCCTCAGCAGCCGCGGTTTTCGCGTGCGGTGCTCTTGTAGAAGATATGCACGTCCTCGTAGGCGCCCATGAAGTTGACGAAGCCCCCGGGAATGGTGCCGACGCGCGTGAAGCCCATATCCTCGTACAGGTGAATGGCCCCCTCGTTGCTTGCCACCACCGCGTTGAACTGCAGGCCTTGAAAGCCCTTCTTTGCCGCCTGCTCGAGCGAATCCGCTACAAGCGCACGGCCGAGCCCGACGCCGCGCGCGCTTGACGCTACCGCATAGCTGGCGTTGGCAATGTGCGCGCATCGACCCACGTTGTTCGGATAAAGGATGTACAAGCCGAACAGCTTCGAGTCGATGGCAGCCACCGTCGTCAGAGCCTGCGCGGCGAAAAACTCGCGCGCCGTATCGATCGTAAGCGGCTCGATCTGCGGAAACGCTTCCCCGCCTTCGACCACTTCGTTCCACACCTTGATCATGCCCGGAAGATCCTCTTCACGATACGGGCGTATCTCGAGCGCCATGGCGCGCCTCCTGTCGTTTATCGCCGTCAACCTGCGCGGAGCGAACGCGCCGCGCAGGCAAGTATAGCAGAGGCCGGCACCCGCCCGAAAGCAACCGGCAACCGTCGGCAAACGAAGATCCGCCGGCAGTCGCCGGCGGAATCATGCTACTGCCCCATCATGTCCTGGAGCTTTTTGATATCGGACATGCTCATGCCGCCCATGCCGGGTATCCCTCGACGTCGACGGCCCTTCTTGCCCTTCTTTCCCTTTCGACCGCCTTGCATCTCCTCCATGGCGGGCATCATTTTCTTCATCATCTTCTTCGTCTCGTTGAACTTCTTCATAAGCTGATTCACGTCCGAGACGGTGACGCCCGCACCCGCCGCGATGCGCGCGCGACGGCTCCCGTTCAGGAGGTCGGGCTTTTCGCGCTCCGCTTTCGTCATGGAGTTGATGATGATCTCCATGTGGTCGAAGGCGCCCTCGTCCACCTGGCCGGAGGCCATGGCCTTGTCACCGCCCGGCAATGCGCTGATCAGCTTCGAGACGCCGCCCATCTTGCGTACCTGGCGGTTCATTTCGATGAAGTCGTTCAGGTTGAGCTGCGCCTTCATCATGCGCTCGGCGGACTCGGCCTCGATCTCCTCCTGCTGCACCGCCACGGCGCTTTCAATGAGGCTGACCACGTCGCCCATGCCCAGGATGCGCTTCGCCATGCGGTCAGGATGGAACTCGTCAAGCGAATCGGGCTTCTCGCCCGAGCTGATGAACTTGATGGGCTTGCCGGTGACCTGCTTGATCGACAGCGCGCCGCCGCCGCGGGCGTCACCGTCCATCTTCGACATGATCACGCCGTCGAAATCAACCCGTTCAGCGAACGCGCTGGCCACGTTCACCACGTCCTGGCCGGTCATGGCGTCCACCACCATGAGGATTTGATCGGGCTTGACCGCGCGCTTGATGGCCTCGGCCTCGTCCATCATCTCGTCATCGACGTGCAAGCGGCCCGCCGTGTCGACGATGACCACGTCGCGCAGGTTGTCGATGGCGTCCTGCACGCCCTCAGTCGCGATCTTCACGGGATCCTGCCCGTCGCCGCGGTACACGCGCACGCCGATCTCGCCGCCGAGCGTTTCCAGCTGATCGGCCGCAGCGGGACGGTACACGTCGCAGGCAACCAGCAACGGAGAGTGGTTCTCTTGCTTCAAGCGGTACGCCAGCTTCGCGGCCGCGGTGGTCTTGCCGGAGCCCTGCAAGCCCACCAGCATGATCACGTTGGGTATGCGGCTCGACAGCACCAACTTGGAGTCCGTGCGCCCCAGAAGTCCGGTCAGCTCGTCCAAAACGATCTTGATGACGTTTTGAGCAGGCGTGAGCGAGTCAAGCACCTCTGCGGTCAGGCAGCGCTCCTTCGTGTTCGCGACGAAAGCCTTGACCACCTTGAAGTTGACGTCCGCTTCCAGAAGCGCCATGCGGATCTCGCGCATGGCGCCGTTGATGTCGTCCTCGGTCAGGCGGCCCTTGCCGCGCAGACCGGAAAATATGCCTTGAAGGCGTTCGGAGAGGTTTTCGAGCATGGTCGGTAGGCTCCTCGTCGTATGCGTCGATTAAGCGTAGTGGTTCGAATTATACGACAGCAATCCCGCTCCGACCACAAACACACAAGCAATCCGACCGCGCTTCGGAAACACGCGCGTCTCTCGGCGGCGGCATCGTCGACGACGCCGATAGTGCGCTGGACATGATAAGCGGCCCGTTCGACGAATTCGCTCGAAAGCGAAGGGCTCGCCGACAGAGCTCGTTGAAAGGCTCTCTCTGATGAAGCGCTGAGGTTCATGAGGCTCTTCCGCCCGAGCTTCGGCCTGCCTTTGAGCTTCTGCACGCGCAAACGCGCAGCAGCGCAATACCCGAAAGCCGCCCCTTGAAACTGGCGACAAGATCGCAAGCGGCCACCACGCGTGCGATTCTTCCCTTAATGTTGCGTTCGGAGGACGCGTTGGGAGATGATCTTCGATAGGGGTATGCATATTGCCTGGTCGCAGGTATTCTCCGTTAGCGGACGAGTCTCAACATGCGCTCGAACGCAACATTAAGGGAAGAATCGCACGACAAGCAAGCTACTCCATAGTAAACGCCACCCGGACCGGCTCTGCTACGTCGAGCGGTTCAAGCACGGGGACATGGACCGCAGGAACCTGCTCTTCGAGCACGAAGCGCACGACCCATCGGGAGATCGGGACCTCATAGCGTACTGGACCAGGCAGTATCCTCGCAATATCGAGGATGGTTCAGTATAGAGCCCGGAAGAATTTGGGAGCAAATAAGAAGCCGTGACAATTCCGAGCGCACGGAAGGCCGTATCTTGGCCGCATTCGAAAACGCGACCAAGGCTTTACCAGCGAAGCGACCGCAAGCGCACGCTCGGCACCTGATTCTTTCGTCGCAGGTGCCGATTCACGCCCAAACTTGCGAACCCTCCCGCCCGGCCGCTCTGCTAGCTTCGTTCGTCGAACTCGCCGACGAGGGCGCGCGCGAAATCGTGGGCATCGAACTCCTTGAGGTCGTCAAGCCCCTCCCCTACGCCGATCTTGAGCACGGGAAGGTTCAGCTCGTGAGACACCGCGAGCGCGATGCCGCCCTTGGCCGTGCCGTCCAGCTTCGTGACGATCACGCCGTCCAGATCGAGCGCGCGATCGAACTCGCGCGCCTGCTGCAGGCCGTTCTGCCCGGTGGTCGCATCGGTCACGAGCACCGTGTACACGGGCATGTTCGCGCGCTTGCGCACCACGTTCACCACTTTCTCGAGCTCGCGCATGAGGTCGGCCGACGTATGCAGGCGCCCGGCGGTATCGACCAGCACCAGGTCGGCACCCTCCTGCTCGGCGCGCTCGATGGTGTCGTAGCACACGCTGGCAGGATCGCTGCCGCGCTCGCGCGTGCACACGGGCACGTCCGCGCGGCGCGCCCACACCTCCAGCTGCTCGATAGCCGCCGCGCGAAACGTGTCGGCGCTGCCTAGAAGAACCTTGCGCCCCTCGTCGGTGGCCGCTTTGGCGATCTTGCCCACCGTGGTGGTCTTGCCAGTGCCGTTGATGCCCACGAACAAGACGATGGCTTCGCCGCCGCCGAACACGTCCTGGCCGCCTTCCGCAAACGTGCTGGCAATCTGGTCGTTCAGCAGGTCGAGCACGGCGTACGCGTCGGGCAGCGCCTTGCGGGTGGCCTGGTCGCGCAGGTTCTCCACGATCTCGGACGCGGCAGCGCCGCCGATGTCGGCCAGGATGAGCGTTTCCTCCAGGCCGTCCCAAAACTCTTCGTCCAAATCCGGGCCGCGGTCGAGCAGAACGTTCATCTGCTCCTTGAACTTGTCGCGCGAACGGCTCAGCCCTTCGCTGATCCTATTGAAAAATCCCATGTCGGGCTCCTTTCTCAGCAACTTGAACAGTGTAGCTCAAAAAAAGCCCCCCGTCAGCGACGCAGATTCCCCTGAAGCCCGCCCCCCGCAAACATCGCGCCCGTCCCATCCCCTGGCTCCCTCGCAGACAGAAGCGAACCGCCCTGCACCACGCACAACGCCTGCAAAGGAGCCGGGCGGCGGTGCCCACCAAGCGAGTTCCGCACGAGTCGAACCGCCCAGCGGGCTGTTCGCGCGAGCTCAGGATTGTTCGAGCGGCTGGGCACCGCCGCCCGGCGCCCGAAGGCTATTCGGCATGGCGCAGAGCGTTCTCGAGCTTCTGGCTGACCACCTTCGTCACGCCGTCGGCCTGCATGGACACGCCGAACAGCACGTCGGCCATCTCCATAGTGCGACGCTGGTGCGTGATCATGATGAGCTGCGTGGAGTCGCGCAGCGATTCCAGGTACGCCGTCAAGCGACGCAGGTTCGAATCGTCCAGCGCGGCCTCCACCTCGTCCAGGATGTAGAACGGCGTCGTGCGGATGCGGTACACCGCGAACAGGAGCGCAAGCGCCGTGAGCGATTTCTCCCCGCCGCTCATGAGCATCATCTTCGTAATGCGCTTTCCGCGCGGCTGCGCGGTCACCTCCACGCCCGTGGCCTCCAGATCATCCGGATCAACCAAGGTCAAATGAGCCGAACCGCCCGGGAAGAGCACGGCGAATATCTCCTGGAAGTTCTTGTCGACTGCTTCGTAGGTGCGAATGAAGTCCTCTTTCATGCGTGCATCGATAACGCGGACGATCTTGGAAAGCGACCGGCGGGCGCCGTCCAGGTCGGCCAACTGCGCAGCCAGGTAGTCGTAGCGGCTCTTGAGCTGCTCGTACTCTTCGGCGGCATCCGGGTTGATGGTACCCATGTTGGCGATGCGACGACGCAGCTTGAAAGCGGCATCCTCGGTTGCCCCCCGGTCCTCGAGCTCGGGGGTCTCGAGCGCGCGATCGAGCGGCACGCCGCAATCGTGGACGATGGCGTTGACCGCGCCTTCCACCTGAACCTCCAGGCGGCCCTTCTCCACGCGAGCCTCGGACAGGCGGGCGTTCGCGGCATCGAAGGCATCATGCGCAGCTCGCGCCGCTGCGCGAGCCTCGTTGACCGCAGCGTGCAGGCCAGCCGACGAATCCTGTGCAGCCGTCGCCGCTTCCTCCAGATCGCGCGTCCAGCGGCGAGCGCTCGCGGTAAGCTCCTCGAACAGCGCAAGCAAAGGCTCGATGCGCTTTTGAGCCACCGTTTTGCGCACAAGGGAATCGCGCGCTTCCGCATCGCTTGCATCGACGGCTTCCAGATCGCGCGTTCTCGCGTCCACCATGCGCGACGTGTACGTTTCGCGTTCGGACAGTGTTGCCGCCTTGAGCTTCGCTTCCGAAAGCGAATCGCGCAGCTGCGCCGCAAGCTTGCGCAGGGGAACCACCGTATCCTGCGCCTCCTGGAGCTTCGCCGCGCCCTCGTCCAGGCTTTTCTTCAACTGAGCCAGACGCTGCTCGAGCGCCTCCACCGAAGGGCGAGCCTCGGCAACGGTGCGCTCGGCCTGCGCTCGCTGGCCCTCGATATCGGAGAACTCACGGCGCACCGAAGCCAGCTTCTCCTCGGCTCGTCGGGCGTCTGCGCGCGCCGCGTCGGTCTTGCCTCGCAGCTCGGCCAACTGCTGCGACAGCTTCAAGCTGTCGGCCTGCGCGCTGCGCAGCGTTTCCTCGGCAGCCTGAGTGCGCTTTTCCGAAGCGGCGCGCGTCTCCTCGGCAGCCGACAACCGAGCGCGCAGCTCATCGGCGCGTCGAGCGCGCGCGAGAACGCCCTCGGCATCCTCGACCGTCGCCGAACCAACCGTCACCTTCCCGTTCGGCCATACGACGCACCCGTCCGTCGTGACGAAACGAGCACCAGAGAGGTCGCGCGCATGAGCCGCGAACGCATCTTCCCGGCTATCGCACACCACCACATCGCCCAGAAGCGCCTCGACCGCGCGAGACGCCTCCTCGGGATACGAGAGATCGTCCACCAAGGCACGGCCGAGCCCCGCTTGCGCAGCAGCGCGCGCAGGCGCCGACGTCGTCTGCTTCCCCGCGCGGGAAACGAGCACGACCTCGCCCTGCTCGTCGCAAGACAGAAGAGCAGCCGCAACCGCGCTCGCGCGAACCTCGTCGTCCACCAACAGCGCCGACACGTCCGCGCCCAGCAAGCGCTCCACCAGCGCCTCGGCACCGGCGGGCGCGCGCACCGCGCGGGCGATCGGCTCGATCCCCGCCTCCAGTTCGTCGGCATGGTCCAGCAGCCATGCGAGCGCCGGCCCCGAGGCCGCTGCGGCGCGCTCAAGTTCCTCAAGACCCTTGATCTCCGAAGACAGCAGGGTTGCGGCCTCTCGCGCCTGATCAAGCTCCGCGCGCGCCGATTCGCGTGCAACCAAAGCCTCGCCAACCTTCGCGCGCGCAGCAGCTTCCCGCTCGGTCAACGCAGCCAGTTCGGCTTCGGCCTGCGCTGCGGCTTCGGCCTGCGCTGCGGCTTCGGCCTTCGCACGGCCCAACTGAAGCTCCAGCTCCTTGCCGTGGCCTTCAATCAACTTCACATGGGCAAGCCCGCTTGCCAAAGCCTCCTGCGTCTCGGAAAGCTCACGGCGCGCCTGCTCCTGCGCGCGCTCGTCAGAGCGCTTGGCCTTCTCGATATCCTCGAGCTCGCGCTCGAGGTCTCGCCTGCGTTTGGCGTTTTGAGCCTGCTCCTCGGTCAACCGGGCAACGGCCGCATCGGCAGCCTCGCGACTTGCGCGAACCTCGGCCAACTGCGCCGCCGCCTGCGCACGGTCCGCTTCCGCCTGAGCGCGCTTGACCTTGTTCGATTCCAGCGTAACGCGCAGGTCGGCTTCGTAGCTTTGCGCAGCGCGGCGCTTCTCGTGCAGCAAAAGCACCGCGCCGTCGAACCGCTCGACAGCCGAAGACGCGCGCCGATGCCGACGGGCCAGGTCTCCCGCGTCCACGCTTTCGCGCCGAATCTTCTCCTGCAGCTCTTCCGCATGTGCCTCGGCGTTGCCGATGGCAGCCCGCTTCTCTTCAAGCTCGGCCTGAAGAGCCTGCTCGCGGGTTTGCGCGCCGTCCCATGCTCGGCGCAGCGTGCGCAGGTCGTCAACGGCCAGCGACAAGCTCAAATCGGACAGCTCGGCCGCCAGCCCCTGATAGGTGCGGGCGCGTTTCGCCTTGCGCTCGAGCGGACCCAGCTGACGCTCCACCTCGGCTGCAACGTCCTTTACGCGCGCCAGGTGGGCGTCCATGGCCGCCAGCTTGCGCTCGCTTTTCGCCTTGCGCTGCTTGTGCTTGAGAACGCCAGCCGCCTCTTCGATGAGCGCGCGACGGTCCTCCGGCTTCGATTGCAGAATGGAATCCAGGCTTCCCTGGGAGATGATGGAATGCGTGCCCGTGCCCAACCCCGAATCGTGCAGGATGTCGAGCACGTCCATGCGCCGCGCGACCGTGCCGTTGATCAGGTACTCGCTCTCGCCGGAGCGGTACATGCGCCGCGTGATGGCCACCTCGCTGTAATCGACCGGAAGCGTGCCGTCCGAATTGTCCAGCACCAGGTCCACTTCCGCAACGCCCACGCTCTTGCGCGCCGAGGACCCCGCGAAGATCACGTCCTCCATGGCCTGTCCGCGCAGGTGCTTGGCATTGCGCTCGCCCAGCACCCACAGCACGGCATCGGAAATGTTGGACTTTCCCGATCCGTTCGGGCCGACCACGGCAGTGATGCCCGGCTCCATGGCCAGGACGCTGCGGTCGGCGAACGACTTGAACCCTTTGAGGACCAGTGACTTCAAGTGCATGTGAGGCTACCCTTGCTTGCGCTGCTTCGCGCGCTCTCGTTCGGACTTCTTGCGGGCCTTCTGCTCGGCGCGTGCAGCAGCCTTCTCTTCCTTGGCCTGCTTAGCTGCGGCGGCTTTCTCCGCGCGCACGCCCTCGTCGACGCCCAGGCCGAAGAACTCGCCCAAACGAGCGAGCGTGCTTTTGGCGGCCTGGCTCTCGGCCTCCTTTTTCGTGCGCCCGGTGCCGCGGGCAAGCCCCTGCGACCCGGCGAACACCTGCGCCACGAACGTGCGGTCATGCGGCGGCCCCTGCGTTTCCACCAGCTTGTACGTAGGCGTGATGCCGTCTTCTTGCAGCTTTTCCTGCAGCGCGCTCTTCGGGTTCTCCGGCTCCTTCGCCATGTCAACCGACATGCGCGGAATAAGCGTTTCGCGCACGAAGCTCACGGCAGCGCCCATGCCGCCGTCCAGAAACAGCGCAGCCACCACGGCCTCGTACACGTTCTCGAGCGCAGAATGCAGTCCGCGCCGACCCGTTCCCGTCTCGGAAGACCCGAACACGATCACGTCCGTGAACCCCAGGCGCTCGGCTACCTCCGACAAGCTCGCGCCCGAGACGAGAGCCACCTTGATGCGCGTCAAGCCGCCTTCGTCCAGGTCGTGAAAGCGATCGAACGCGATAGTGGCCACGATGGCGCCCAAAATGCTGTCGCCCAAAAACTCGAGCCGCTCGTAGGAGTACTTGACGGCCTTGCCTTCGGTAGCCGAAGGGTGGGTTATAGCCGAAAGGAGCAGTTGCTCTTGATTGAACCGGTATCCCAGGATGCTCTGAGCCCGATCGAGCTTGCCGCGCTGCTCGTCGGTCAGCATCATGGGAGTTTCGAACCTCTTGTCAAGATTCGAAACCGAAGGCTCATTGGAATCGAACAGGTTCTCAAGCGTCATTCTTGACCGCCGTTTCCCGGAGCGCCCGCCTGGACGCCCGTAGCCGTCTGCGCGATTATATCCGTAATGCCCGCACGTACGAAGTTCGCCGTGGTCAGAACGCCGCTCTTTACCGCATAGGCGTTCGACGAGCCATGCCCCACGATGCATGCGCCCTTCACGCCAAGAAGCGGCGCGCCGCCGTACGTATCGGGACTGACCTGCGCCATAAGCTGCTTCAAGCCGCCCTTGATGGTCAAGGCGCCCAGCTTGGTAACCGGCGTCGCCATCATGACGTCCTTGAGCGTTTTGAACAGCACCTTGGACGTGCCCTCGATGGTCTTCAAGCACACGTTGCCCGTGAAGCCGTCGGTGACGATCACGTCGTAGGTGGCGGCCAGGATGTCGCCGCCTTCAGCGTTGCCCGCGAAGTTGGAAAGCTGCTCTTTCAGCAGCTCGTGAGCCTCCTGGGCGAACTGGGATCCCTTCGTGTCCTCCTCGCCGATGTTCAGCAGGGCGGCGCGAGGGTTCTCGATCCCGAGGATCTTCTCGGCATACACCGACGCCATGCGGCCGAACTGCACCAGGTATTCCGGCTTGCAGTCCGCATTCGCCCCCACGTCGCACATGACCACGGGACGAACCGGCGACGGGATGACCGTCGCAAGCGCGGGGCGCGCTATGCCTTTGATGCGGCCCATGACCAACGTCCCGGCCGCCAGGCAGGCCCCCGTAGAGCCCGCAGAGAAAAACCCTTGCGCCGCGCCCTCTTTCACCAGGCGGCAACCCACCACGATAGACGAGCCCTTCTTCTTGCGCACGGCGTTTGCCGGATGCTCGGCCATGCCGATAACCTCGGTGGTAGGCTGAGCTACGCAACGCTCGTGCTGAGAGGCGAAGGGCTCGACCACCTCGGCCGGACCGCACAGGATAACGGTCAGGTCGGAATCGGTCGATAGCGCATCGGCAACGCCTTCGAGCACGACGGCCGGAGCGTTGTCGCCCCCCATGGCGTCGACGGTGATGGTAACTTTATCGGGCATGGTGTCCTCGCATTCCTCGGTGGAGTCGCGTGGACGCATGCGTCCGACCGCAATCGCGCGAGCGGGCGCATGCGCGCAGCGCATAGCTTCCTTCAACAGTATAGACGAACATGCAAAAAAGCCTCCCGGCTCGTCACGCAAAAAGCGTGATGTGCGGGGAGGCTTGTCAAGGCGCGGACGTAAGCGCTCGCGCGCAGGAGACGGTTAGTCCGTCTCGATGACCTCGCGGTTCTTGTAGAAGCCGCAGTTCGGGCACACGCGGTGCGGAAGCTTGGCTTCGCCGCACTGGGGGCACACGGAGCGGGAAGGCGCCGCGATCTTGTCGTTGGTGCTGCGACGGGCATGAGTGCGGGCACGGCCCATTTTGCGCTTAGGTACTGCCATGATCTCTATCTCCTTGCTTTTTGCCGAGCGGTACGCTCGCTCGCTTTCGCTTAGTAAACACGCGAAGTGGTATGGTACCAAAGGTTTGTGGGTCCCGCAAGGGTCCTGCGAGGTCATTTTTGCAAACGGCATGCAGGATTCATAAACCACTGGCACTTTCACGACAAACGCATCGTTGATCATAGCGCAAAACCAGCCCTACGTGCTCGAAAAGCGCCAAGATGCGAGAGAAGAGCACGCGTGCAGGAAGTGAACCTAGGAGGCTCCGAACTGCATGCGGTAGTAAGCGGCGTACGTGCCGCCCAAAGCCAGCAAGTCCTCATGGGTGCCCAGCTCCGCCACGCGGCCGTCGTCCACCACGGCGATGAAGTCCGCCCCGCGAATGGTGGACAGGCGATGCGCGATGATGAGCGTGGTGCGTCCGGCCGACAGCTCGTCGAGCGAGCGTTGCACGGCACGCTCGCTCTCGTTGTCAAGGGCGCTCGTGGCTTCGTCCAAGATGAGAATGCTCGGGTTGCGCAGAAACACCCGCGCGATGGCGATGCGCTGCTTTTGGCCGCCGGACAAGCGAGCTCCGCGCTCGCCCACGAACGTATCGTAGCCGTCGGGCAGGCTCTCAACGAACTCGTGGATGTTCGCGCGCCGTGCGGCCTCCTCTATCTCCGACGCCGTCGCATCGGGCCGTCCGTACGCAATGTTCTCGGAAATGCTGCCGCCGAACAGGTACACGTCCTGCTGCACGATGCCGATTGCCTCGCGAAGCGACGATGCCGTAATCGTACGGATGTCGATGCCGTCGACTTCGACCGAACCCGACTGGGGATCGTAAAACCGAGGGAGCAGCGAGCATGCGGTGGTCTTCCCGCCGCCCGAAGGCCCTACCAACGCCACGGTGGCGCCTGCAGGCACGGCCAGGTCGAACCCCCGCAGAACGTCGCGCCGACCATCGTAGCTGAACCGCACGTCGCGATAGCGAACCGCTCCCCGCGCACGCGCGCCGCACGTTCCCGCTTCGCCGCAAACGGCCGTATCGAAGCTGTGCGCCGTCCGGGCAACGCGCAGGTCCAAGGCTCCCGGCGCATCCTGGATGTCGGGCCGCACGGCCAGAACCTCCATGAACCGGCGAAAACCGGCGTAGCCCTTCTGGAACGTCTCCACGAAGTTGATCAGCTGCTCGATAGGGGAAATGAAGATGCCGATGTACAAAGCGTAGATGGCCAGATCCGTCACCGCCAGTTCGCCCTGAGCCACGAAGTAGCCGCCGCCCACTACGGTAACCGCGTACAACACGCCGATGAACAGCGAGTTCACGGCATGGAACGATCCCATGAACCGGTACGAGCTTTCCTTGGTCCCCACGAACCGATCGTTCACGCGGCTGAACTTGCCGATCTCCACGGACTCGTTTCCAAACGACTTCACCACGCGAATGCCGCCGAGGGAATCCTGCAATCGAGCATTGATGTCGGCCATTTTCTTGCGGTTCTCGGTGAAGATGAGGCGTTTGCGGTAGTTGCGCCATGCGGCGTAGGCGGCCAGCAAGACGGTCGCTCCCAGCATGATGGCGGTCAGCGGCACGTTGATGAAGAACAACAGCGCGAACGATCCCACGATCTTCAAGATGCAGATGAACAGGTTCTCCGGCCCGTGATGAGCCAGCTCCGACACGTCGAACAGGTCGGTTACCAGCTTGCTCATCATCTCGCCGGTATTGTTACGGTCGTAATAGCCGAAGCTCAAGCGTTGGTACTGCTTGAACAGGTCCATGCGCATGTCCGCCTCCATGCGCACGCCCATGATGTGGCCCCAGCTGGTGATGAAGTACTGGCACGCCGTGCGCACCGAGTACAATGCGGCGAACAGAAGGGCGATCCACCCGAGCGATGCTAAAACGACGTCGGCCGATCTGGTGAAAAAGTCCCTGGTAAAGAAGTTCAAAAGCTGAGGAAACGCCAGATCGACCGCTGCGAGCACGGTGGCGCACGCCAAGTCGAAGAAGAACAGGAACTTATACGGCTTGTAGTAGCTTGCGAATCGGGCGAACACCGTGCGCGCAGAGACCTTCGGGTCGCTTTGAGGTTTGGTCGTAGTATCCATACCGCCCATTGTAGCGCTCCTGACGCGCGCAGCATAAGACAACGGGGTCAATGTCTCGTGTTCGGCAACAAGCCGGAAAACGGATCACTGACCCCGTTGCATCGTCCCATCGAAACCAAAGGGGGAATTTACTTCTCCTCGAAGGGGAAATCTTTCAGAACTGCGAAGGGGTTCGGCGGCACGTCGTCTTCGTCGGATGCCGGCTCGCAACCGCAGGGACCTTCGTTGAGGTTCGCTCCGCAGGTTGAGCACAGGCCCTTGCACTCGTCGTCGCACAACGGCACCAGCGGAAACTCCAGCAACAGCGCAGCCGTGGCAAGCGGTTCGACGTCGATGACCTTGTCTTCGGACAGCAGGTCGAATTCGTCCTCGTCCATATCCTCGGGCGCGGCTTCCTCGGAATTCAGCAGGAAATAGCCCTCTATCTCGCCCGTAACGGGAAACGCGATGGTCTCGAGGCAGCGGGCGCACGCCGTTTTGGCCTCGCCCTCCACCGTGCCGGTCACCAGCAGGGCGTCACCTGTGTTGGATATATCGATCTGCCAGCTCAAAGGAGCCGAGAAGTCGTACAGATCAGGGCCCGACTTGACGACGGGCACCGTAAGTTCGCCTTCGAAATGAGCGCTTTCGGCAGGCGTGAAAAGCTCAAGGGGTACGTGGATGCGCGTCGCGTCCATTAGCGCCCCGAAGCAAGAGAGTTGGCGTTCAAGCGATCGCGGCAACGGCGCACGTTGCCCAACAGCGTATCGAGGCTCTGCTCGACGTGGCCGAACACCTCGTCGGCGTAATCTTCGGCACCGGCGCGGGTCTGACGCTCCAGCTCGCGCGCATCGGCGAGCACCTGATCGGCCTGCTGCTGGGAGATGCGAACGATCTCCTGCTCGCTGGCGATGGTCATAGCCTGGCTACGTGCATCCTCGATCATGCGGTTGGCCTCGGCCTCTGCGTCATCGAGCAGGCTTTGCCGCTCGCGTACGATCTGACGAGCCTGAGCGAACTCACTCGGGAACGTGTCGCGAATTTCATCCATGATCTCGAACGCCGCGGCGATGTCAACCTGGCGCATGTTGCCTTTGCCGAAAACCGGCTTAGAGTCCTCAAGCAGAATCGAGAGCTCTTCTAACAGCCCCAAGACTCCTGTTTCGTCCATGATTGTCCTTCCACCCTGGCGTGCTGCGTTTCATCTGCGTTGGCGCGCACGGGCACCATCGCGCGCATGCGTCGCAATATTCTAGCACGTATGGTCGGGAAACCGACTTCCAATGCACAAAGCAAGCACATTTCACCCGGTCGGAACGTACGTTACAGTTCCCTTACGCGTCGCCGAACTTCTTCAGCAACGCCTCGTGCACGCAGGGGGGAACGAACTGCTCCACCTTGCCGTGCAGGCTGGCTATCTCGCGAACGATGGACGACGAGAGATACATGTACTGCGGAGGCGACATGATGAACAGCGTTTCAAGCTCTTGGTTCAACTGGTAGTTGAGGGCCGTCATCTGGAACTCGTACTCGAAGTCGGTAATAGCGCGCAAGCCTTTCACGACCACGGTCGCATCCATCTTGGCAGCGAACTCGACCAGCAGATCGTCGAAGGGCTCTACGCGCACGTTGGGCAGATGGCTGGTGGCCTTGCGCACCAGCTCGACGCGTTCCTCCAGCGTGAACAGGGGCTGCTTTTTCGGCGACGCCGCCACGGCCACGATGATCTCGTCCACCAGCTGGGCTGCGCGGGTTATGACGTCAAGATGCCCGCTCGTGATAGGGTCGAAGGTTCCGGGCGTCAATGCACGTTTCATGAATGGGTCACGTTTCCTCTCGTTTGGTCACACAGTGCGGCTGGACTCGTCAAGCAGCAGCACGTCCACGACAGTATCGCCGTACTTCTTTCGCTGCGCAAGGGACAAATCGCGCGCTTTTGCCGCTTCGTCCACCGACGAAACCGAAGCGGCGTCGTGCTCGTACACCACCAGGGCGTCCTGCGCAAGCGCCCCGCGCAGCCTGAGCGCCGCCACCAAATCCAGGACAGCCTCCGCCTGGTAGGCGTACGGAGGATCCAGGAACACGAGATCGAACGGGGGGCGCGCATACGTCGGGGGCTCCTTGAGCACGTCCGCACGATGAATGCGCGCGTCGCGCGGCTCAAGCCCCAGCGTTTTGGCGTTCGCGCACAGCGCGCGCATGGCCTCGCCGCCGCACTCGTAGAAATGGGCGCATCGCGCACCGCGCGACAGCGCCTCGAACCCCAGCGCACCCGACCCCGCGAACGCGTCGAGCACGACCGCTCCCTCGAAACCTCCGCGTGCGCTGTTCACCACGCTCATCATGGATTCCCGAACCCGGTCGGTGGTGGGGCGGGTGCCCTCCCCTTTCGGCGCCTTGAGCGTGCGCCCGCGGTACTCGCCTGCAATGATTCTCATGCTATCCTCCCTGCACGGCATGCTCGCCCGCGAACATGCGCCTCATCTCGCGCGCGAGCGGGCGATGCGCCGCATCCTCGAGCGCCGGGTCCTCGTCTATGATCGCGGCCGCATCGGCATGCGCCGCCTCGATGATCTTGCCGTCCCGCACCACGTTCACCAGCTTGAGGCCGCTCGCGCCGTGCTGACGGTTGCCCAGGATATCGCCTTCGCGACGAAGCGACAAGTCGTAGCTGGCAAGCTCGAAGCCGTCGTCGGTGCGCTCCATGGCCGCCAGGCGCGTGAGCGCTGCGTCCGATTTGGAGGCCGAGATCAAGTGAACCTGCGCCGCAAGGCGGCCGCGCCCCACGCGTCCGCGCAGCTGGTGCAGCTGCGAAAGGCCGAAGCGATCGGCGTCCTCCACGATCATGATCGTGGCGTTGGGAACGTCCACGCCCACCTCTATGACCGTAGTAGCCACGAGAACCTGCGTCTCCCCTGACCGGAAGCGGTCCATGACGGCCTGCTTCTCCGCAGAGCGCATGCGCCCATGCAGAAGCTCCACGTTCCAGTCGGCGAACACGGTCGCTTGCAAGTAGGTTGCCTCCTTCGCAGCGGCGGCCACGTCGTCTCCGGCCAGGTCGTCGTCGCTTTCGATGCTGATGGCGGCGTACTCGTACGCCTCTTCGTCGGCCTCGCGGCGACGCCCGCCCGATCCCCCGTCGGATGCTTTCGCGTCCCGTTCCTTGCCGCTCTGCCCGATAAGCGGGCACACCACGTACACCTGCTCGCCGCGCGAAAGCGCTTCTCGCGCGGCGTCGTAAGCGTGGCCGCGATCGGCCTTTTGATGCACGAACGTGGTCCGCTGCGCCGTGTCGTTCGGCCGCTGCTTGATATAGGACAGCGTCAAGCCGCCGAACAGCGCCAGCGCAAGGGTGCGCGGGATGGGCGTGGCCGTAAGGAACAAGGCGTCGGGCGCATCGCCTTTCGACAGCAGCTTCGCGCGCTGCTCCACGCCGAAGCGCTGCTGCTCGTCGATCACCACAAGGCTCAGGCGCTTCGGAGCCACGTCGTCCTCCAAAAGGGCATGCGTTCCGATGAGCACGTCCAACGAGCCCTCCGCGAGCCGATGCAGGATCGCCTCGCGCTCCGCAGCGGACGTCGATCCGGTCAAGACGTCCCACGACACGCCCGCGGCGTCAAGCAAAGGGCCAAGGCTTTTCCCATGCTGGCGGGCAAGCACCTCGGTAGGCGCCATGAGCAGCGCTTGCGCTTGGGTGTCGGCCGCCGCCGCCAGCGCGAACGCGGCCACGACGGTCTTGCCGGTGCCCACGTCGCCCAACAGCATGTGGTTGGCGACCGTCGGCGCGGCCAGCCGCCCCAAGATGTCCGCCTTCGCCCGCTTCTGCTCCGCCGTCAGCTCGAAGGGCAGCGCGGCGGCAAGCGCGCCCATCCGAGGACCGTCCGTCCGATGGCACACGGCCTGGCGACCGGCGCTGCGCTCACGGCCCTGGCTCATGAGCATGAGCTCCAGGAACAGCAGCTCCTCGTAGACCAAGCGGCGCCGCGCCTCGGCAACCTCCTCCATCGAATGGGGGGCATGGATGCTCGATAATGCAACGCCCCTGCTCATCAAGCGGTATTTCGCTCGAATCTCAAGAGGAAGCGGATCGTACAGGCCCGCGCACGCGTCAAGCGCGTTGCCGACGAGCCGACGCATCCATGCAGCCGACACCTTCTCGCACGCCGGATGCACGGGAATGATCATGCCCTCCGCCGCATTGGGGCCTTCAAGGACTTCAAGGTACGGGTTGGTCATGCGCTTGAAGCCGTAGTTGAACTCCAGCTTCCCCGCCACCGCAATCCTCATGCCGGGCTTGACCTGGTCCATGAGCCACGGTTGCCGAAAGCACGTCACCATGAGCAGCCCCGTGGAATCCACGAGCGAGATCTCCACCAAGGAAAGCCGGGGCTTGGGACGCTTGAGCTTGATCTCGTGGACCGATCCCTCGATGGTGCAGGAGCTGCCGATGACCGCCGAGGCCACCGTCTCTTTGGCGGACAGGTCGACGTACCTGCGCGGGAAATGGGTCACCAGGTCCCGCACCGTGCGAATGCCGAGCCCCGCCAGCGCCTTGGCGCGACCGGGGCTCACCAAACGGACGCGCTCGACGGATTCGTCGAGCGCGAGAGTGGCTGCAAGTCTGTCGGGCTGGCCGTTACTCAACGGACATCACGATGGGATACAGGGGCTGGTCGCCGCGATGGGCGTCGATCTCAAGATCCTCGTGGGCCTCTTCGATGCGCGCCACCAAAGCGTCGAACGCATCGTCGTCGATGTCCTCGCCCGCCAGGATGGTCAGCGTGTCCGCGTCGTCGGCGTCCATGACGGACAAAAGCGCCATGACAACCTCCTCGGTCGAAGAACCGACGGACTCGATGGAGCCGTCGGCGATGCCGATGACGTCGCCTTCCTTGATGGGATTGTCGTGCGCATCCTTGGAATCCTTGATGGCGGTAGTGACCTCGCCGGTCTTCACGTCGGCGTACGCCTCGGTCATGGACTCGACGTTGTCGTCCAAGCTGGCGTCCTCGTCGAAGCCGAACAGAGCTGCAAACGCCTCGGGCACGCTGCGCGTCGGAACCACGGCGCACGGCTTGTCAGCCAGCTCGCAGGCGCTCTGGGCCGCCATGATGATGTTCTTGTTGTTCGGCAAGAAGATCACGGCGTCGGCGTTGACCTCGCCCGCAGCGTCCAAAAGGTCCTTCGTGGACGGGTTCATGGTCTGCCCGCCGGAAACAACCACGTCGACGCCCAAGCTCTTGAGTATCTTCGCGTTGCCCTCGCCCGCGGCAACCGCCACGAAGCCGAGCGGCTTGGAAACGGCGGCTTCCTCGGCAGCCAGCGCGTCGGTGCGCGCCGCGCTCTGAAGCTGCATGTTGTGGATATGCACCTCGGAGATCTGGGAATCGTGCGTCAAGAACCAGCCGAGCACCTCGTCGGGACGGTTGGAGTGCACGTGCACCTTGAAGTTGGGGTGCATGCCCACCATCAGGTCGCAGTCGCCCATCGTGGGCAGAAACTCGCGCGCGGCGTCCACGTCGACCGTATCCGAATGCACCAAGAACTCGGTGCAGTAGCGAAACGCCGAGCCCTCCCAGTCGTTGACCTGCTCGATCTCGACCTTCGGCGCGGCGTTGCGGGCGAAGGCCAGCTCGTCGCGCAGCGGACCCTCCTTGCCGGTCAGCGCGGCCACGAACGCGTCGAAGAAGATGGCCAGGCCGAAGCCGCCGGCGTCCACCACGCCGTTCTCCTTGAGAACGGGAAGCAGGTCGGGCGTGCGCTGCACGGAAGCGTAGGCTTCCTCCACCACGGCGGCCAGCGCTTCGTCGCACGAGAGCTTCTTCTTGCGCGCGCGCTTGGCGGCGGAGGCCGAGTCCTTCAGCACCGTGAGGATGGTTCCCTCGACCGGCTTGCGCACAGCCTGGAAGGCCACTTCCTGGGACTTGGAGAACGCCGCTTCGATGCTGTCGGCGTTCAGCTCGTCGTGCCCAACGCTGCCCTCGCACAGACCGCGCAAAATTTGCGAGGTGATGACACCGGAGTTACCGCGAGCGCCCATGAGCGCGCCGGTCGTGATCGCCTTGCGAATTTCCGCGCCGCTGGCCCCGATGGGAAGCGCGGCAAGGTTCTCGACAACCGTCTCGAGCGTCAGCGACATGTTCGTGCCGGTGTCTCCGTCGGGCACGGGAAAGACGTTGAGACGGTTGATCTCGTCTTTGCGCTCGCTCAAGGTCTTGCTCGCCGCCGCAATGGCGTTGAGCAGGTCGTTCGCGGTATAGGATTCTGACATGGTGGTTCTATTCTCCTTCAAATTAGCCCGCCGCGCGCGTCGTCCTCGCGCGGTGCGCAGCGGTTCGTCAAAGACAGGCGGCGGTGCTACTTGCGCACCTTCACGCCCTGCACGTGCACCTCTACCCCGTCGAGCGGGACGCGAGCGTACTCGGTCAAGGCGAACGTTACCTGGTCGATGAGGTTCTGCGACACCGTGTTGATGTTCGTGCCGTATTCGATGACCACGTACAGTTCGACGTGCACGCCGCCGTCGGTCGCGGTCACCACCACGCCGCGACGAAGCCGGGAGGCCGGGAGTATCTTCGCGATGCCGTCGGCAGCGGAGGGCGCAGCCATGCCGACCACGCCGTAGCATTCGAGCGCGGCATTGCCGACCATATCGGCCAAGACATCGTTGGCAACATGGAGGTTGCCAGGTATCGTATCGTTCATGGCGTTCCTTTCCGAGCGCGGACGGACCGCGCGCTGCAAAACCTGCTTCAGCAGTATAGCGCAAGGCCTTGCGCCCGTGCGACGTGCCCAATTGCAACTGAAAGTATATTACACGAAAAATTCTTGTGGCCGTTTGAGTTTATGTGCTATAGTGTGAAGGCTTTTTTGTCATCAACGGCTTGCGCCGACGAGCAACCAACGTACATGGAGTGATGAACGATGTCGAAGATTTGTGAAGTTTGCGGTAAGGCTCCCGTGGCGGGTCGCAGCATTAGCCACTCGCACCGCGTGAGCAATCGCTGGTTCCGTCCGAACGTGCAGAAGATCACGATCAAGGACAACAAGGGCCGTGTCCGCAAGGCCAACGTGTGCACGAAGTGCATGAAGGCCGGCAAGGTCGAGCGCGCGTAAGTTCGCGCTTCGCGCGACCGCTCGTCGCGCATGCATCGAGCAAAAAAGCCCGCATCGCTGCGGGCTTTGTCTCGTTGGGCAGCACGCTCGACGGCGAAAGCCCTGGCTCGGATCCGAATCGGAACCGATCTACTCTAAGATGAGCAGACGGCCGCAATGGGGGCATGCGGCCATGTTTCCCTGCGCGCGCATGTCGATGAGCCGGCCGTGCTCGATTCCCATGCGGCACGCCCCGCAGTTGGACCCCTGCAAGCGCGCGACCGCAACGCCACCCGTACGGGAAAGCGTTTTCGCGTACGCCTCGAACAGCTCCTCCGGCAACGCCGCCGCCAACGATGCGCGCTCGGCCTCCAATCGGGCAAGGCCGTCCTTGAGCGCGCCGCCTTCCTTCACGAACACCTGGGTGGCCGCTGCTTCTTGGGAATCGATGTCGGCAAGCGCCTTCTCCACCTGGGCCTGCACGGCCTCTATCTTCGCCAGCTCTTCGCCTACGGAGGTCAGTTCGCCTTCCAGGAAGTTGCGGCGCTTCGCGAAGCCGTTGAGCTCCTTCGTCCGAGCCTCGACGGCACGGTAGTCTCCGCGCGCACCGTCGATCTCGCCTTGGACCTTGCGCTGCTTCTCGGCCAAGGACGCGTCCTCGTCGGTGATGCGCGCGAGTTTCGCGTCGGCTTCGGCATGGAGCGCATCGAGCTGCGCGCGCTTCTGGTCGACCGCCTTGCGCTTGGTTCGCGCGTCAAGGATGATGCGACGCTGGGGAAGCTCTTCAAGCTGCTTTCGCGCGCGCATGGCCTCCAAATCGATATGCTGCATTTGGAGCAGCGTTGCAAGATCATCGGTATCTACATGCATGCGTTTCCTTTGTCTGCGTCTCAGCGCCGCGCACGCGACGTTGCGACCATTATACCCGTACCGTTTCGGGGTACGTCCAGTTATCCCGTTGATCGACCATCATCACAAGCTCATCGGGAATGCCCGCGCTTTTGACGGCCGCCGCAAGCACCGGCACAAGCGGAAGCTCGCTGGTGTCGTGCCCCAGCTCGATCACGCCCAAGCCCGCCTGGGAAAGATCGAGCGCTTCGTGGTACTTTATCTCGCCGCACACCAAGCAGTCGGCCTGGGCGCGCAAGGCAGCGCGGCCCACGTCGCCGGTTGCGCCGGTGCAGGTGACCACGCGATCCAAGTCGCGCGAGAAATCGCCCCATACGCGAGGAGCGCGCGCGAACACCGAAGTACAGCGCGCGGCCAGCTGGCCCAGGGTGAGCGCATCGCCTTCGCCAAGCCCGCACACCTGCCCGTATCCCTTGCCCTGAGCTCCGGGGATAGGCAGCAAGACGCGATGGAACACCAGGCTCAACATGCCCGGAAGCACGCAGCGGGCACGCGGGCTCACGTCGAGGGCCGTATGGTAGGACATGATCGCCACGCCGCGCTCCACCGCGCGCCACACGCCCGCGCCCGAGCACGCCGCCACCGACGATGCCGGCTTGAAGGAGTCCGGCGGAGCAAGAAACGCCGGATGGTGCGTCACCAGCACGTTCGCTCCGGCGTCGGCCGCAGCGTCGATGGCCGCCACCGTGGGATCGAGGGCAACGGCCACCCCGGTCACCACGCGCGCGGGATCCCCCACCGTCATGCCGGTGCGGTCCCACGACTCGGCGTCCGCGGGCGGGAACTCGGCAAGAAGGGCGCGCTCGAGCGCGCCGATCGTAAGGGTTGCCACCGGCTTCGAAAGCGGGCCGGACGCACGGCAGGCAAGGCCCTTCTGCTTCTTACCGTCCTTTTGGTTCTTCTTAGCTGCAACCATGACGCTGCTCCTTTGCTCGAATTGCAAGAAACGACTGCATCCAGATTACTCGATGGGTATTTCGCGACGGTCCCCGTCGGCTGTCGGCACCGTAACCGTTCTGTAACCGGCTCGGGCCATGAGGCGGTACGCCTGCTCGATATCGCGCGCAACGTTTTGGGGCTTGTGCGCGTCGGTGCCCACAGTGCACGGAACGCCCGCGCGGCAGAATGCCTCGAGCAACGCAGGCGCGGGGAACATCTCTTTGCAGGCGTAGTACGAACCCGACGTGTTCACCTCGATCATGCGGCCCGCTGCCGCGCACGCCTGCGCAGCCTGCTCGTAAAGCGGCTGCGGGTCGAAGCTGGGATAGAACCCGAACTTCTTGGCCAGATCGGGATGGGACATCACGTGGAACGGCATGGTCGACGACACGGCCTCGCACCACACCTCGAAGTAGCGCCGCCAAATGGCGTCCGCGCCCACCTCGTCCCAGCGACCGCGCTGGGCGGGGTCGTCGAACGGCCAGCGATCCACGAAGTGCACCGACCCCAGCACCAGGTCGAACGGCGCGAAATCGTCTTCGGAAAGCACGCGGTCCTCGTCGTCGCCCAACCAGTCCAGCTCGCAGCCCGCGATGATCTCCATCTCCGGATGGGCTGCGCGGGCGGCCTCGATGGCGGCCAGGTACTCGCCCACCCGATCAGCGGGCATGGCCAGGTAGCTCTGCGGATCGAACGCATCGGTCAGCGGAAAGTGCTCCGTCACGGCGATGGTGGAAATGCCTGCCGCCGCAGCCGCGGACACCAGCTCCTCCACCGTGCCCTCCCCGTGGTTCGTAAAGCACGTATGCGTATGCGTGGTAACGAGTTCCATGCTGTTCACAAGCTCCTTAATGCGATCGGGTTCGAAAACCCGGAGGGTCGTATCAGTTCCAATCCAGGCTTTTGCGCATCGCTTCGACGAACGCGTCGACGTCCGCTTCGGTGGTGTAGCGGCCCATCGACACGCGCAGCGCGCCATGAGCGCGATCGGCGTCGATTCCCAAAGAGCGCAGCACGTGGCTCGGCTCGAGGGAATGCGACGAGCACGCCGAGCCGCCCGACACGCCGAAGCCCTGTATGTCCAAGCGCAGGATGAGGGTTTCGCTCTCAAGTCCGTCTACCAGCACGTGCACGATGTTGGGCAGAAACGCGTCGTCGCCCGGCTCGACCTGAACCGTAGCGCACACGCCCTCCAGAGTCCCAAGGCAAGCGTACAGCTTGTCGCGCAGCGCCCGCAAGCGCGCCGCCTCGGTCTGCCATTCGGGCTGCACCGCGCGCACGGCCGCGGCGAACCCTGCCGCAGCGGCGACGTTCTGCGTGCCGCTGCGCCGACCGCTTTCCTGTCCGCCGCCCGTCTGGTAGGGTTCGAACGGCGTGCGGGTTTTCAGGTACAAAGCGCCGATCCCCTTAGGGCCGCCCACCTTGTGCGCGGAAAACGAAGCGGCGTCGACGCCCCACGCCTCCAGGTTCACGAACGTCTTGCCCAGCGCCTGCACGGCGTCGGTATGGAAGAGCGCGCCTGCTGCATGCGCGATGCGCGCAAGGTCGGCTATCGGCTGGATGCTGCCCACCTCGCTGTTCGCCGCCTGCACGGAAACGAGCACCGTGTCCTGGTCGAGCGCGCGCTCAAGCGCCTCGACCTCGATGAACCCTTGGCGGTTCGGCGCGAGTTTGGTAACGCGAAAGCCCTCCGCCTCCAGGCGCTTCGCCGGAGCCAGCACGGCGTCGTGCTCCACTGCCGTGACGATCACGTGAAGCGCAGCCGACCCCTTGCCCGCGCGCCTGCGCGCGTCGGCGGCCGCATGCGCCAACCCCACGAGAGCGGCGTTGTCCGCTTCCGTGGCGCCCGAGGTGATCACGATCTCGTCAGGCCGGCGCGCGCCCAAATCGGCAGCGAGCGACCTGCGCGCGTCCTCGAGCGCTTTGAACGCCGCGCGTCCGGGGGCGTGGAGCGAGTTGGCGTTGCCTCCCACGGCAAGGTTGGCGCGTCCGGGAACCTGGTAGGGTGCCATGGCCGCCGCAGCCTCTTCGCACAGGGGCGCCGTAGCCGCGTAGTCCAGGTACACGTAGTCTTCGGGCACCGAGCGCATGAACCTACGCCCCCTTCGCGGCAAGGGCGGCCGCGCGCGCCTCTTCGGCGACGGCGGTGATATCGGCGATGGCCTGCGCGGGGTCCTCGGCCCCGCACACGGCGTTGCCGCACACCAGGACGTCGGCGCCGGCCGCCGCCACCAGCGGAGCCGTTTTCAAGCCTATCCCGCCGTCCACCTGCACAAGCGGGGAAACGCCCAGCGCGCGCGCCATCTCCACCACGCGCTCGACTTTCTTCTCGCTGCCTTCGATGTAGCTTTGGCCTGAAAAGCCCGGCTCCACGCTCATGATGAGGACCATGTCCAGATCGGCGAGAACCGGCGCCAGCGCGCCGGTGGGCGTGTTCGGCTTCAAGCTGACCGCGGCCTTCGCGCCGCCCGCATGGATGGCTGCCACGGCGCGCGACAGCTCGTCGGCCCCTAGCGCTTCGGCGTGGACGGTCACGATGTCCGCGCCCGCGTCGAGGAACCACGGCAGCTGCTCGAGCGGGTTCGAGATCATGAGGTGAACGTCCAACGGCAGCTCGGTCGCGCGCTTGAGCTGCTTGAGCACGGGCACTCCCATGGTCAGGTTCGGGACGAAATGCCCGTCCATGACGTCTACGTGCACGTATCCCGCACCGGCTTTCTCCAAGAGCGCCACATCGCGCCCCAAGTTCATGAAATCGGCTGATAGGATGGACGGTGCGATCTTCACCGGTTCGAACATGGCTGCGTTCCTTCCTCGTCGCTTGCTGCCGTCATTCTAGCGCAACCGACGCGCGCACGCTTGCAACCGACGCGCGGCAGGCGAAAAACAACACGCAGCCGCAAGCTGCGTCGACCTCTTGCGCGATTCCTTGGTTGCCGAACCGTAACATCGAGGATCGTCCGAGCGGGACTGCATTATAATGAGGCGAAACCGACCGGAAGAAGGCAAGATGGCTTCAAGCACCGGGATGTACTTCGCGTACCGCACCCCGCACGGACCCATCACCATACGCACGAGCGACCGCGGCGTCACGCACGTGGCGTTCGGCGACGTGGCCCTGCCCGGCGTTCGTCATCCCAGCCAGCTTGCCACCCGCACGGCCAACGAGCTTTTGGAGTACTTCGCCGGAAAGCGCACCTTCTTCGACATCCCGATCGACGCCGAGGGAAGCGCGTTTCAGCGCGCCGTATGGTCCGAGCTTGCCCGCATCCCCTACGGAGCATCGCGCACGACGGCCGAAGTGGCCGCGCTCATGGGGAAGCCGGGCTCCTACCGATCGGTCGGGACGGCGGTCAAGAAGAACCCGCTTGCCATCTTGGTTCCCGACCACCGCGTGGTGGGAAGCGACGGCCGCCCGGTCGGCGCCGATGCATCCGCGCGTCTCAAGAGGGCGCTGCTCGACATGGAACGGAAACGCCTGACGTGAGCACGTACGCTTCGAACATCATCTTCGCGGCCACCGCATTCCCGCTGGCCGCCTTCCTGATCACGCTGCCTTACCTTATCTACCAGTACCGACGATTCGGCTCGATTCCCTGGCTGAGGACCCTTGTCGTGTACTCGTTCGTTTTCTACTTGATGTGCGCGTACGTTCTTGTACTGCTCCCGCTGCCGGCCGACCGCTCCGCCGTGGTCCCCTACGCCGCCGCGCCCCAACTGGCTCCCTTCAACTTCCTGCGGCAGTTCTTGGCGCATACCGCGTTCTCGCCCGCCGACCCGGCCTCGTGGATCGCCGCGATACGCAGCCCTTACATCTACGAGGCGCTGTTCAACGTGTTGCTGCTGGTGCCCCTTGGCATGTACCTGCGCTACTATTTCCGCCGCACGTGGTGGCAGACCTTGCTCATCGGCTTCGCCGTGACGCTGTCGTTCGAGCTTTCGCAGCTCACGGGCCTTTGGGGTTTGTACGAGCACCCGTACCGACTGTTCGACGTGGACGACCTGATCACGAACACGCTGGGCGCTATGACGGGGTTTTGGCTGGTCGCCCCGCTCATGCGCGCGTTGCCCGATATCCGTCTTGTCAACGAGGAGGCGCGCCAAGCCGGGTTGCACGCCGGAGCCCTGCGGCGCGCGCTTTCGTTTGCGATGGACTTCGCGCTGGCGCTCGCATCGACCTCGGCTTGCATGTTCGCGCTGCGCAGCACGGGCGTCCTTGCCGCCGTCGCCGCGCCCGGCGCAGACGACGGCGTTGCGGCGGCCATCCTGACGTGCGCCTGCCTGGTGGTGTTCGGCGCGATCCCCGTGTTCGCCCACGGCCAGACGCCAGCTCAAAAGCTCTTGCGGCTGCGCGTTGTGCGTCCCGACGCCTCCCCTGCCCGCTGGTATCAGTACGCAGCGCGCTACGGCCTGCTGTTCCTGTTCGCAGCGCTCCCGCTGTTCGCGTTGCTGCTGGTCATCGGTGCGGGCGCGTCGCAAGGCGGAGAGGCTGGAGCGGTCGGCAGATTCGTTGCCGCACAGCGCGGGTACTTCACGGGCGCCTGGGCCGCGCTCATGCTGGCATGGGCGATCTCGCTTGTCATGAGGGCAAGGCACGCCGTGCGCGCAGGCACCCCCTTCGTCATGCTCAACGGATTGATGAGCAACACGCGCGTCATGACCGAGCAGGGCGTTGAGATCGAGCGCGAGCGGCGGCGCGCGCTGAACGTGGCCGACGTGGCGCGGCTCGAGCAGATGATAGCCGAAGACGGCACGCCCCTTTCCGCGCTCATGGAGCAAGCGGGGATCGCCGTGGCGGAAGCGGTGCGCGATTGGGCGCCCGATCCGGTTCCCGTTGCGGTCTTGGCGGGATCGGGCAACAACGGCGGCGACGGATGGGTTGCGGCGCAAGCGCTTGCGGAAGCCGGGTACCCCGTGACGTTGATAGCGCCCGACCTGGCAGAGCGTCTGCATGCCGAACCTGCGCGAACGGTTGCCATGAGCGTGTTCTCGCAGGCTGCCAAGCAGGGCCTTCCCCTTAACGTGCTCATCGCGCCCGATGCCGACATCCTGACCGATGCGATCGAGCGGGCGGACGTCGTCGTGGACGCGCTTCTGGGAACCGGGTTCGCGGGAGCCGAAGTGCGCGAGCCGTACGCGACGTGGATCAAGGCGGCCAACCGCAAGCGCTTCGAGGGACCGCGCGAACGGGGTCGCGGACGGCATCGCAAGCGCGTCTACGAGCAGGGCGACCACGCCCGGCTGCCCTACAGCCTTCCCACGAAGGCCAAAGGAGCGCCCTTCGCCGTGTCGATCGACGCCCCAAGCGGCCTATCGGCCCAAACGGGAGCCGCGGCCGCCCCCTGCTTCGCCGCCGACATGACCGTGACCATGTTGGCTTACAAGCCAGGACTCATCGCGCCCGGAGCCCGGCGATGGACCGGTATCGTCGCCCTTGCGAAGCTTGTGGACACGCGTCCTTACCTGGAGAAGCTTCGGCTCTTTGATGCAGAGCCGAAACCTGCGCCCCCTACTCTTTAGCTTTCAGGAAGTAGAAACCGGCCAGCGATCCGTCCTCGAAGAAGCTGATGCGGAACTCGGCGGAGCCGTTCTCGTAGGACGCCTGCTCGATAACGGTTGCATACGAGCGACCCTTGCTTTCGCCATGCAAAAACGTCTTGTCGCCGTACTCGACGAACGCGCCGTACTCGTCTTGCGCCGCGCTCAGGTTCTGGGAGAGCTGCTCGGCCGTCACGCCCGCGTCCTGATAGCGCGCGGCAAGCGCCTCGTAGTCGCGCGCATTGAACTCGTCGACCACTTCATGGGCCCAGACGGTCACGCCCTCCTCGGTCGCCCATGACGGCAGGCCCTTCTCGACCTGCGCGTCAGGCTGCGAACATGCCGTAAGCAGCACGCACGCAAGCAGCGCCGCTGCAAGCGTCAACGCGACGGCAAGCCGTCCCCGCCCCTGCCTCGATGCACTCATACCAGCCACGTCCTTCCCTGCTCGATTCGCATGTAGCGTTCGACCATTATACCGAAAGCCCTCCCAAAGCCCGGCGCGCATGAAAAAGCCCCTCTTCAACCGGGGGAATCGAAGAGGGGCTGCGCAATGCGCACCAAGGAGAAGGGGAAGGTGCGCATGTCCTGCGACCCGTCGCGAAGTTGAGAGAGATGAGGTTCACGCGAGTGACGAAGCGGCGGGTCTCGAATCGGTTGTCAAAGCCTTGCGCGAAGGCGCACAGCAAAGACTACCTTCGATGCCAGAAGGGCGCAACGAACTTGGACGTTCGGTGAACCCTTGGTCATCGCTTCGTTAATCAACTGTAGTTTTGATCATGCGACCGAAACTACAGCGCGCTACAACCCGTAGAATTCCGTGGTCAAAGGCCGGTTCGTAAGCGTATGGGCCACGTCGTGGGGGTCGGCCCCTTCCCACACGATGCTGCGCACCACGTCGGTGATGGGCAGCTCCACCCGGTACGCGTCGCCGAGCGTCTTGAGGGTCTTGCACGCCAGAGCGCCCTCGGCCACCATGTGCGTCTGCGCGGTGAAGTCGTCGAGCGTGGACCCTTCGGCCAGCAGCTTACCGAAACGGCGGTTGCGCGAATGCTCGGACGTGCACGTGGCGATCAGGTCGCCCGTGCCCGCCAGCCCCATGCACGTGATGGCCTGCCCGCCGCAGCGCACGGTCAAGCGGCTCATCTCCGCCAGGCCGCGCGTCATGAGCATGGCGGCGGTGTTGTCGCCGTAACCCAGCCCGTAGGACACGCCCACCGCGATGGCGATGACGTTCTTGAACGCAGCGCACAGCTCCACGCCGCACACGTCGTCGCTCACGTACGTGCGGAAACTCTCCGCCGCGAACAGCTCCTGGAAAAACGAGGCGGTATGCTCGTCGGAGCTGGCGATGACCGTGCCGGAGGGAATGCCCTTGATAACCTCTTCGGCATGGTTCGGACCCGAAAGAACGGCCAGGCGACCGGCGTTTCCCATCTCGGCTTCGAACACCTCGACGGGAAGCAGGCCGCTTCCCTCCTCCACGCCTTTCGAGCAGATGATAACGGGGAAGTCGGCATCGACCACGTCGGCGAGCGCACGCGCCACGCCGCGCATGAGGTTCGACGGCGTTACGATGACCGCGGCTTTCGCGCGCAGCAGCGCGTCTTGGTACGACACAGTGGCCACGATGTTCTCGGACAACTCCACGTCGCTCAAGTAGCGAGGATTGCGGTGCTCGGCGTTGATCGCCTGCACCACTTCGGGCTTTCTTGCCCACAAGCCCACGTTGTGGCCGTTTTCGGCAAGAACCTGCGCCAGCGCCGTCCCCCACGACCCCGCCCCGATAACCGCGATTTTCACGTAGGACTCCCTTCGAGCTTTCCTGTCGTTCGTAAAGCCAGCAAGAGGCGTCGGCATGTTCCGCTGCTCGACGGAACAGCGGAGCCTTACGCCTTCTTCTTGTCGCCGATGCGGCTTTCCGTCCCCGCGCGCAGACGCACGATGTTCTCGCGATGCGCCCACACCACGGTCAATCCGGCTATCGTGCACAAAGCGACCGCGGCCCAATCGCCCCAGAAGTAGTACAGGGAGAAGAACGGGCAGGCCACCGCCGCCGCGATCGAGCCGACCGACACGTACTTCGTGGCAACCACCAGCACGATGAAGATGGCAAGCTCGAGCCATGCGCCCACCCAGCCGAACACGACGAACAGGCAGCCCACGGCCACCGCGATGCCCTTGCCGCCCTTGAACTTGAGCCAGGGGCTGAAGATATGCCCCCACACGCAACCCAGGAACGCCACGGTCAGCATGGTGTCGTACGACACGAGCGAACCAGGCTCCAAGCCGCCGCCCGGCAGCAGGTACCACGAGAACGCCCAGGCCAGCACACCCGACAAAAGGCCCTTGCCGAAATCCAGCACGAACACCGAATAGCCGCCCACCTTGCCCATCGTGCGGATGGCGTTCGTGGTCCCGATGTTGCCGCTGCCGTGCTCGCGGATGTCGGTATGGTAGAACACCTTCGAGATGATCAGCCCGAAGGGAATGGAACCCAGAAGAAACGCCGCAACGAACAGCGCTCCTGCAACCAGCAAATCCTGCATCGTATGCTTAATCCTTCTTCTTGAATTTGAAACCGACCGGCGTGCCCGTCAGGTCGAAGCTTTCGCGCAAGCGGTTCTCGAGGAACCGCTCGTAGTTGTCGTTCACGAGGTCCGGACGGTTCGCGAAGAACGTGAAGCGCGGCGGGCAGGTAGACGTCTGCGTCACGTACTTCATGCGCAGCACCGCCTTGCCGTTGCTCACCGTATGGCCCGTTTCGCGAATGCCCGTAAGCCAGGTGTTGAGCTTGTTCGTGGGGATGGTCTGGCTGTAGTTCTCGAACGCGGAATCGATGGCGTCCCAGATGCGGTCGACCTTCTTGCCCGTAAGCGCGGAAATGGCGATGACGGGAGCGTAGCCCACGAATCCCAGGCGGTCGGCTATGCGCTCGCGGATCTCGGCCTTGGCCTCGGGGCCCTCGACGAGGTCCCACTTGTTCAGGACGATGATCATGGCGCAACCGCGATCCGCCGCGAATCCGGCGACGCGCTGGTCCTGGTCAGTCAAGCCCAGCGTGGAGTCGATGACCAGAAGCGCCACCTGGGCGCGATCGATAGCGCGCATGGCGCGCACGAACCCGTAGTACTCCACGTCCTCGTCGATCTGGCTCTTGCGGCGCAAGCCCGCCGTGTCCACGATGGTGTAGTGCTTGCCCTCGTGCTCGACCAGCGTGTCGATGGCGTCGCGCGTGGTTCCCGCCACGTCGGAGACGATGGATCGGTCCCCCTTGGTCATCCGGTTCGTCAGCGAGCTCTTGCCCGCGTTGGGGCGCCCGATGATGGCCACGTTGATGCCCGGATCATCCTCGACGTCCGGCACCTCGACCTTGCGCAGCTCTTCCACGATGGCGTCCAGCAAATCGCCGGTACCGTGGCCGTGCGTGGCCGAAACGGGCCACGGGTCTCCCACTCCCAGCTGGTAGAACTCCCACAGCTCGTCTTCGCTGCCGGGCGTGTCCATCTTGTTCACGGCCAGAAACACCGGCTTGGAGGTTCTGCGCAGAACGCGAGCCACCTCTTCGTCGTCGGCGTTGATGCCGGTCTTGCCGTCGACCAAGAACACGATGACGTCGGCTTCGTTCGCGCCGGCGAAGGCCTGGGAGCGAATGGACCCCTGGAAGGCGTCGTCGTCGCCCATCTCGATGCCGCCGGTGTCGATCAGCTTGAAGTCGCACCCGTTCCAGTCGGCTTCGTGATAGGATCGGTCGCGCGTGACGCCGCGCATTTCATGTACGATGGCCTCGTTGGCCTGGGCTATGCGGTTGACGAAGGTGGACTTGCCGACGTTCGGCCGTCCCACCACCGCCACGATTGGCAAAGGCATGGTGCAACCTTTCAGATTGATTCGTTAGCTTGAAGTCGGCGCGTTCTGCCCGACAAGGTCGATGATCTCGGAAAGAAAACCCGACGCGTTACAGGATACCACGGCAAGCGGCGCACCCGCGCGCTTTCCCATATCCTCCAAAGTCATGTCATCGAGGGTCACCCCGTCGTCGTTGAACACGACGCTTGGAACCACGAACAGATCGCCGTCGTCGCACGCCCGGATCGCAGAAGCGATGTCGCACCCGCACAGCAGGCCCGTGACGTCCACGTTGCCCCCGAAGAAGTCGTTCTTCACGAACAGGGGCTCGAACCAGGGCGCGACGGCGCTGCGCGCAGCCAGCGGCCCGAGGAACTGGCGGGTTGCGAAACCGGCGACGTAGCGCACGCGCAGGCCGGCCTGCCCGAGCGCGTCCGCAGCACGAGCCACCGTCCCGTCGCGCTCGGCCTGCTCCCAGTCGTCCACGAACGACCGGATGATGCCCACGCCGTCCTCGAACATGCCGAAATCGCCGTAGTGCTGCGACGGAGGAAGGTTCTGCAGCAGCTCGGAGCCGTACGCGTTGTGGTAGAACTCGTCGGCGGCGAACGCCCACATGGTTCCGCGTTCGGCGAGCGCACGCGCCTGGAACGGCACGACCAGGTCCATGACCGCGCGCGACGACACCGGGTCGTTGAAGCTGCGGTCGAAGCACGTCTGATGCTTGGTGAACCCGAGCGGCACGATGCAGACGTCCAGGATGCCCGGGCGCTCGTACGCCCAGGAAAGCGTGTCCTTCAGCACGGCCCCGTCGTTCTGATCGGGCACGAGCACGATCTGCGCATGGAACTCGATGCCGGCCGCGAGCAGGCGCTCGAGCACGTCGATGCCATGCTGCGCATGCTTGCCGATCATACGGCGGCGCACCTGAGGATCGGCCACGTGCAAGGACAGGCGCAGCGGCGAGATATGCTGCTCCACGATGCGCGCCTCGTCTTCGGGCGAAAGGTTCGTGAAGGTGACGAACGTGCCCGCCAGGAAGCTCAGGCGGAAGTCGTCGTCGCGCAGCGTGAGCGACGAGCGCATGTCGTCGGGAAGCTGGCGCATGAAGCAGAACGTGCAGGCGTTGCGGCATTGCTTGACGCCGTCGAACACCACGCCGTCGAACTCGAAGCCCCAGTCCTCCCCCGGTTCGCGTTCGAGCTCCACCTCGCCCGCCTCGCCGTCGAGGTCGACGTAGCCCAGCTCGATGACGTCGTCGGACGTGAGCCAGCGCCAGTCGATCACGTCGCGCACAGGAGCGCCGTTCACAGAGGTCACGTAGCAGCCCGGCTCGAACCCCGCGTCGTCGGCCGGGCTTTCGGGCGCGACGGCCGCCACCAGGGCGCGCGGAGGATCGCCCTTCCGGCGACACCCGTGCGACGCCGCAGCGCTGAACCCGCGCGCAGCGGACGAAGCGGAGCTTTCCGCCTCGCGCGCGATGTCCTTCGATGGGTACGTGCTCACCTGCCGCCTTCCGTTCGCTTTCTTCGAGCAAGAGTATACGCGATGCCCGCCTACCAAGCCTCCAGGCGCTCGACGACGGCGGCTATCTGAGCCTCGGGCGTGCTCGCCCCCGCGGTGACGCCCACGCTCTCGCAGCCCTCGAACCAGGCGGGATCCAGCTCGTCGGGCGCTTCCACGTGATGCGTGCGCGGGCACGCGGCCGCGCAGATCTCGGCCAGGCGCGTCGTGTTCGACGAGTTGCGCCCGCCGATCACCACGATGGCGTCCACCTCGTCCGCAAGCGCTGCGGCTGCTTCCTGCCGCTGACGCGTGGCGAAGCAGATAGTGTTCTTGACCTGCGGTTCGATGCCGCGCGCAACAAGCGCGTCCACCACGGCGTCAAGCGACTCGCGCGTCTGCGTGGTCTGCACGACGATGCCGACGGGAGCCGGAAGGCCATCCGGCAGATCGGCGGGCTCGGTGACCACGGCCACCTGGCCGCCCGCCTCGCGCGCACAGGCAACCAGCCCTTCCACCTCGGGATGCCCCGCCTCGCCCACCACCACCACGCGCCCGCACTGCCGCGCGAGCTCCGCAGCCGCCTTTTGAGCGCGCGCCACATGCGGGCACGTAGCGTCGATGATGGGCAGCCCGCGCTCCTCCACGCTGCGGCGCACGCCCGGCGTCACGCCGTGGCTGCGGATGATGACCGACCCGTGATCCACCGCGTCAGCGCTCTCGACCGCGCGTATGCCGCGATCGGCCAGTTCGCCCACCACCTGCGGATTGTGGATGAGCGGCCCGAGCGTAGAGGCGCCCTCGGTGCGCTCGGCCGCCTCGAGCGCCATGTCGAGCGCCCGCTGCACGCCGTAGCAGGCGCCCGCGTGCTTGGCCTTCACCACCCTCATGCGCATGCTCCTTCCGCAGGTGCTTCCTTGGAAGCGCGGCGTTCCTTGGCGGCCTTCTTCTCCCTGATAGCGGCCACCAGCTCCTCGGTCGTGTGCCGCGCCACGCGATGCTCGGCGAACGCCGCCGTGAAATCGCGGCCCTCCGGGAACAGCGCCAGCATGTCCACCTGATCGGCCGGCACGTTCAGCGACAGCGCGAAGCACTCGCGCATCGCGTACCAGGTGCAGCCGTCCAAGCGGTCTTCTTTCGGAAGAAAGTCGAAATCGCTCACCAGCAAAGGATCCCCGTACTCGATGGTCACCTTGGGGAAGCGGAAGAACTTCCCCTTCTCCTTGATATGCTCGGCGTTGCGCACGGTCATGGGCAGGATGGGCGCATGACCCATCTTCGCGATGAACGCCGCCCCCGAATGGATCTCGGGCGTGCGATCGCTTTTGCCCCGGCGCGTTCCCTCGGGAAGAATGCCCACGATCTCGTCGTTTTTCAGCATGCGGGTCGCGCGCTTGATGGCCGTTCTATCGGCAGAATCGCGCTTGATGGGAAACGCGCCCACGCGCGACAGGATATGGCCCGCCAGGCCGTGCGCGTTGCCGAACAGGTTCTCGCGCCCCAAGAAGCGTATCCACTGGGAAGGGCGCGAAGACAGGTACATGAACACCACGTCCAGAAACGACGTATGGTTCGCCACCACCACCACGCCGCTTTCGCCGTCGAAGCCCCGCAGGCTTTGCCGGTTGTCCACGCGGTAGCGGAAGCAGATCTTGAACACGAAGGCCAAGAACCCGTAGATGACGTTGCCGACCAGGCGCGGAGCCTGCTTCTCGTCGGAAGCGCCGCCGTAGGGCATATCCCAGATCTTCTCGTAAGGCAGAATCAGGCTCATGCGCGCTCGCCTTCGCCGCCGTTCGCGCCCCTCTGACGGGCAAGCGCGCAGATCTCGTCGATCACGTCTTCGATGTAGTGCCCGGTCGAATCCAAATGCACGGCATCGTCTGCAGGCCGCAACGGCGACGTGGCGCGCGAGGAGTCCAGCTCGTCGCGTCGGCGAATGTCGGCAAGCACCTCGTCGAAGTCGATGGAGCCTACGGCACGGTCGACGTTTTGACGAACCCGACGATGGGCCCGCTCTTCAGCCGAAGCGGTCAGGAACACCTTGACCGGGGCCTCCGGGAACACCGTGGTGCCTATGTCGCGCCCCTCCACCACGTAGTCGCCCGCACGGCCGATGCGCTGCTGCTGCTTCACCAAAGCCGCACGGACGGTCGGCGCAGCGGAGACAGGGCTCACGGCGCGGTCGATCTCGGCGGTTCGGATGGCGTCGGTTACGTCGACGCCGCCGATGGAGACGCGGCGCGGAACCGGCTCGCCCGCCTCGTGAGCAAACGCGATGTCGTAGGTGCGCGCAAGGCTCCCCAGCGCGTCGCAGTCGTCGAGCGCCACGCCGTCTTGCAGGGCGCGCCATGCAACGGCTCGGTACATCGCACCGGTGTCCAGGCAGGAAAAGCCCAGTTCGCGCGCAACAGCTTTCGCAACAGTAGATTTACCGGCCCCGCTCGGGCCGTCAATGGCGATGATCATCGTGCCAACCTTTCGATATCGGACAGAAATTGAGGATAGCTGATCTTCACGGAATCGAAGCTCGCCACGCTCACGGACGAACCGCCTGTCAGGCCGACGAGCGCCCACGTCATAGCCAGACGATGGTCGCCCTTCGAGTCGAAGGACGCCGCATCCGGCACGACCAGATCCGGCTGCCCCTCGATGAACAGGTCGTTGCCTTCGACCCACGTGTCCACGCCCAAAGAGGACAGGCCTTCCACCACGGCCTCCAGGCGATCGGTCTCCTTCACGCGCAGCTCCCCCACTTCGCGAAACACCGTGACGCCGCGCGCATGCGCCGCCACGAGCGACAGCACGGGAATCTCGTCGACGATGGACGCGATCTTGTCGGCGGGAACCTCGCAGCCTCGCAGGTTCGGCGTGTAATCGACGGAAACGGTCCCGTAGGGCTCCTTGCCCGCAGATCCCGTGCGACGCAGGTTCACGCACGCGCCCATGCGCTCGAGCGTGCGGGTGAAGCCGATGCGCGCCGGGTTCAGGCTGACGTTCTCGATCTGCACGGAGCTGCCGGGCTTGAGCGCCGCGGCGCACGCGAGGAACGCAGCGGACGAAGGATCGCCCGGAACCTGCACTTCGCAAGCCTTGAGCGCGGCGGGCCCCGTGACGCTGGCCGTTCGATCCGCAGCCGTGGTGTCTACGCCGAACTCCGGGAGCATGAGCTCGGTGTGGTTGCGCGAAGGCGCGGGTTCGTTCACGGTGGTGGTGCCGCGCGCGTACACGCCGGCAAGCAGCACTGCGGTCTTCAGCTGGGCCGACGCCATAGGGGCATCGTAGACAAGAGGATGCAGGCCGCGCGTTCCGCACACGACGAGCGGCAGCGTTTCGCGGCCTTCGGGCTGAAAGCGAACCCCCATCTTCATGAGCGGCGCGGTGATGCGGCGCATGGGGCGCTTCACCAGGGACTCGTCGCCGGTCAGCTCCACGCGCACGTCCCACGGGGCGAGCACGCCCATGAGCAGGCGCGCCGTGGTGCCGGAGTTCCCGCAATCGATGGGACCCTCGGGTTGGGACGGCCCCTTCGCTCCCCAGCCCTCCACCACGCCAGCCAGGCTTTTGTCGGGCTGCAGCTCAAGCTCTACCCGCGCGCCCAGCTGGCGCACCGCCGCCATGGACGAGCGCACGTCCTCGGAATCAAGAACGCCGGTCAGCTTCGAGACGCCCTCGGCCATAGCCGCGAACAGCACCGCTCGATGCGAGATGGACTTGTCGCCCGGCACGGTGGCCTTGCCCCGCAACGGCGCGCGCAGAGGCTCGATGATGGTCGCTGCTGATTCAATCGACATGTATATGCTCCTTTGCCGCCAGAGGACTGAACGAAACCGAAAAACCCGCGTTGATGAGCTGCGCAGACAGCTGGCCGACGTCGCCTTCGTCGGTCAGCACCAAGCTGAGCACGGCGCTGTCCTCGGTGACGTGGTCTATCTCGATGGACTGGATGTTGCAACCGACCGAGCTGGTGACGGTGGTCACCTCGGCCACCACGCCCGTGCGGTTCTCCATGGGAATGCGAACCTCGAGCAAACGCTCGGTCGAAGGCACCCAGGCAACGGGCAGGGCCCGGCGAGCTTCCGCTGCGGAGGCAAGAAGATCCGTCAGCTGCGCGCGATTCCCCGATTCGAGCGCGCCGGAAAACGACGCGATGATCTCCTGCATCTCCGACAGCCCGTCGACGAGCGCGTCCTTGTTGTCGAACGCGATGCCGCACCACAGCTCCGGCGAGCCGGCAGCGATGCGCGTCGAGTCCTTGAACCCGCCCGCGGCCAGCCGCATAAGGGCCTGCTGGTCATCCGCATGACGACTCGCCAGCTGCATGAGCGACGAGGCGACGATATGCGGAACATGGCTCACCACTGCAACCGCCTCGTCATGATCTTCGCGCGGCAGCACGATAACGCGCGCGCCCAGCGAGGTGATCAGCTCGTGCAGACGCGGAAAGTGCTCGGCGGGCGTGTTCGCATCGGGGCACAGAATCCAGTGAGCGCCCTTGAACAGGTCCGCCCGCGCTCCTTCGATGCCGTTTTTCTCCGAACCCGCCATAGGATGGCCGGGAACGTAGTTTTCAGGATGGGCAAGATGCGCGCAGGCAAGCTCCACGATACGGCTCTTCGTGGACGCGGTGTCGGTGACGATGCCTTGAAAATCCCATGCAGCCAGGTCTTTCAGGTAGGCTTCGACCGCTCCTACCGGCGTAGCCAGAACCACCAGGTCGCAACCTTCGTCCACGAACCGCCGAAACGCAGGATCGGCCGGAAGCGCGCCCTCGGTCGCCCAGCCGCGCTCGAGGGCCTGCGCAAGCGTGCGCTGGTCGACGTCGACCGCGAGCACCCGCGCATCGGGGTGCGCGGAGCGAAACGCCGCGGCGAAGGACGCGCCCACCAGGCCGAAGCCCACGACCGCAACGCGATCGAACCCCGGCTCCGCGATATGGTCAACTTGTTGATGTGACATGAAACGGAAACACTCTCCCTGTTGCAAACATATTGACGTGCGCCGACAGACAATGCCGACGTGCGTATTCTAGCATTATCGGCCGAAGGATCGGCCGCCCGCGCCGCGCGTCGCTACGAACCGTCCTCCACGGCTCGCTTCAAAGCCGCAACCTCTTCGGGCGAAAGCATCCGCCACGAGCCGCGTTCGAGGTCGCCCAGTTCAAGCGGGCCGAACGAATCGCGATGAAGTGCCAGCACTGGATGGCCGATTGCAGCCAGCATACGCTTCACCTGGCGCTTTCTTCCCTCGCGAAGAACCACGCGAACGATGGAGCGGCACGCCGCGCGCTGCTTGCACTCGACGGCGTACTCGCGCGACGCCCGGGCGGGCACGGCCGGAGGCGCTTCGAGAACGCGCTCGGCGCGGCGAGCCGCCGGACCTTCCACAAGGCGGGCGTCGGCAGGGGCCGTAAGCCCGTCGTCAAGTTCCACCCCGCGGCGCAAGCGCGCAAGGTCGCGTTCGGCGGGCCGGCCCTCGACGCATGCCAGGTAGCGCTTCGCCACATGATGCTTGGGATGCAACAGGCCGTTGCCCAGGTCGCCGTCGGTCGAGAACAGTAGCAAGCCCGTGGTGTCGGCGTCGAGCCGCCCGATGGGGAACAGCCCCGGATACCGATCGACGGGGACGAGCTGCGCCACGGTGGGACGCCCCTGCGGATCGGACATGGTCGTCACGAATCCCGCCGGCTTGTGCAACATGACGGTCACGGGGCCGTCGGCCAGCCGAACCGCCACCCCGTCCACGGCAACCTGGTCCACAAGCGGATCCACCTTGCTGCCCAACTCGGTCACCACCTGGCCGTTCACCGTCACACGACCGGCCGTCATAAGGTTCTCAGATCCACGGCGGCTTGCAGCCCCCGCTCGCGCAAGGAACTTCTGCAAGCGCATGGGGACGACGCGGGGTGCTTCGTTGGTTTCTTCGGTCACAGATCCTCCAGGGTCGACGAGGGCTTCCGCCGTTCGACAGAACGGCGGACCCGCTTACTCGTCATCGGTTTCAAACGTCAGCTCGTCAAAGTCTATTTTCTCCACCAGGCCGAAGCCGGAAGCCATAGCCTCGGCCAGCATGCGCTGGGCGGCGTCCGACGCAGCCTCCTCGCGCGGGCTCTCGGCCACGATGACGCCGTCTTCGTCGTCGAGGTCGAACTGCACGCCCGCCAAGGGGTCGACTTCGTCCGGCCCCTCCCCCGCGGGCGCTTCCGCAGCTTGCGCGATGCGCACGTCGTCGCGCGTAGCGGACAATCGCTCGCGAATGAACGCGCGCGTATCGTCGTCGGGCGCGAACTGGTCCAGATCGGGCAGGTCGGCCACCGAGCGCAGACCGAACTTCTCCAGGAAGGCGCGCGTGGTCGCGTACAGCGTGGGGTTCCCGGGCGCGTCGGCCACGCCCGCCTCGCGCACCAAGCCCTTCTCCACCAGCGAGTTGATGGAGCTGTCCGAGTTGACGCCGCGCACGCTGGCAACCCCGCTGCGCGTTACCGGCTGCAGGTACGCCACAATGGAAAGCGTTTCCATGGCAGCCTGGGAAAGCTTGCGGGTATCCCATGACAGCACGTACCTCTCGATCAGCTCGTGGTACGCGGGGTGCGTGTACAAACGCCATCCGCCGGCGACCTCGCGCAGCTGGATGCCGCGGTCCTCCCGCTCCAGCTGATCGCGCAGCTCCACGAGCGCACGCTCGACCTCGCCCGGTGCAACCTCCAGCATGTCGGCCAGGGCAAGCGTGCCCACCGGCTCGTCGGTTACGAAGAGCATGGCTTCGATAGCGCCTTTGATCTGACCTTCCTGCAAACCTTGGAACATGTCAACCTTCCTCGACCGACGTAAGGGCGTCCTCGCCTTCCAGCGAAAGATCGCCGGACCCTTCGATGTAGCGGATGTCGATGTCGCCGAACAGCTCGGCCTGCTCGATCTTCACCATGGCGCGCTTGTACAGCTCGAGCACCGCCAAGAACGTGACCACCACCACGGGCGTGGGCGTTTGCGCGTTGACCAGCTCCGAAAAGCGGATCTCCTTCTTGTTGCGGATGCGCTGATGAATGGCGCGCACGTGCACCTCGACGGGAATGGGCTTTGCTGCAATATGCTCCGATTCCAGCAGAAACACGTCGCGCCGAGCAAGCGCGCGCGCCGCCAAAAGCGCCAGCCCGTCGAGCGTGACGTCCTTCAGGTAGTCGGGCATGAGGTTCAAGAAGCACGCGTCGGGACCGAAGGGACGCGCATGCATGCGGCCTTCCGCCACGAACCGCATGTGCAGCGCGCTCGCGGCGTTCTTGTACTGCTTGTACGCCAAAAGCCGCTCGACCAGAATGTCGCGAGCCTCGCTGGGCGCAAGCTCCTCCAGCTCCTCTTGCACCGCATCGCGCTCGCGCGGCAGCAGGCTTTCGGCTTTGATTTCCAAAAGCGTAGACGCCACCAGAAGAAAGTCGCTCGCAACGTCCAGGTCAAGGTTGTCCATCCGGGACACTTCGGCCAGATACTGGTCGGCGATCTGGGTGATGGAGATGGCTCCGATGTCCACTTTCTGGCGGCTGACCAAATGCAGCAGCAAGTCGAACGGCCCCTCGAAGCTGTCTATGCGAACCTTGTACGCCATGCGCGGCCCCGCCTACCTGAACGGATACAGCAGGTTGAACACGTTTCCAGCCGTCGCGTCCAGATAGATGCCGATGGGATTGAAATGCAGAATGTACGGCACCAGGATAACGGCGATCATGAAGATGGGGAACGCGTACTGCTGCACCTTGTAGTACCGCGGCAAATACTTGGCCGGAAGCAGGAACGCGAAGATGGACGATCCGTCCAGCGGCGGAATGGGCAGCAAGTTGAAGAACATAAGATACAGGTTGATCAGCGAGAACATGGGCAAGAACAAGGTGAAGAAGTAGTAGAACACCATGCTTTGAGCCAGCTGGGCAACCGGCAGGACGAACAGGATAACCGCGTACACCGCCGCGCCCAGAACAGCCAGCGCCAAGTTTGCAGCAGGGCCAGCCAAGCCCACGATGAGGTCGCCCTTGCGAGGATCTTTGAAGTACGCCGGGTTGTACGGCACCGGCTTCGCGTAGCCGAACACCGGCATGTTCATGGCCATGAGCATGAGCGGCATGATGACCGTGCCGAAAGGATCCACGTGCTTGAGCGGGTTGAACGAAAGCCGTCCGGCTCGCTTGGCGGTAGGATCGCCCAACTTGTAGGCGGCAAAACCGTGGCACGCTTCGTGGCAAACGATGGCGGGCACGAAGCTCAAGATGGAACATATAAGGTAAGGCAGCGATATAGACATAATGCTGATCAGTCTACCGCAAGCACTCGGCCCGCCCGCCCCAAGAGGGAAAACTTCATAAACTCGCAGCGACGAGGAATCTCGTGGAATCTCGAGGAATCTCGAAGAGCGTCGAAAGGGGTCGAGCGAGGATTTTTTTGGGCGCGAATCGGGGCCTGCGACACTTTCGCGAGCGCGCGAAGCCGCCGATCGGCCTCATCCCAAAACGCGACCATGCCTTTTGCCGACAAGGCGCTGCCGAAACCTGCATTCGGCAGCCTGTTCGCTGCCACAAGGGGATGCGACAGTTTTCCTGGAGAGTCCATGCGCCAAAAAACCCGAGGCGCTACCGCAACCTGCCCGCGAAGGGCTCGAAAATGGCAGAGATTCCGAGGTTTGCGGCTTTTGGCTCGTGACGTCGCGCACGAAAAGGGAAGATGAAATCTGCGACCAGGCATTATACGATCACTTGTTCGCTATAAATGGAATCTCTCGCGTTCAGGAGCCACAAACCTCCCAATCTCTGCCAAAAAGCGTACGTCCGCTGTCAACCTGCACCGCGTGCAGGCCAATCCTGCACGCGAAAAAGGGGCCGCGACTCAACCGCGGCCCCTTCGGGTTCATCGAGCAATGCGCAAGAGACTACGCGTTGTCGGCTTCGAACTGCTTCATGAAGGCGACGAGCGCCTCCACGCCCTCGCGAGGCATGGCGTTGTAGATGCTCGCGCGCATGCCGCCGACGCTGCGGTGGCCCTTGATGCTCTCGATGCCGGCCTTCTTGGCTTCGGCCACAAACTTGGCGTCCAGCTCGTCGTTACCGGTCACGAACGGCACGTTCATGATGGAACGGTCCTCCTTGCGCGCCGTGCCGCTGAAGAGCGCGCTCTGATCCAGGTAATCGTAAAGGAGCTGCGCCTTCTCCACGTTGCGCTCCTTCATGGCCTCCAGGCCGCCCTGGGCCTTCAGCCACTTGAACACCTTCCCGCACATATAGATGCCGTAGCACGGCGGCGTGTTGTACAGGCTCTTCGCGTCAGCGTGCGTGTCGTAGCGCAGCATGGTGGGCGTTCCGGGGAACACGTCGTCGCTGATCAGGTCTTCACGGATGATGACGATGGTCACACCGGCCGGGCCGACGTTCTTCTGCACGCCGCCGTAGATCAAGCCGTAATCGGACACGTTGACGGGCTCGGACAGGAAGCACGAGGACACGTCGGCCACAAGCGGCTTTCCCTGCGTGTCGGGCAGCTCGTGGTACACGGTGCCGTAGATGGTCTCGTTCTGGCAGATGTAGACGTAGTCGGCGTCTTCGGAGATCTCGAGCTTCTTCACGTCGGGCACGTAGCTGAAGTTCTCGTCATCGCTGTTGGCGATGCAGCGCGCGTCGCCGTAGAGCTTCGCTTCCTTCCATGCCTTCTTCGACCAAGAGCCGCTTACCACGTAGTCGGCGACCTTGTTGCGCATCAGGTTCATGGGAATCATGGCGAACTGCGTGGACGCGCCGCCCTGCAGGAACAGCACGCGGTAGTTGTCGGGGATGCCCATGAGGTCGCGCAGATCCTGCTCGGCCGTTTCGATGATGGACGCGAACGGCTTGGAACGATGGCTCATCTCCATGACGGACATGCCGCTGCCCTGGTAGTCGAGCATTTCGGATGCCGCCTCGGCAAGCACTTCCTCCGGCAGAACCGCCGGACCGGCCGAGAAATTGTACACACGAGCCATGGGGACCTCCTTGACGTTCTTTCAGACAATGCGGCCCAGTATACACGCTCGCAGCGCGCACAGGCCGCTTTATCCCGCTAAAGCGGCGAATAGACTCCCGGACGGCAGGGGCGAATACGCTTCGGGCGCTTCAGGCCCGATGCCAAAGGGCAAGCTAGCCCAGCCCCGGATACCCTTGCTGGCGCAGGGCCTCGTAGGAGGCCACGGCTACGGCGTTGCTCAGGTTCAAGCTGCGCAGCCCCTCGCGCATGGGGATCCGAACGCAGCGGCTTGCGTAAGCCTCGATGAAGCGCAGGTCGAGCCCGCGGCTTTCGCGACCGAACACGAGAAAGGCGCCCTCGCCGTACGAAGCCTCGGCGAAGCTGCGGCGCGCCTGTCCCGTGAACAGATGCAGCTCGTCGTTTCCGTGCGCCTCGAAAAACGCATCGGCGCACGGCCAGCGCACGATGTCCACCTCGTCCCAGTAGTCGCATCCGGCACGCGACAGGTTCTTCTGCGTCAAGCGAAAGCCCATCGGCTCCACCAGGTGCAGGCGCGCGCCCACGCATGCGCACGTGCGGGCGATATTGCCGGTGTTCTGCGGGATCTCAGGCTCCACGAGCACGATGTTCAGCTGCTCGCTCACAGCGCCTCCGCCTGTTTCGCCATTTCCTCTTCCAACTCCTCGGTGAGCAGGAACCACTCCTCCTCGGCGGCGGCAAGGCGCTGCTTGAGCTTGGCGTGCTCGGCCACGGCGTCCGAGGAAGCGTCCTCGTTCACGTAGAAGCCCGGGTCGGCCATGAGCTCGAGCAGTTCGGCCATGCGCGCGTTGTCGCGCTCCATCTGCTTGTCCAACTCGGCTATGCGCTTGCGGTGGTTCTTGAGCGCGGCGTACGCGCGGTTGCGCGCCTCCGCCTCGCGGCGCTTCTGCTCCTTGGACTTCGGCGCGCTCGCGCGCGGCGCCGTAAGCTCGGTCTGCGCGACACCGGACGCGGAACCCGCCTTGTCCGGCCGATGCTCGGCGCCGGACGCCGCATGAGAGCCGCCCTTTCCCTTCTGAGCGCCCTTCCCTCGCGGCGCGTCCTCGCCCATCACCTCGTCGACCAGCGAACGGTCCTCTGGCGCCGGGCCGTCCAACTGACCGCTCTTGAACAGGTAGTAGTCGTAGTCGCCGTCGTAGCTCGTCACCTTGCCCGGCTCGATCTCCACGATGCGGTTCGCCACGCCCCGAATCAAGTGCCGGTCGTGGGTGATGAACAAGATGGTGCCCTCGAAGGTTTTCAGAGCTTGCTCCAGGATGTCGGCGCTGGCGATGTCCAGGTGGTTCGTCGGCTCGTCCAGACAGAGGAGCGGGCGCGGCGCCACCAGCATCTTCGCCAAAGCCAGGCGGCTCTTCTCGCCACCCGACAGCACGCTCACCTTTTTATCCACCGCGTCGCCCGTGAACAGGAACGCGCCGAGCAGCGTGCGAACCTGCGATATCGACCAGCCCGGAGCCACGTGGTCGAGCTCTTCGAACACCGTGTTGCCGGGATGCAGCTCGTCAAGCTGGTGCTGGGCGTAATAGGTTTTGGAAACGTGAACGCCGTAGTCGATGCTGCCCGTATCGGGACTGGTGGCCCCCGCGATCATCTTCAGCAACGTCGACTTGCCCGCGCCGTTGGGTCCCACCAGGGCAATCTTGTCGCCCCGGTACATGGTGAAGTCGAAGCCGTCGTAAACGGTCTTGCTGCCGTAGCGCTTCACGAGGCCGCGAGCGCGCACCACCTCGTCGCCCGTGCGCGGCGGCTGCTTGAAGTTGAACTTGACGGTCTTCTTCTCTTCGGGAAGTTCGATGCGCTTGATCTTCTCAAGCTTCTTGACGCGATCCTGCACCTGCTTGGCCTTGGTGGGCTTGTAGCGGAACTTCTCGATGAACGCCTCCATGTGGGCGATCTCCTCGGCCTGCTTCGCCGCCTCGGCGCGCAGGCGCTCGAGCCGCTCTTCGCGCGACTTGAGGTAGGCGGAGTAGTTGCCCTTGTAGATGTTCACCTGCCCGTTGTCCACTTCGGCAACGCGATCGACCATGTTGTCCATGAACGCGCGGTCGTGGCTGACCACGACGACGGTCCCGGCGTAGCCGCGCAGAAAACCCTCTAGCCACTTGACGCTCTCCAGGTCAAGGTGGTTGGTGGGCTCGTCGAGCAGCAGCACCTCGGGGTTGCGGATGAGCAGCTTCGCCAACGCGATGCGCATCTGCCAACCGCCGGAGAACTCGGTGGTGGAGCGAGCAAGATCCGCCTCTTTGAAGCCCAGGCCGAAAAGCACGCTGCGCACTTTCGCCTCGATGGTGTAGCCGCCCAGCACCTCGTAGGCATCGCGGGCGCGCCCGGCGGCCGCCAGCTGCTGATCGGTCGGATTGTCGCCCAGCTCGGCCTCCAGCTTGTGCAGCCGGCGCTCCGCTTCGAGCACTTCCACCTGCGAGGACATGACCTCTTCGAAAATGGAGCGATCCTCCATCTCGATGGCCTCCTGCTCCAGGTAGCCGACGCGCGCACCCTTCGCAAACAAAACGCGCCCCTCGTCGGCGTCCTCCTGACCGGAGACGATGTTCAAAAGCGTGGTCTTGCCCGCCCCGTTCGGGCCGACAAGCGCCAAGCGCTCGTATTCCTCCAAGCGAAACGTCACGTCATGGAAAAGCTGACGCCCCCCGAACGATTTCGATATGTGCTCAAGCTGCATGATCATAATGCGAACGCGCCTTCGGTTCTCGTGCTGGCAAAAAACGGCGCGCGCTCATCGCGGACGCCAACCGTCTATGATAACCGAAGATGCCGTTTACGGCGATGCGCTTCCTGGATAGCGAGCCAACGCCTATACTGAAGCCGAACGAAACCACGTCGACAAGGAGGACGATCGCCATGACCATGAACCCCAACACGCGCGTGTCGGACATCCATGCCGACGAGAAGTCGCTCATTCTCCGTCGGGCCGAAACCGCCACGATCGGCTCGCTTTTCGCCGCAGCCTTCATCATCGTGGTCACGTTCATCGCCCGCACGTTCTACGAATAACCTCGAGCGAAGAGCCGACCAGGCCCAAACGTCAGGATCCCTTGCCTAAAAACTTGACTTGGAGCGCACTCCACGTGCTTCAATGCAAGACGGCATGCGCATGCAAGCCGCAAGACGAAAGGATCCCTCATGAAGATAGCCGAAGTAAGCAAGCTATACGACCTTTCAGCCGACACGTTGCGCTACTACGAGCGCATCGGGCTGCTTTCCAGCATAACGCGCAACGCAAGCGGCATGCGGGACTACAGCGACCAGGATTGCGCGCGGGTGCAGTTCGTCAAGTGCATGCGCAAAGCGGGCGTGTCTATTGAAGCGCTCATCGAGTACATGCGCCTGTTCGAGCAAGGCGACGACACGATTGCGGCGCGCAAGGCGCTGCTCGAAGAGCAGCGAGACCTGGTGCGGAAGCGCATCGCCGAAATGCAGGCAGGCCTCGACCGCCTTGACTACAAGATAGAACACTACGAGCAGACTATCGTGCAAGCCGAGAAGAAGCTGCGCTGAGATCGCGCTGCAAAGATCGGGAAGGACCCTGGACAAGCGCCGTCCGCATCACATCAAAAAAGACCGCCAGTCGTTTGACTGGCGGTCTGGCGTTTCATGGCTCCCCGGGTAGGATTCGAACCTACAACCCTCCGGTTAACAGCCGGATGCTCTGCCGTTGAGCTACCGAGGAATGAGGAGCGCTCCGTTGCGCGAGTAAGTATTATACCGGAACCAAAACTTTGCGCAAGACCGTTTTTTCAAAATTTGGGCACGTGCCCGAAAATTGTTCTCCGCAGCGCCGGTTCCAGCAATCTACCTGGTGCGTTAGTACACCATGCCCATCGTTTCGCACACTTGCGCAAGCGTGGCCTCGGCAATTTCGTTCGCCTGACGGTTCCCGTCGTGCAAGACGTCCTTGATGTAGTCCATGTCCTGCATGAGCTCTTGACGGCGTTCGCGAATGGGAGCCAAGAAGCCGTTCACGCTTTCGGTCACGTACTTCTTGAGCGCTCCCGATCCCCCGTCGCCGATTTCGGCGGCAATCTCGAGCTCGGTGCGGCCCGTGCAAAGCGCGGCCGTCGTCAGCAGCGCGGACACGCCGGGGCGATTCTCCTTGTCGTACGTGATAACGCGGTCGGCGTCGGTCTTGGACTTCTTGATGAGCTTCGCCGTCTCTTCGTCGGTAAGCGACAGGCTGATGGCGTTGCCGTAGCTCTTCGACATCTTGCGCCCGTCAAGGCCGGGAATCTCCACGGCGTCGTTGAGCACGCCCTCGGGCTCGGGGAACACCTGACCGAACCGTTCATTGAAACGGCGGGCGATCAAGCGCGTCTGCTCGATGTGCGGCAGCTGGTCCTTGCCCACCGGCACGATGTTGCCCTTGCAGAACAGGATGTCGCACGCCTGATGCACGGGATACGTAAGCAGAAGGCCGGTGAGCGCGTGGCCGGAAGCCTCCATTTCGGACTTCACCGTGGGGTTGCGCTGCAGCTCGGCTTCGGTCACGAGCGAGAGGAACGGAAGCATCAGCTGGTTGAGCGCGGGAACGGCCGAGTGCGTGAAGATCATGGTCTTCGCCGGGTCGAGGCCGCATGCCAGGTAGTCGATCACCATGTTGTACACGTTGTCGCGAATATGCTCGGTGGTGTCGCGGTCGGTGATCACCTGATAGTCGGCGATGATGACGCGCGTCGTCACGCCCAGGTTCTGCAGAGCCACGCGCTCGCGAATGGTGCCGAAGTAATGGCCCAGGTGCAAGCGGCCGGTCGGACGGTCGCCGGTGAGCATGGTGTAGTTCTCGGGATGGACGGGCAGATCTGCGCGGATCTCGTCGCTGCGCTTCTTGCTGGCTTCAAAGCTATCGGTGCTCATGATGTTCCTATCGCGAAATCGTTGTGTCGGACCGTTCGGCGCCGCGAGCCAAGCCGGGCGCCGCGCATGCGTTGACGGCCAAGCCTTGAATCGCACGCGCATCGCAACAGTATAGCCGTTTTGGGGTGCGCACGGCACATCGGGCCGCTTTGCCGCGCGCTATAATCGTGAACCGTATCGCACCCTGAGGAGGATTCATGAACGACGCGCTGAAAAACCTGACGAAAGAAGAGCTGCTCGAACTGCTCGAGATATACGCGAAGAACCTGATCGCGCTCGACGGAACGTGGTTCCAATCGATCGAGAAGGACGACGGCATGGACGCAGCCATGCACCATGACGTGGAAGCATGGCGACGGTTCAGCGTTTCGGAGGGCCGCCGCATCAAGGCATTTCTCGGACTGGACGAGCATCCGGGCATCGAAGGGCTGGCGAAGGCGCTTTCACTGCGCTGCCAGTCGGCCGCGAACGTCGACGAGATAACCGTGAACGGCAACGAACTGACGTACCGCATCGTCGATTGCCGCGTGCAGAACGCCCGCGAGCGAAAGGGCATGGGGTTCCATCCGTGCAAGAACGTGGGAGTAGTGGAGTATGCGGTGTTCGCAACCGCTATCGACGACCGCATCGTTTGCGAATGCCTGAGCTGCTTCCCCGACATTGCGGACAGCACCTGCAACTGCGCTTGGAAATTCACGTTGAACGCCTAGGACAGCGAAAAAGCCTTCCCGAAGGAAGGCTTTTGAATTCATGGTGGTCGCTACAGGATTTGAACCTGTGACCCCCGCCGTGTGAAGGCGATGCTCTCCCGCTGAGCCAAGCGACCGTACTTGTTGCTTCGTTCGCAACGCTGAAATATTGTACCGGTAGTTTTAGGCGCGCGCAAGCCCCTATTTTCAATTTTTTGAGAATAGCGTTGCCGACAGGTTTGCGAGGATTCGCGGCAAGGATTCTAAGCGGCTTGCGCAAACTACCCGTTTCCCTCTTTGCACAAGCGAGCATTTTGGGATAGAATAGCGGGACGCTTTACGGGCCTATAGCTCAATGGTGGAGCAGGGGACTCATAATCCCTTGGTTGCAGGTTCGAGCCCTGCTGGGCCCACCAGCAAACACGCAAAGGCTGCATCGGTTTCGGTGCAGCCTTTTCCATGCCCGCATGAAGCCGCCCATCCAGAGGCTGCCGCACGCCCACCCGCTCCCCCTTCCCAGCGCGACGTCCGAAGCAGCCCGCAAACGCGGCGCTGCACGCATGCCTCTACCACCTTCCGAGGGAGGTGCGCACCCGAAACCATACTTCCTGCGGTATGGAACAGAGCAGTCGAGCGACCCTACAATAAGGACGGTTCCCGCTGCGGCCCTCCAACCGAAGGAGCACGCCTTGACGTTGCTTATCCCCATCGCCTTCCTTCTTGCCGGCGCCTTCGCCGTCATGGCCATCCTGGCGCGCAACCTTGCCAGCCTTGGTCGAGAGTCGGACGCCATGTGGGAGCAGCTGCAAGCGACCCGCCGCAGCCGAAACGACGTCATGGCGCGGATAGCCGACGCCGCACGGACGAACGGCGTGGACGACCTCTTCGCCCTGCAAGCCGTCGAGCGCGCCTTCGCCGATGCGCAGGCCGCCGAAGACCCGACGCGCGCCGCAGAAGCCGACGATGCGCTCTGCGTGGCGCATCGCAACCTGCTCGACCTTATCGAAGGGCGCGCACCCGCCCTGCTCGAGCGCGCGCCCTTCGCGCTTCTCCTAGAGGAGCTGGGGGAACTGGAAGACCGCATGACAACCTGCAAGGGACTCTACAACAACCGCGTCACCATGTACGGCAACGCGGGGCGCACGTTTCCCACGCTGCTCATCGCCAAGCAGCGTGGCTTTGCGCCCCGCGAACGCTACCTGCCCCGCGAAGCGTCCGACCCCCTTGCCGTGGCCGCCGCAAGCGGCTCCACCGCGCTGGCGGAAGCTTCGCCCCGCATCATGAACGCCTACATGCTATGGGCCATCGGGCTATCCGACACGGTGCTCGAAGAAGCGCCGCAGCATCGAACCGGGCGGTAGCGCGCGCAACCGCACGGCCCGTCCCTTCCCCACCGCGCAAAAAAGCCGCTTGCCGAGTGGGCAAGCGGCTGCAAGCGAGCAATGCGAGCGGCGCCGTTACGCGCGGCGCACCAGGTAGCACTTGTGGATGCGCGGGTTGCGCTCGAAGTCGTGCGGGATGGTTTGCGCGGTGATGTCCTCGATGATCACGCCGTACTTCGCAAGCGCCTCCTCGTCGGGCTTGAAATTGCGCAGGTTGCACGAGAACACGGCCTCGCCCCCTTCGGCCAGCAGGCGGGTCACGCCGATAAGCAGCTCCACATGATCGCGCTGGACGTCCCACGTGCGCTTGCCCATGGCCTTGGAATTCGAGAACGTGGGCGGATCGACGAAGATCAAATCGAACCTGCGCGGCGTGCGGCGGCACTCCGTTATCCACGTCATGACGTCCGCGCGCTCGAACGCATGCGCTTCGCCCGTAAAGCCGTTCTGCTCCATGTTGCGCGCGGCCCAATCCAGGTACGTTTGGGAAAGGTCGACCGTGCACGTGGACTCCGCCTGCCCGCCCGCAGCGTGCACGGTAGCCGTGCCCGTGTACGCGAACAGGTTGAGGAACCGTTTTCCCGCGGCCCGCGCGCCCACCAGCTCGCGCGTCAGGCGATGATCCAGGAACATGCCCGTATCCAAATAGCCGGACAGATCGACTTCGAGCAGGTACCCGTCCTCCTGTACGTGGGTCACGTACGAGCGCCTTCCCGCTCCGCGGTACTGGCTGCCCCCCTTGTCGCGGCAGCGAACCTTCGAGAACACGTGGTCGGGACGCACGCCCAGCACCACGGGAGCCAGGGACAGAACGTCGTCGAAGCGCCGTTGCGCCTTCGAGGGGTCGATCGTGGAGGGCGCAGCGTATTCGGCTATATGCACATACGTGTTGCCCGACGCCTGGCCCGCGCCCGTGTACAGGTCGATGGCGACCGCGTAGTCGGGCAGGTCGGCATCGTAGATGCGATAGCACGACACGCCCTCGCGCTTCGCCCATTTGCGACGCTCTTTCGCCACCTTGCGAAGACGCGAAGCGAACTGCTCGGACGCGGACTCGAACACCTCGACGCGATGCTCGGCCCCGCCTGCGGAGTCGGGCACCGTCACGATCACGGGCTCCACCGGGGGCTCGTCGAACACGAGCACCTCGACCGACACCCGGCCCGCGCCGAGCGTCGTCCGCTCGAAAGGCTCCACGCCGAACCGGGACTCGATGCCCTCGCCGCCCGCCACTGCGAACGTCGCGCCCGAACCCGCCGCCGAAGACGCGCGCGAGAAGGCGGCCGATTCGGCCTGCTGCCGCGCCTCCGATTGCGCGCGATCGCCGGTGGGCAGCACGCTTGCCACCAAGAACCCGGAAGCCTGCATGCCGTCCGCACCGCTGTCGGCCATCGCTTCGCGCAGTGCGCGCGCCGCCGCCGATCCCACGCGTTCCACCAGGTCGGGAGCGCTTTGGGCATCGCCCAGCTCGATGCTCACAACCTGGCGCAGCCCTGCGCGCTTGGCGCGCTGACGGGCGCGCGCGATGGCAGGCGACGACGTGGTCGCCCCGGCGAAGCGCACGTACGCCAAATCGGGCGGCGCCGAAGGATCCTGCGTATCGCACGCCGCTACGCGCGCCAGCCCCGCTTCGAAGCGCTCGTCGGCCTCGGCAAGAAGATCGCCCCACGCATCCTCGTCCGCCTCCGCCCAGCCGAAGAACCCCCAGCGCGAGCGAGCAAGGCCGGGCGCGAGGTCGCATGCGACCGACGCGGCCTCGATGACGAGCGAGCCGTCCGAGCACGTCGGATCGACGCATGCGGCGCCCGATGCCGCTATGTCGTGCCAGCCGGCCAAGGCCAGCAGGCCCGCAGCCTGCGCGCACTCCAAAGGAGCGTCCGGCCCGTCGTCGGCCGTCAAGTACGTGCGTCGATACAGGGACTCTCCCGACAAATCGAGCGAAATAGTCGCTCGCCCTTCGCGAATGCGCACGTCGAGCACGACGTCGGGCTGATCGGTGTCCACATCGGGACGCTCGCCGCGCATCTCGCGCAAGCGATCGCACACCGCGTCCTTCACCTTGAGCGCGGTGAAGCGGGTGTTGCGCAGCTGGTCGTTCATGCCGTGCGCCTGCACGGCCATGCTCGCCCCCGAAGCGATGACCCGCTCCCACGGCAAGCGGCGCGCGCCCTCGTACAGCAGATTGGCATCGGACGCGTTCACGCGACCGACCACGAGCGTCACGCGCGAGGCAAGCCGCGACCACAAGCACGCTTTGAGCGCGCCGCGCATATCGCAGAAAAAGGCAACGCCCCCGCCAAGGGGGCGCACGCGCTTAGCTCCAAGCGACTTCAGCTCGTCGGCCAACGGCTTTTCCAATCCGGAAAGGCAGCTTGCGAACAACTCGAGGTTGTATTTTTCCATACGTGACGTCCCATCGTAAAATCGCAGGTTGGAGCAGCGCGCCGGCAAAGAGGCCCCGCGACGCCCGTCGCCTTCCGCCCCGCAGCCCGCATGCCGTGCGACATGCGGGAAGGGCAACAAGGCGAAAACTCGGACATCGCGGGGCCTCGTCGGCAAAACCGGTCCGCGCTACGGCGTCGAACGGCTCGGGCGGCGTTCGAGCCGCCCGAGCCCTTAGTCTTCCAGGTAATCCTTGAGCTTCGAGGAGCGGGACGGATGGCGCAGCTTCGCCAGCGTCTTGCTCTCGATCTGGCGAATGCGCTCGCGCGTAACGCCGAACTCGCGTCCGACCTCCTCGAGCGTGCGAGGATGGCCGTCTTCCAGCCCGAAGCGCAAAGCGATGACCTTGCGCTCGCGCTCCGCCAGCCCGTCGAGCACCTTCGACAGCTGCTCCTGCAGCATGCTGAACGACGCAGCGTCGGGCGGCACCACGGCGGCGTCGTCCTCGATGAAGTCGCCCAGCTGGGAATCTTCCTCTTCGCCGATGGGAGTTTCCAGGCTCACGGGCTCCTGCGAGATCTTCTGGATCTCGCGCACGCGCTCGGCGGGCAGGCCCATCTCCTTGCCGATCTCCTCCGGCGTTGGCTCGCGCCCGAGCTCTTGCAGAAGCTGGCGCTGAATGCGGACCAGCTTGTTGATGGTCTCGACCATGTGCACCGGAATGCGGATGGTGCGCGCCTGGTCGGCGATGGCGCGCGTGATAGCCTGGCGGATCCACCACGTGGCGTACGTGGAGAACTTGAAGCCCTTCGTGTAGTCGAACTTCTCGACCGCGCGGATCAGGCCCAGGTTGCCTTCCTGGATCAGGTCCAGGAACAGCATGCCGCGGCCGACGTAGCGCTTCGCAATGGACACGACCAAGCGCAGGTTCGCCTCGATGAGCTGCTGCTTGGCGTCCAAGCCCACCTGCTCGATGCGGCCGAGACGGCGCTTCTCGCGGCGCTCGAGCTCGATGCCCTCGTCTTCGGCCTTGTCCAGCTCTTCGCTTGCAGCGACGCCGGCCTCGATCTTCATGGCCAGGTCGATCTCTTCGGCTGCGTTGAGCAGCGGAACCTTGCCGATTTCCTTGAGGTACATGCGCACGGGGTCGCCGGTGAGCATGGTCACGGACGCATCGGCGTTGCGCTTGCGCACCGACGAGCGAACGCGGCCGCTCTTGGCCCCCACCTTCGGCAGCTGCACTTCGCTGACGGCCTTGAGTTCTTCTTCGGGAATGCCCGCAAGCAGGTCCTCGTCCTCTTCGCCGTCTTCGGACAGGGGCGTTTCGAGTTTGTCGTCTTCGAGCGTATCGGTAGCGCTTACGTCCGGTTCGACGTCGAGCGCGTCGTCGTCAAGCATCTCCTCAGATTCAATCGGGGCTTTCGCTTGGTCATTCGCTTGTACCGGCTGTTTCTTAGAGGCTTGGGCCACGTGATCTTCCTTTCCAACAGGATGGCGCACAGGGCATGAAGACATGCACGCTCTAGGCGCAAAGATACAGCCGAACACTATATCACAAGGTGTTGGCGCTTAGCAAGAAACGTCGGCGAATCGCAACCAAACTAGCGCGCGGGACGATCAGGGCCATCGTCGTCCGACGCTCCCGTCGACCCCGTGCGCCCGAACGTCATCTTCTCGAACAGGTCCACGGGAACCGGCGCGGAGAACACGTAGCCCTGCACGGCGTCGCATTCGGTGCTGCGCAAGAACTCCACTTGGGGAATGGTCTCGACGCCCTCGGCGATGGTTCCCATGTTGAGCTTCTTGGCCAAGTCGATAACCGACCCCACCACCACTTCGGAGCGGCTTTCGTCGCCCAGGAAGAACTGCCGGTCGATCTTGAGCGTGTCGACGGGAATGTCCTTCAAGACGTTCAGCGACGAGTACCCGCTGCCGAAATCGTCCATCGAGCAGCGAAAACCCAAGGAGTGGATGCCCAGGACGGTTTCGCGCAGAAGGTCAAGGCTCTCGAACGCCACGCTTTCGGTAAGCTCGAACTCCAAAAGCTCGGCAGGGACGTCGTAGCGCTTGCGGATCTCCTCGAACGCGTCCAGGAAGCGATCGTCGTGCAGGTGCAGCGGCGACAGGTTCACCGAAAGCGGCAAAGGCTCGATGCCCGCATCGATCCACGAGCGGATCAGCTTGCACGACTGCTCGAACACGGCAAGGTCGATCTTTATCACGAAGCCGTTTCGCTCGAAGAAGGGAATGAACTCGCCCGGAGGCAGCAGGCCGCGCTTCGGCGAATCCCAACGAACCAGCGCCTCGGCCCCGATGGTCCGCCCCGACTCCAGGCATATCTTGGGCTGCAGGAACAAGATGAACTCGCCGCGCTCGAGCGCTCGGTCCATCTCGTTTTCCATTTCTTTCTCGCGGATCAGCCGTTCGTGATCCACGTCGCTGAAAAACGAGCAGCGGCACAGGTGCCCGCCCGCCGCAGCAGAGGTTTTGCGGGCAGTGTTCGCCCGGTCCCTGATGGTGACGATGTCGCACGGCCACTCGACGGCGCATGCCCCACAGTTGAGCTTGACGAAGTACGGCGCGTTGTTCTCGCGGTTGAACGCGTTGAGGCGCTCGGCCAGCTCGTGGAGCCATGCGCGCACAAGCTCCGGATCGGTGTCGTCGAGCATGACGTTGAACAGGTCGGCCGTCACGCGAGCGGAGGCTTCGCCCTCGCGCAGGCCGTCCGCAATGGCCTTGTGCAGGTACCGCAGAAGCTCGTCGCCGCGAGCTTTGCCGAAGCTGTCGTTGACCAGGCGGAAGTCCTCTATGTCGAGCGCGACCAAAGAAAACGGCGACCGATCCTTGATGCGCTCGGTCACCAGCATGTCGAACCGCGCAACCGTATGCCCGCCCGTCACCGGGTCGACGAACGCCAGCCTGCTGATCTCGCGGTTCTTGCGCGATGTGGCCCAAGCCAGGCAGCCCCCGAACGCGCCGAAGGAAACCAGGGCCAAGACCGTCGTTCCAATGATGGCCAAGGTCGAATAATCCGAAACGGACGTGGCGTACAGCGAAGGCGGAACCACCGAGATGGCGTACCAGCCTCCCAGATCGAGCGGGTAGTAGTTCACTTCGCGCAGCTGGCCGTCCACCGTGTAGCCCAAGCAACCGCTCATCCCCCGCTGCATGTCCTGCGCCATGCGAGCGATATCGTCTTCGGATGCCACGGCCTCGTTGCGCAGGCCGTCGAAGAAGTTGCGGTCCTCCCCGAGCGAGTTCGCATTCTCGGAACGCAAGATGAAATCCCCGTCCGACGACACGATATGGGCGAATCCCACGCCGTCGGCCGTATCGGTGTTGTAGAGCAGCTTCATCGAATCGTGAGCGACCCACCCTACCACGGCCCCCAGGCCATTGGGGCCGACGGCCGGAACCGCGTACAGCGCGCCCTTGCCCGGGCTGAACTCGGGCACCTCGACCAGATCGCCTTCGACGCCAGCCTGCCCTTCGATTGCGTCCATGACCACGCGGAACCCTTGCGCGTCGACCGCGCCTGCGCCGGGAACGGTCAAGGTCCCGCTTCGGTCGGCGTACCCGACCCAGCTGAAGGGCCCGCCGTCGACCAACGTCTCCGTAAGGGCCGCGCGGCTTTCGTCGTCGCCGTCGATCACGCTGAGCTGCCGGCCAAGATGCTCGAGAAGCTCCACGTTGAAGCTCATGCGCTGGTTGATCTTGTACGTAGTTTGCTGGGACAGCTCGGCAAGGTAGCTTTCGGTCTCCTCCATGACCACCTGCTCGCCGCGCACGAGCGTGATCGCGCACACCGCGCCCGTCGCAAGCGCCACAACCGCGAACACGGCAGCGAACACGCGCAGGTAGCTCCCTTGCAGGATTGCTTTCACGATATCCCCTTTTAACGGTGAAGCGCGCCTTCGCAAGACCCCGGATTCAAGTGAGCGCGCCTTAGCAACTTCCGTTGACCTAATTCCCCATTATTGCAAAGCGAGCCGCAGCGTGCAAGGCGCAATCGCAGGACCGAAGCATGCCTATCGGCTCAGGAAGACGCGCAGCGCATCGTAGAGCTGGTTGGCGTCGAACGGCTTGGGCACGAAGCCGTCCATGCCGGCGGCGCGCGCCTCCTCCCGATCCTCCTGGAACGTGTTGGCGGTCAAGGCGACGATGGGAACCGTCCGCGCGTCGGCACGGTCAAGCGACCGGATGGCGCGCGCGGCGGCCAGCCCGTCGAGCACCGGCATCCTCACGTCCATGAGCACGAAATCGTACGTTCCCGTTTTCGAAGCCTCGAACAGGTCGATCGCCTCGCGCCCGTCCGCCGCTCGATCCACCGACACGCCCTGCATTTCAAGCAAAGCCGCCGCAATCTCGGCGTTCAGATCGTTGTCCTCGGCCAAAAGGACGTGCGATCCCTTCAAAGCAGGGGCGTTCTCAGGCGACAGGACAGCCTTGCCCAGCGGAGCCTGCCCCTCTTCGGCAAGCGGCAGATCGATCGTGAAGAAGAACTCCGACCCCCGTCCGAAGCTACTTCGAACCTCGAGCGAGCCGCCCATAAGGCGCACGAGGCTGCTGCTGATGGCAAGTCCCAGGCCGGTTCCCTGAGCGTTGCGACGGTTCTCGGCGGCCTGCTCGAACGAATCGAAGATACGGCCCAGATCCTCTTCGCGAATGCCCGCGCCGTCGTCTTTCACGCTGAAGCGAAGGCGCACGCTCGCGTCGTCTCGGCGCAGCTCCTTGATGGAAAGCTGGACGAAGCCGCCGCTGTCGGTGAACTTGAACGCGTTCGACAGCAGGTTCGCCAGCACCTGCTGAAGACGCACGTCGTCTCCTACCACGCCCTCGTCCACGCCGCAGCTAACCTCGAAGCGCACGCCCTTCTCCTCGGCCTGCATGCAGAACATGCTCTCCAGGCGCTCGGCCAGACAGCGGAGGCGCATGGGAGCGACCTCGATGCGCATCTTGTTGTTGTCGATCTTCGACATGTCCAGGATGTCGTTGACAAGCGAGAGCAGGAACTGGGCCGACGTGTTGATCTTCTCAAGGCTGGAGCGGATGGCGGGCGTGGCCTCCCCCGACAGCGACGCCACGCTGGAAAGCCCGATGATGGCGTTCATGGGCGTGCGTATCTCGTGCGACATGCGCGAGAGGAAGTCCGCCTTCTCGCGACCGGACTCCTCCGCTTTCTCCAGCTTGATCGCCATCACGCGGGCGCGCACCTTCGACAGCGACACCACAACGCCGATGGCCCCCAAAAGCAAGGCGAACACAAGCACCATGGTGACCACGAGAAAGGGGTTTTGCGCCACGAACGACTCGATGGTGGCGCGATGCGAGGTCACTGGCGTGGAGTTGCGGGACACGATGGCGTCAAGCTCGTCGCTCGACAAGCTGTTCACGGCCTTGTTCAGCACGGCGTACAAAGACGCGTCCACGGGCTTGGGCAACGCCACGGAGAACACGGCGTCGTCGTGCTCCGACGTTGCCGGGGCAACGTTGGCGTACGAACGCTCGACGAACAGGCTCTCGGCGCACGAGGCGGGCATGCTGGTTAGGTCGGCGCGCCCCTCGTTCACGGCCGACAAGCACTCTTCGTACGTCGCATAGCGCACCACGCGCGCCACGTCGAGGCCCTTCGGGTCGGCAAGCCCCTCCAGCTGCGCGAACACCAGGCCCTCGCTTCGCTGGGACCCCGCCTTGCTCCTGAGCACCACTCCGTCCAAGGATGCATAGCTTGCCGTCAGGGCCAGACCGCGCTCGGATGCAGTGCGCTCGTCGCCCTGGAATCCGCCCAGCACGTCCGCTTCGCCCGACGCCACCAGCTCGAGCGCGGCTTCGTACGTGCTTGCGTGGACGAACCGAAACGTCAAGCCCGTCCGTTCGGACACCAGGCCCAAGACCTCCTTCACCACGCCTCGGTACGATCCCTCAAGGTCGTAGTACAAAGGATACTGCCCCGCCACCACGGCCACCCTGACCTCGCCCCGGCCCGCAACGTACGCGCGGTCGTCGGCGGAAAGCTCAAGGGGGAACCGGTACATCTGGGGAAAATAGGCGTCGTGAAGCTTGGTGGCGAACCCGGGGTCGGCTGCGTACACCTGGGCCATTGCGGCATCGAGCTCGGGCAGCAGGTCGCTTCCCTTCGCAAGGGCGAAGTACTGCGGCTCGCCGCCGAACGACGCGACGACCTTGCAGTTGCCGGGAAAATCCGTGTCCCCGGTCAGCATGACGTCGGCCGTGCCGTCGTCGAGGCAGCTTTTGTACGAAGCGTAGTCAAGCGGAAGAAGCGTGCAGAAAAGGCCGTTCAGGCTCAGGAAGCTCTCGAGCCGCTTGTTCTTGTCGACGGCCTTCTCGTACACGCCGATCGTCGCGCCGTCCAGGGTGCTCAAGTCGAAGCTTGCAACGGCGTCGTTGTCCTGCGCGCACGCCAGCAGCGAGCGGTTCGAGCCCATGCTGTAGGTCGAGTAGTCAAGGGAGTCGGCAAGCTGCTCGCGCACGAACATGCCGCCCACCAGGTCGATTTCGCCATCGCGCAGCCGATCGATCAAGTTGTCGATGTCTCCGTCGACGAATTCGTATTCCCAACCGGTGTACTTCGCGATCTCGGTGAGCCAGTCGAAGAGCACCCCGCTGCGATTCCCCTGGTCGTCCACCATGCTCAAGCCCTCGGACGGAGGAAACGCCACCTTCACCACGCGCCCGCGAGACGACGAAGCCCGCTCGTCGGCAACCGCAGGAGCAGCGAACGCGACGGCCAGCATCGCCGAGAGCACCAGTGCGCACGCGATGCGCTTCGCCCATTTCCCCACGGCTCGAACCTCCTCCATCGCCTGCGGTACCGCTTCCAGTCGAATCAGCTGTAGGGCACCCAGAATACCACGACAAGGGAAGACGCAGCTGAAACTGTAAACCTACGGGCCGCGCGGCTGCGAAAGGCCGCCTACAGCAGATCGTCGGGATCCACGTCGATCGCTACGTTCGCGTCCTTGTCGGGCTTGCGGTGCCTGAAGTACGGAAGAAGCACGGCCGAGAGGTCGGCCTCCGGCGGGCACTTCACCACGATGTGCCAGCGATACGTGCCCCGCAGCTTCGCGAGAACGCACGGCGTAGCGGGCAGGACCGTCCAGTCGTCACCGCCGAAATCGCGCACGACCTGCTCGATCCCCTGCTGCAGCTGCTGGGCCGCCCCGCGCACCGCCGCTTCGTCCTTGCCCCAGATCAGCACGTTCGCCATGCGCACGTACGGCGGGTACCCCAACAGGCGCCGCTTCGGCAGCTCGTCGCGCAGAAACAGCGCGCGGTCGTACGACGCCGCGGCCCGGATGGGGGCGGCGTCCGCCTCGTAGGTCTGCACGAGCACGCGCCCCGGCAGCTCGGCGCGCCCCGCGCGTCCGGCCACCTGCTCCACAAGGTCGAACGTGCGCTCGGCGGCTCGATAGTCGGGAAGCTTCAGCATGGTGTCGGCGTTGATGACGCCCACCAGCGTGACGTCTTCGAAGTCAAGGCCCTTCGCGATCATCTGCGTGCCCAAAAGCACAGCGGCGTCGGCGGCGGCAAACTCCTCTAAAAGCCGCTGGTGGGCGCCCTTGCCCGACGTCGTGTCGGCGTCCATGCGCACGATGGGAACCCCAGGGCCCACACCGGGGGTCTCGTCCAGCAAAACCCGCAGATCGGCCTCGACCCGCTGCGTTCCGGCACCGAACTTCTTGAGATAGGGGCTGCCGCATTCGGGGCAGACCGGGGGCACCGCGATGCGGTAGCCGCAGTGATGGCAGATGAGGAAGCTTCCCCGCTCGTGATAGGTCAGCGATGTGGAGCAGGACGGGCATTCCGGCACGAACCCGCACTCCCGGCACAGCAAGAACTTCGCGAATCCGCGCTGATTGAGCAGCAGGACCGCCTTTCGACCAGCGGAAAGCTCTTCGGCAAGCGCACGGGAGAGCGCGCCCGAGAACATGGAGCGGGAGCCTCCGCTGAATTCCACCGCCATGTCGACGACGCGAACGGCGGGCAAGGGCTTGCCGTTCGCGCGCTCGGGCAGCTCGACATGATGCCATCGGGGATCCTTCGCGCACGCGTGAAGCGCCTCGATGGAAGGGGTGGCCGACCCGAGCACCACGGCCGCGCCCGCGCGGCGCGCCATCCATACAGCCACGTCGCGCGCGTGGTAGCGCGGCGAGCTGTCCTGCTTGTAAGAGCCCTCGTGCTCCTCGTCGATGACAAGGAGCCCCAGGTTGGAAAGCGGCGTGAACAGGGCGCTTCGAGCGCCCACCACCACGCGCGCCGCGCCCGAGCGAATGAAGTCCCACTGGTCGTAGCGCTCGCCCTGGCTCATGCGCGAGTGCATGACGGCCACGGTGTCGCCGAAGCGGCCGCGGAACCGGCCCACCGTCTGCGGAGTGAGCGAGATCTCGGGCACGAGCACGCACGCCGTGCGCCCCGCGGCGAGCGTCGCCTCGATGGCCTGGAGATACACTTCCGTCTTGCCCGACCCGGTCACGCCGTCCACCAGCACGACCTCGCCCGCGCCGCGCTCGCGCGCCGCATCGATGACGGCGAGCGCCGCCGCCTGCCCCTGCGTGAGCGGCGGTTTGGGAGAAGGGGCGAAGCCGCTCGCAGGCTGCATGCCCGCAGGTTGGCGCAGCGGGTCGGCAAGGGCGTTCGCAGCGTTCGCAGCGCCCGCAGGCTCCGACGGAGCTGCGAAGCCTCGCATGCGGCGACGATGCTCGATGCGCACGACGCCTTGCTTCTCGAGCGTCTTCAACGGAGCCGACACCGCGCCGAACTCGGCCGACAGCTCGGCTACGCGCAGCTCGCCCGCGCGCAGGGCCTCCACGATGGAAGCCTGCTTGACGGCGTTCTTCCGAGGCTCGAACGTGTCGAAGGCCGCACCCGGCAACACCCAGCGATCGTCCACTTCCCCCACGGCGGGCTCTTCCAGGCGCCAGTAGCCCTCGCGCGACCGCACCATGCGCGGCACCCCGCCCGGCGGGGTGAACAGGCGCACGCACGACGAGAGCGGAGCGATGTAGCGCTGCGCCAGCCACTGGGCGCAGGCGGCGCCCTCTTCGTGGAAATACGGGCGGCTCACCGCTCGCACGATAACCTTGAGCTTGGCGGGGTCGAGCCCTTCGGGATAGTCGCCGTCTTCGCGTTCCTCGATACCTATCACGAAGCCGATCGCACGCCGATGGCCGAACGGCACGAGCACAGCGCAGCCCACCTCGACAGGATGGTCGCCGCTTTCGTCCTCGGGCACGGCATACGTGTAGGGCGCGTCGAGCGCTTGCGTGGGTATGTCCAGGATGATCGATGCGAGTTTCATATCTTCAGTATATCCTATGTCCTCGTTCACTCCGAAACGCGCCTGCGCCCTTCCCCATTCGCTAGCCCATGCGCTCTCGACCGGCTCGATCTCCTTTTATAGCTCGATCGCCTCTTACAATAAGAAGAGGCCGCCCTCGCGCATCGAACCGCGCAACGGGCGACCTCTTTCCATCAGCGAAGCGCAGGCTATGCCAGTCCGCAGGCTTTCCGCAGCTCGTCGGCTTTATCGGTGCGCTCCCAGGTGAACTCGGGAAGCTCGCGGCCGAAGTGGCCGTAGGCGGCCGTCTTGCGGTAGATGGGGCGGCGCAGGTCGAGCGCGTCCACGATGGCGCCGGGGCGCAGGTCGAAGGTCTGCTCGATCGCGGCCATGATGTCGGCCTCGGGCACCGCGTTGGTGCCGAAGGTGTCCACCATCACCGAGACGGGCTTGGCCATGCCGATAGCGTAGGCGACCTGCACCTCGCAGCGGCGCGCGAGGCCCGCGGCCACCACGTTCTTGGCCACCCAGCGCGCCGCGTAGGCAGCCGAGCGGTCCACCTTCGTGCAGTCCTTGCCGGAGAACGCGCCGCCGCCGTGGCGGCCCATGCCGCCGTAGGTGTCGACGATGATCTTGCGGCCAGTCAGACCCGCGTCTCCCATGGGGCCGCCGATGACGAAGCGGCCGGTGGGGTTCACATGGATCTCGGCGTCGGCGGCCAGCTCCACGCCCTCGTGCGCGAACACCGGCTCCACCACGTTCGCGATGATCTGCGCGCGCAGCTCGTCATGGGCGATGGCCTCGGAGTGCTGCGTGGACACGACCACCTTCTCCACGTTCACGGGACGGCCGTCCTCGTAGCGCACGGACACCTGGGTCTTGCCGTCGGGGCGCAGATGCGGCATGACGCCGCTCTTGCGCACCTCGGTCAGGCGCTCGGCCAGGCGATGCGCCAGGTAGACGGGCATGGGCATGAGCGTGGACGTCTCGTCGCACGCGTAGCCGAACATCATGCCCTGGTCGCCCGCGCCGATGCGCTCGTATGGGTCGTCCTCGGCCAGGCCGTGCTGGGCCTCCCAGCTTTCGTCGACGCCCTGGGCGATGTCGGGGCTTTGGTCGTGGATGGCGTTGAGCACGCCGCAGGTATCGCAGTCGAAGCCGTACTTCGCGCGGTCGTAGCCGATGTCGCGCAGCACCTCGCGCACGATGGCGGGCACGTCGACGTACGCCTGCGTGCGGATCTCGCCCGTGACGATGACCATGCCGGTGGTGGCCATGGTCTCGCAGGCGCAGCGCACCTGCGCGGGATCGGCGGGCTGCCCGCTGGGGGCGATGTAGCCCTGAGCCGCCAGCTCGATCTCCTTGGCCAGGATGGCGTCGAGCACGGCATCGGATATCTGGTCGCACACCTTGTCGGGATGACCCTCGGTGACGGACTCGGACGTGAACAGGTACGTAGAACATTCTTCGGCCATAAGTTCCTCCTTCATCGCTGTAGGCCGGACCACCTTGGCGTATCCGCCAGGTTGGTGTCGGGATCTCAGAGCCAACTCTCTCCCCCGACTCTTGATAAAACAGAGAACCGCGCACATGGCCGGAATCCCCGTGAAACCCTGCCGATGGTACCCTGAAAGCACTATTCGCGCAAGAGGAGAAGACCCCGCCCCGCGGAGTCCCCACGGAATGAACCGCCGAAGCCGCGCCCTTGCCGCACGCGGGCGCGCGAGCGCAGCCCCGAACCGCGCCCTCGCCCCGTTGCGCACGAAAAACCGCCCTCCGTGGCAGGTTTTGACGGTTTGAGGTCGTTGTCGAAGCGCGATGAGACGCGCCCGAACACCCATCGGTTTACTATAGCTTTCTGACCTGGTGTAACGCGAGACTGCTCGATTGCTATTAAAAGCAAGGGAGCCTCCGACGACCTCAAACCGTCAGAACCTGCCAGCAAACGCGGTTTTTCGCGCGCAAGGCTATGAGAAGGGGCCGGCGGGACCCATGCGCGGGGCCACGAGAGAGTGAGAGAAAGGGGGCCGTGCGCGGGGCCATGGGAGGGGTCGGCGGACCGGCGGGGCCCGTGCGCAAGACTATGGGAGGGGTCGGCGGTCGGCGGGGTGCGGGCCGGCGGAACCCGCCCCAGCCTCGCGCCGCCGCCGTTCCTGTGGCGATACGGCAACCGCCTCGATGCGGGCGATCGGCTCGTGCTACACTTTTTTCCAAACGTGAACCCCCTGCCCGACGCTTCCACGGGCGGGTCTGCGAAAGGATCGCCATGCCAACCAACGCCGAATACACCCGCGAGTACTTCGACATCCTCGAGCGCCTTGACGGCGACGTAGCCGGCCGACGCGCCGCGTACGACTACATGCAAAGCTCCACCGCCATCGTGCACCACCGCGTTGTGGCCTGCTCGTACGTCCCGCGCCTGTTCAACGCGCAAACGTACCGCACTATGAAGGAAACGGCCGAAACCTCGCACCGCATCCTGTGCAAGGTGATCGCGCGCTACCTGGAAGACCCCCAGTACCGCCGCGTGTTCGACTTCGATCCGCGCCTTGAAGAGCTCATCCTGCTGCCGCGCGGCTACGACTCCCTGCTGCCCTTCGCGCGCGTGGACACCTTCCTGAACGAAGACGACTACCGCATGGAGTTCTGCGAGTTCAACGGCGACGGGTCCTCGGGTATGAACGAGAACCGCGAGATCACGAACTCCATCGCGAGCTCTCCCGCATTCGAAGCGTTCTCCCGCAACCACCGCGTGGAAGGCTGCGAGCTGTTCGAGTCCTGGGTCGACGCGTTTCTGTCCATCTACGAAACCTACGAGCACAAGGTGGAGAACCCCCGCTTCGCCATCTGCGACTACCTGGAAAACGGCGTGGTCGACGAGTTCCACATCTACACCGAGCTGTTCAAGCGCCGCGGCGTGGACTGCGTCGTGGCCGATGTGCGCGACCTGAGCTTCGACGGCGAAACGCTGCGCGACGCCGAAGGCAAGCCCGTCAACGCCATCTGGCGCCGCTGCGTCACGAACGACGTCATCGACCATTGGGACGACTCGCAGCAGCTCATCAACGCCGTGCGCGCAGAGAAGGTGGCGCTCATCGGCAGCTTCGCCGGGCACATCGTGCACGACAAGCAGATATTCAAAGCTCTGTTCGACAAGCGCACCATCGAGTTCTTGGACGCCGACGAGATCTCGTTCGTCGAGAGAACCGTGCCCCTGACCGCGTTCTTGGACGACGACCACGTCAACGTCGATCAGATCCGCGCGAACAAGGACGAATGGATCATCAAGCCCACCGACCACTACGGGGCCGACGATGTCTACGCAGGCTGCGCCGTTTCGCCCGAACGCTGGGAAGAGCTGGTCGACCGCTTCGCGAACGGACGCGCGGGCTACCCCTTCATCGTGCAGCGCTACATCCGCCCCTTCAAGACGCTCACGCTGCCGCCGGACACGGGGATAGACGGGCTTTCCGACGACCAGGTGCCCTTCGATCCGCAGATGTACAACAACCTGAACGGCCTGTACCTGTACGACGGCGTGTTCCAGGGCGTGTTCAGCCGCTTGGGGCCCCTGCCCACCATCTCGAAGGACATGCAGGGCATGACCGCCGCCACCATCTGGGTTGACAAGGACTAAGGGAGCCGAAGATGCCGTCGCACGAAACAAGGCGCGGGGCAAAGCACGGCCTTGCGCAGGGGATTGCCGCCATCGCCCTAGCCGTCACGTTCGTGGCGGCGGGGCTCGGCGCGTGCTGCTTGCCGCAAACCACCGGCATGCTGGCCGGCATGTTCAGCGGCGCGGACAACCCGTCGACGCCGTTCTCGCACGACGATCTGGTGCAAGCCGCCGTCGCAACGCGCGACTACACCGTGGGGTCCAACGACCGGGAAGCCGTGTTCGCCATGCTGCGCGACGTCAACCGCAACGCGCAGACGCCCTACGCCGAAGCCGACGAAACAGCCCTTGCCGCCGCGCCCGACGCCTACACGCTCAACCCCGAAGCGCTCTCGCACCTCGACGACGTGCACCGCGTGATAGCGGCTGCGGGCGTCGCTTTTGCCGCCGTTGCCCTCGCCGCTGTCGCGTTCTGCGTTTACCTGGGCATACGCGCTGGCAAACGGGCTGTGGGCGGCGCGCTGGCCTGCGCGGGGATCGTCGTGCTGGCCGTGTTCGCCGCGCTGTCCGCCTGGGTGGTCGTCGACTTCAACGGCTTTTTCGCCGCGTTCCACTCGCTGTTCTTCGCCGACGGAACCTGGACGTTCTCGTACGAGTCGCTGCTCATCACCATGTACCCGCCCGCATTCTGGATGGGAATGGGGGCCGTCTGGCTGACGGTCACGGGCGCGCTGTCCCTGATCGCCGCGTTCACGGGAACGGCGCTGCGGCGCCGGAGCCTTCCCCGTTAAGAAAGCGGACGGCGAGGTTCTCGGCGCTGCGCGACCCGTGCGCGAGCAGCTTCCTGCTGCTGCTCGGTCGAGCATTTTGAGTGAGGATGGGCCAGCCGCGGTTTGCTCCGGCCTTCGGGTTGTCTATACTTGCAAGCACCGCCGAAGCCCGCGCTTCGGCTTGAACATGACGTTATTCAACTGGAGGATTACCACGGCTATGACAGACGAGAAGAAAGTTCGCGTTCGATTCGCCCCGTCGCCTACCGGGCGGCTGCACGTAGGCGGAGCCCGTACGGCCATCTACAACTGGGCGTTCGCCCGCGCGATGGGCGGCGACTTCATCCTGCGCATCGAAGACACCGACCCCGAGCGCTCCACCGAAGAAAACGTGCAGGTCATCCTCAATGCCATGAAGTGGCTCGGCCTTGACTGGGACGAAGGCCCCGAGGTGGGCGGCCAGGCCGGACCGTACTTCCAAACCCAGCGCATGGACACGTACGCCGCAGCGCTCGAACTCATGAAAGAGCGCGGCAGCGTGTACCCCTGCTTCTGCACGAAAGAAGAGCTCGACGCCAAGCGCGCCGCAGCCGAGGCGAACGAAGGCGGCTACGCCGGCTACGACCGCACCTGTCGCTGCATCGACCCCGCTGACGCAGCTGCGCGCATCGCCGCAGGCGAGCCGCACGTGTGGCGTTTGCGCGTGCCCGAGAACCACGGCCCCATCGAGTTCGACGACGCCGTGTACGGTCACGTCAGCTTCCCAGCCGAGGTGATGGACGACATGATCGTCGTGCGCACGGACGGCTCCCCCACCTACAACTTCGCCGTGGTGTGCGACGACGCGAACATGGGCGTCACGCACGTCATCCGCGGCGACGACCACCTGTCCAACACGCCGCGCCAGATCCTCATCTACGAGGCGCTCGGCTTCGACGTGCCCACGTTCGCGCACCTGTCGATGATCCTGGGGCCGGACGGCAAGAAGCTGTCGAAGCGCCACGGCGCGGCCTCGGTCGAGGAGTTCTGCGAGCGCGGCTACCTGCCCGACGCCATGGTGAACTTCCTGGCGCTTCTGGGCTGGTCGCTCGACGGCGAGACGACGCTCATCGACCGTGCCACCCTGTGCGAGCGCTTCAGCCTGGACCGCGTGACCAAGAAAGACGCCGTGTTCGACGAGACGAAGCTGGACTGGATGAACGGCCAGTACATCAAGGACATGGGCGCGAACGCCTGGGTACAGGCGTCGCTTCCCTGGCTGCTGGAGCTGGGCGCCACGCCGGAGGACATCTCTGCGCGCGCCGAGTTCTACCTGGGGCTGTATCCCCTGGTGGCGGAACGCCTGACGCGCCTCGACGACGTGGTTTCCAAGCTGGGCTTCATGTTCTGGGGACCCGAAGTGCGCGAGCTTGACGAAAAGAGCGTCAACAAGGTGCTCAAGAAGGAGGGCGCTCGCGCCGACGAAGCTCTGGCGGCCTGCCGCGGCGTGCTTGCCGACCAAAGCGTGGCCTGGGAAGCCGAAGCGCTGCAGGAAGCATGCCGCGCCGTGGGCGAGCAGCTGGAACTGAAGCCGAAGCTGCTGTTCCAGCCCCTGCGCGTGGCCGTATGCGGCAACATGGTGTCGCCGCCGCTGTTCGAGAGCATCGAACTTCTGCCGCGCGAGGACGTGCTTGCGCGCATCGACCAGGTGGCAAGTGAGGCGTTCGGTGGCTGAGGTCGCCGACAACACGCAGGATGAGCGGACCGTGCACCCGCAGCGCATTCTTGTGCTGCGGGATTTCTGCACGCGATTCCGGGGCTCGGCATGCGACCGCTGCGCACGCGCATGCCCCCACGGCGCCATTGAATTCAACTCCGAGGAACTGCCCGTCATCGATGCGCAAGCCTGCACGAACTGCGGCATCTGCCTGGGAATCTGCGACGCGTTCACCTCCACGCGCGTGACGATGATCGACCTGCACGCCCGCGTGCGGCGCATCGCCCTGCGCGGCGAGGACGTGGTGATCACCTGCAAGGAGAACATCTTCCCCGGATTCCAGCCTGCCGCCAACGTGGTGGTGCTGCCCTGCCTGGCCACGCTTTCCCCGGAGTTCTGGACGCTCGTTTTGGCCGAGAACATCCCCGTGAGCATCGCGGGGGACCTAGCTTACTGCGCCGACTGCGACCGGGCGGGAGAGTTCGGCGAAATGCTGTTCACGCACGCCATTGCCACGGCGGAGCAGTGGACGGGACGCAAGGTGGGCTACCTTGAAACAATTCCCGAAAAGGAGAACCTGGTCAAAGATCTGGCGAATCCCGAAGGGGTCGATCGACGCAGCGCGTTCACGAATCTGGCGGCCGACGTGGCAGACGTCGCCTCGGGCAAGCGCCGTCTGCGCAACTCGGACGTTTTGCAGCAATTTTACGAGCGCAAGGAGCGCGCACGGGCGCGAGCGCGGCTCAACCTCAACGAAAGCCCGCAGTTCAACGACTTCGCCCCCGAAGGACACACGAAGCAGACCATGCATCCCAAACGGCGCATGCTGCTCGAAGCCATCGACCGCGAGCCCGCCATCGCTCCGAACATACCGGTTGTCATATCCTGCACCGACCGTGCGCTGTGCACGAACGCGCTTGACTGCGCGGCCGTCTGCCCGACCGGCGCGCGCTACCCAGACCCCGCAGACGGGACGCTTGCTTTCGATGCACGCTACTGCATAGGCTGCGGCCTGTGCGTAAGCGCCTGCGCGCAAGGAGCCGTGCAATTGATCGAGGAAAGCGCCGAAGTTTTCCTTACCGAAGAAGCTGGGTGCGAACAAGCCTAGCAAAGCCCGCGACACGTCACCGCACGCCGCAACGAAGAGTTTCAGGAGGGTCACATGAACGAACCCGAGCGCCCCGAGGGCGACCAGCAAAACGACCAGCCCGCGCCGCCTTACGGCCAGCAGCCTTACAGCAGCACGAGCCAGCCGCCGCAGCCCCCGACATACGGCGGCCCCCAGCCGCAGCAGCCGCAATCCCCCTACGCCGGCGCGCCCTCGCCGCACTACGCGTCGGCGGGCCAGCCGCCGCAGCCGCAGCCCCCGTACCCCGTGCAGCCTCCCTACCCGGCCGCCGCGCAGCCACCGCAAAAGAAGAAGGTATGGCCTTGGGTGCTCTGCGGGTGCCTGCTGGCGTTCGTTTTAGGCGTTGGCGGATGCGTCGGCTGCGTAGCGTGCGGAGCCCTGTACTTCGATCGCAGCTACAACGATTCGTTTGACCCTCGCTACGACGGACCGGGATACGGATACAACCATTCCTACGAAAACGGCAACCCGGACGACTACGGCACCAGCCGCTACGAAGGGCTTACGCTCGAGGATATCGAGAAAGCGGTGGGCGATCTTCCGAGCACCGTCGAGGACGGTCGCTGCACAGCCGGCGTGTACCAGATAGGCCCGGGAAAGGACATCGAGCCGGGACTCTACTTCCTCGAAGGAAGCTCGGATGCCGAGAGCACCTACTACGTGTTCGATCGCGACGACGACACGGGAACCTATTCGCTTGAGCTGGCGGTCTCGTATTTCGGCAACTACTTCGCACAGCTTGAGGCCGGCGACGCGATCGCCTTCCTGCCCGGCAAAGACGAGCTGCGCATGTACCCGAGCAAGGCGGCGAGCTTCGCCCCCGCGGCTCCCTACGAGAACGGGCTGTATCGCGTGGGAGTCGATATCCCCGCCGGAACGTACACCGTCACGGTGAGCGCCGAGGCGTCCGCGAACGCATCGCAGGACAGCGCGGCGTTCGTCATGAAGGATCTCGACTTCGACAGCGATTCCATTACGCAGACGAAGTACGTGATCGCAGGGGGATCCCAAACCGTTACCGTGACGGACGGCGATTACCTGGAGCTGTACGCCGCCGTTGCAACTCCCGCGGAATAAACCCGACCGCACATTGACGCAACCTCGCAACGCCCCGGCTTCGTCGGGGCGTTCGCATCGAGTACCCGGAAAAGGAGACGCCCATGCTTTCCGAAAACCCTTCCCTTGAAGAAATCGCAGCCGTGTTCGAGAACGATCGCTTCGCCACCCAAGCAGCTGGCTGCCGCGTGGTCGAAGGATGCAGGGGACGAGCCGTGTGCGACATGAAACTGTCGGACGTGCACCGAAACGCAATGGGAAGCGTCATGGGCGGAGCCATCTTCACGTTGGCGGACTTCGCCTTGGCCATAGCCTGCAACATCGGCGAAAAGCCCACCGTTTCCGTAGACCATGCCATCAGCTTCCTCCGCTCGACGAAAGGGTCGAAGCTGACCGCGACTGCCACATGCGACAAGCCAGGCAGTCACCTGGCCTTCTACACCGTTGTCGTCGAGGACGACCTGGGCAAGCAGATCGCGCGCATGACGGTTACGTGCTACCGGTAAGCAAGCGCGACCGGAAGCCACGGGAGCGCTCGGGATTCGGGCGCACCACCAGAACGCTACTTACCCGAAGATAATCGAACCGGCGTTTCGGGCGAGGCCGCTACCCCATGCGGTCGAAGAAGGCGCGCGCGTTTTCGAAGAACACCTTGTCGGCAACGTTCGGCCCGAACTGTCGCTCGAGCAGCGCGTGCAAGTCGGCGACGCGATCGCATGGATCGAGCCAGCTGGGCACGTCGCAGCCGTCGTAGTCGCTACCGAGCGCAAGCACGTCCTCCCCTGCCGTTTCCAAGATGCGATCGACGTGACGCAGCACGTCGTCAGGCGAAGGATCGGCATGCAGGTCCGATAGGAAGTCCCGGCAGAAATTCAATCCGACGATGCCTTGGCAGTCGGCAATCTCGCGCAACTGCCAATCCTCCAGGTTGCGCGGATGGTCGCATATCGCCCGCGCGTTCGAATGCGAAGTGGCGAAGGGTCGGGAGGCTATCGCGCATACGTCCCTGAAGCCCGCCTCGTTCAGATGGGAAACGTCCACCACGATGCCGCGCGCTTCCAATTCGCGCACGCACGCGCCCCCGAACGAAGTTAATCCGTCAAGCGTTTCGTTGCCGCTTCCCAACGCATTCCGGCCGTTCCAGGTAAGGGTGACCATGCGCACCCCGGCTTCCGCCAACGCGTCAAGGCGCGCCGACGCCTTTCCGTCATCCTGCAGAAACGACGCGCCCTCCACGGTGAGCATCCCGGCGGTCTTGCTCGCCGCAAACGCGTCCTCGATCTCGCGCACGTCGCGCACGCGCGCGATCGCATCGCGATGGCGCTCCAAAGATGTCTCCCAAAACCTTCTCACGCGCTCGAACAGCGCCCACGCTGCATCGCCTTGCAGCTGGTCGGGGACGAACACTGCAAAGCACTGGCACCAGGAAAACGGCGCGGTGCGCGCAAGCGAAACATGGGCGGCGTTGTCCTCCAGCGAGCTCATGCGCGAGCGAGGGATTGCCGCATCATGCTCGGCGAATCCGCCCGGAACCCCGGGATCGCCCGAAAGCGCCAGGCGATCGAGCGTATCGCAATGCAGGTCGAACACGCGCAAGCGATCAGGATTCGCATCCTTCGCTTGAGAGAAGATGTCGTCTCCCCACAGCTTGGCAGCCTCCTCAGGCGAAGCATCTCCCAACGTCATGAACAGCCCCACGGCCGCGCTCCTCTCTCGCGAATCGCATCAAAGCCTTGCTATTGTACCGCTGCAAAGCCCCTTGCGCGCACGCTTTCAATAGGCAACGATCGAATCAAAACCTTTGCAAAGGCGGCGTTATGAAAAGATATGTTGCGCTTCTTCGCGGCGTGAACGTGAGCGGCAAAAACGCCATTCCCATGGCAGAGCTGAAGAAGCGCTAATCGGGCGTATCAGCTGCTTCGCCCTTCGGTTGCGGCTTCTCGCCCGTGACCAGGAAGATCATGGCTATCATGAGCACGAAGCCCGCCCAATCGGCGCCCGTGAACACCGTCCCCAGCCAAAGCGCCGCGAACACCGTAGCGCCCAGCGGCTCCATCGTCCCCAGCAGGCTGCCCTTCACCGGGCCCACCACCGACACGCCATGCAAATACAGACCGTACGCCGCGAACGTGCCCACCGCGATGATCGCCGCGACCACCGCCCAGCCGGCCGCGTCGAAGCCGGGAACGACCGGCGGCTGGCCCCAGGCCGCGCCCGCCAGCCACATTCCAAACGCCGCCAACCCGCCCGCGAACATACCCAGCCCCGTTACGGGCAAGCTTCCCCACTGCGCGAACAGGCGCTTCGGATACACGATGTAGAACGCGACTGCCAAGCCGTTTGCAACGCTCCACAGCAGGCCCTCAACCGGCACCGCGAACGCTCCGGGATCGGCCTGCGTGGCGATAAGCCACGTTGCCGCCATCGCCAAAACCAAGCCGATCAGCTCGCGCCGCTGCGGCAGCTTCCTTGCAGACAAGCACGCATACAGCATGACGAACACGATGCCCATGCATTGCAGCACGGTAGCCGTGCCGGCATTCGTGTACTCGACGACGATCGTGTACGTGATCTGAGAAGGATACAGCCCCACCACGCCCAGCACCGCCAAACGCGCCAAAGTCGCCCGATCGCGCAACATCGCCAGAACGTGCGCGCGCTGGCGAACCAGCAGCACCGCCAAGAACAGCAAGCCCGCCCCCAGCATGCGCGCCGCCGTGATGAACGCGGGAGAAGCCCCGTACCCCGCGATCAAAAACTGCGCGCACGCCCCCGAGAACCCCCACAGCGACGCGCCCACCAAAGCAGCCGCGATCCCGCGCCAGAAACGTTGGCGGAAAAACGCCTCGCCCGCCCGCACGGCCTCGCCCGTCACTTCGCCAGCTCTTTCAGAAACTCGGCGACCGGCCCCAGAAGGTTATCGCCCTCGTCAAGCTTGAAATAGCGCAGGGGCAGTTGGAGCTTGCGCTTGTCGGCCAGGTAGCGTCCGCCCGCACGGCGCAGCGGCGTCATCTGGTCGCGCGACACGTCGATCGGCTCCACCACCAAGCGACCCGCCGTCACCGAAACGGTCTTGATGTGATGCTCGTTCGCAAATGCCTTGATGCGCGCCTTCTCGAACAGGTTCTTCGCGGCCTGCGGCATATCGGGCCGCTTGTCGGCCATATCCTGGTACACGTCCTCGACGGCCTGCTCGGTCGCCGCCGACGCGATCTTGCGGTACCACAGCACGCGCTCGTCCGCCTCCGGCACGTAGTCCTCGGGCAGGTAGGTATGGCCCGGCACGTTCACCGTGATGTCGGACAAGGCCGGCGGCAGCTGATCGACGGCCTTCAGGTCGCCCTCGCGCGTAGCCGTCACGGCTTGAGCGAGCATCTGAGCGAACAGGTCGAAGCCGACGGCGGACATGTTGCCCGACTGCTCGGCGCCCATGAGGCTGCCCGCTCCGCGTATCTCCAGATCGCGCATGGCGATGCGCATGCCGCTGCCCAAGTCGGTATGCTCGTTCAACGCCGTCAAGCGCGCGGCAGCCTCCTCGGTAAGCTCCATGTGCTCGGGGAACATGAAGAAGGCGTACGCCTGCGTGGACGACCGGCCCACACGGCCCTTGAGCTGGTACATCTGCGCCAAACCCAAGCGCTGCGAGTCCTCGATGATGAGGGTGTTCGTATGCGGGTTGTCGATGCCGCTCTCGATGATGGTGGTGGCCACCAGCACGTCGAGCTCGCCAGCGCTGAAGTCCTCCATGACGCGCTCCAGCTGCTCGCGCGTCATCTGGCCGTGAGCCACGCCCACGCGCGCCTCGCCCGCGGCAGCCGTCACGCGGCGCACGGCCTCGTCGATCGAGCGCACCCGGTTCGACACGTAGTACACCTGCCCGCCGCGCGCCAGCTCGCGCCGAATAGCAGCGCTCACCACGTCGGGGTCCCATTCGCCCACGTGGACCTCGACGGCGCGCCGCTCATCGGGCGGCGTGAGGATCAGGCTCATGTCGCGAACCCCTGAAAGCGACATCTGCATGGTGCGCGGAATGGGCGTTGCCGAAAGCGTCAGCACGTCGATGGATTCGCGCAGGTTCTTCATCTGCTCTTTGTGGCCCACGCCGAAACGCTGCTCCTCGTCGATGATGACCAGGCCCAGATCGTGCGGGTTCACGTCGCGGGAGAGCAGGCGATGCGTTCCCACCAAAACGTTCACGCTGCCGTCGGCGAAGCCCGCAAGCGCCGCCGCCTGCTGGGCCGGCGTGCGGAAACGCGAGAGCACTTCCACCGTCACGCCAAACGGCTCGCAGCGCTCCTTGAAGTTGGTGTAGTGCTGCTGCGCCAAAATGGTGGTCGGGCACAGCACCATCACCTGCTTCGAATCCTGAGTCGCCTTGAACGCGGCGCGCAGGGCCACCTCGGTCTTGCCGAAGCCCACGTCGCCGCACACTAAGCGATCCATCGGCTTGGCCGACTGCATGTCGGCCTTCACGTCGGCGATGGCGGCAAGCTGGTCGGGAGTCTCCTGGTACGGGAACGCCTCCTCCATCTCGCGCTGCGCCAGCGTGTCGGCCTCGAAACGGTAGCCCTGCACCGTGGCGCGGCGCGCGTACACGTCCACCAGATCGAAGGCGAGCTTCTTCGTGGCGGCGCGCGCCTTCTTCATGGCGCGCGACCAATCGGCCGTGTTCAGGCGAGTAAGCCGCGGGCTCGCTCCCTCCGGACCCACGTAGCGCGTCACGCGGTCCAGCTGCTCCACCGGCACGTACAGCTTGTCGCCTTCCGAATACTCCAGCAGCAGGTAGTCGCGCGCCGTGCCGTCCACGTCGCGGCGCACAAGCTCCTTGAAGTGGGCTACGCCGTGGGCGGCATGCACCACGTAATCGCCCGGCTTGTAGGGAAACGTGATCTCCGTGATGTCGACGTGCCTGCTCGGACGCGCCGTCGACGCGCCCTGCGTATCGGACACGCTGATCACCGCAAGCTTGGCCTTCGGTATGATCATGCCCAGCGGCACGTCCACGTCCACCACGTTCACCACGCCGCGGCGCAACCGTCGCTTGGCCGCGCCTTCCGTCTCGTTCGGATCCTGCTCGACGTCAAGCGTCTCCTGGATCGGCAGGCCGTGGTCCACGAACGCCAGCTTCATGTCCTGGCGCGCCCGGAAGTTCGGCGCGCTGAACACCGTCGTGTAGTCGGTGTCCACCAAGCTGCGCAAACGCCCGAACAGCTTGTCGGGATGCCCCGCTACCTCCACGCGCTTCACGGGAAGCTCGTCGTCCACGTGCCCGCCCACGCGCATGATGGATACGTAGGTTGCGCGCTGGCCCTCCCCGAAGCTGACCGCGCCGGGTTCGGCGTACAGCCCCTTGAGGGCGATGCCCGTGCCCTTCGCGCGACCCGCGATGTCGTCATAGGCATGCGTCATGTCGTCGAACAGGGAACGCGGCTCCACCAGCACCGAAAGCGCGTCGCGACGAAGATAGGCGCCCAGCGTCACAGTCTCGTTGTACAGGTAGGGCAGCAGCATGTCCGACCCGTCGAAGCGCAGGCCCCCGTCCAGCTTCTCCAGCGCATCGCGTAAAGCGGCATTCGTCTGAGCTGGGCGTTCGAGCTTCTTGCGGGCTCGGGCAAGAGCGCTTTTCGAGCACGAGAACTCCATCACGGGATACGCCTCCACGCGCGCAAGCGCCTGAATGGTCTGGCCCGTGGAGGGCACGATGCGCCGCACCTCGTCCAACTCGTCGCCGAAGAAGTCCAACCGAACCGGGTACACCAGGTTTCCCGGGTACACGTCGATCGTGCCCCCGCGAACGGCGAAGGTGCCCGGCCCGTCAAGCTCGCCGGTGTTGCGGTACCCGCGCTCTTCCAAAGCGCGCGCCACGTCCTCGAAGGAAGCGATGCCCGCCGCGTCGGCGCCCTCCATAGCGCCCAGTTCCTTCCCGGCCTCGAACACAACCGGCGTCGCAACCGACGAGCCGGCCGGAGCCAGCATGCGCACGAGCGAGCGGGCGCTTGCCACCACCACGACCGGCCGTCCGGTCGAAAGCGCATGCACGGCCTCCATGCGGCGCGCCACGATGCTCGCGTCGCTGGGCTTGGGATTGAACGGATAGTCGGTTCGTTCGGGAAAGCGGACGACACGCTCGTCGCCCAGATAAGCCGCCACGCTGCGCGCGAACGACACCGCCGCGTCTTCGCCCGCCACCACGACCAGGGTCGTTTGCGGCCTGTGCGCGAAACGGGCGGCAATCAGGAAGGGGCGCGCCGAGTTCGCCACGCCGAGCGCGCCGTCCTCGCCCGCGTCCAGCTTGTCCCAAAACGCGTCAAGGCACCCGGATTTCTCCAATGCGAACGTGAGCGAGTCGATGAGCATGGTCGTTCCCTTTTCTCTATCCGAGCAGCACGAAAAGCCGCGATGGGCGGCTTGCAGCTTTGTTGCGTATGCGCCCGTCGCACAGCGCGCGCACGAGCGCCGACCAGTGTACCTTAAAGCCCGCGCGGAAGGCGCGGGCAACCGGCCGCAACCGACAAAGAACATCGATGCAAGCCGCAAGCCGCTCCCGTTCGCCTGCCGTTCGCCCGCCCGCAAACAGGCAGTTTGCACCGGCGGATCGAACCGCTGCCAAATTGAGCGAGTTTTGCGGCGGTTTTTCGCCTTCCTGAGCAAAATGATCGAGGGGCGTTTTTCATCATGCCTGGTCAAAGACTTGCGCACTCGCTTTATTCTTGATTGAGGACCAGCAAAACTCGTTCGATTTGACACGATCTCGAAACCAGCCGGCCAGCGAAGCCGAAAACACCCGCAGCCCGTCTTGCAAGCAGACACCAACCCGAAAGTTCACTATACTTGACCGCATCCGAATCGCATCCTGCAAAGGAGGATCCCTTGCCCCGCGAAACCGTGAAAGCGAAACGCGAGCGCGCCATCGAAATCGCGCAGCGCATGAACGAGCACTACCCCGCCGCCGAATGCGCGCTGCATTACTGGGGCGACCCGTTCAAGCTGACCATCGCCGTGCTGCTGTCCGCCCAAACCACCGACAAGGGCGTCAACAAGGTAACGCCGGCGCTTTGGGAACGCTACCCCACCGTAGCCGACCTGGCGTCCGCCAACCCAGCCGACGTCGAAGAAATCATCCGCACCATCGGGTTCTACCGTACGAAAGCCGCGAACGTGATCAAGTGCGCGCAGCTGGTGGTGTCCGAGTACGGCGGCCAGATTCCGCGCGACATCGACGAGCTGCAGAAGCTTCCCGGAGTGGGCCGCAAAACCGCGAACGTCGTGCTCAACGAGGCGTTCGGCATTGTCGAAGGCATCGCCGTGGACACGCACGTGTTCCGAATCGCGCACAAGCTCAAGCTTGCAGGACCCTCCGCCGACACGCCCGCGAAAACCGAGGACGCGCTGCTCAAGCTGTATCCTCGCGAATGGTGGGGCCCCATCAACCACCAGTGGGTGCTGTTCGGCCGCGAAACCTGCATCGCACGGCGGCCGAAATGCGGCGAGTGCTTCATCTGCGACCTTTGCCCCAACTGCGGCAAAGCGTAGGCTCGGGCGGACGGGAAACGACGCCCGAAAAGGAATCGAGCAACAAGGGGGAAACCACATGCGCTATCGCAAACTGGGCAACACCGGCTTGGAAGCGAGCGAGATCGGGTTCGGAGCGGAGTGGATGGAGCGCAAGTCCGCCAGCGAGGTGCAAGCCGTCGTCGACGCCTGCATGCAGGCCGGCATCAACATCTTGGACTGCTGGATGGCCGAGCCCGCCGTACGCAGCAACCTGGGAAAGGCCATCGCAGGCAACCGGGATCGGTGGATCATCCAAGGCCACATTGGATCCACCTGGCAAAACGGGCAGTACGTGCGCACGCGCGACCTCGACCTTGCGCGCAACGCCTTCGAAGACCTGCTCGCGCGCCTGGCAACCGATCACGTGGAAGTGGGCATGATCCATTACGTGGACGACCTTGCCGAGTTCGACCAGATCATGAACGGACCGTTCTTCGCCTACGTGCACGAGCTCCAGGAAAGCAGCGTCATCGGCCATATCGGACTGTCCACACATCGCCCCGACGTGGCGCAGGCGGCGGCGCGCTCGGGCAAGATCGAGGTCATCATGTTCAGCGTGAACCCGGCTTTCGACCTTTTGCCGGCCACGACCAGCCTGGAAACGGCATTCGCCTTCGACTATGACGACGCGCTCGAAGGCATGGACCCCGTTCGAGCCGAGCTCTACGCGCTTTGCGAACGGGAGGGCGTGGGGCTTACCATCATGAAAGGATACGCAGGGGGGCGCCTGTTCAGCGCCGAGGCTTCGCCGTTCGGCGTGGCCCTCACGCCCATCCAGTGCATTCACTACGCGCTCACCCGGCCCGCCGCAGCCAGCATCCTAGCCGGATTCGACACGCCAGCGCACGTTACCGACGCCGTGCGCTACGAAACCTCGAGCGACGCCCAGAAGGATTACGCGACCGTTCTGGCAAGCGCCCCCAAGCATGCCTACTACGGCCAGTGCACCTACTGCGGGCATTGCGCCCCCTGCCCCTCCGGCATCGACATAGCTATGGCGAACAAGCTCTACGACCTGGCGACCGTCCAAGGCGAGGCCCCTGCATCGGTCAAGGCGCACTACGACGCCCTCGACGCCACGGCTGCGGACTGCATTGCCTGCCGCGCCTGCGAGCCCCGATGCCCCTTCGGCGTGCCGATAGCCGAGCGCATGGAGAAGATCGCGCTCCTCTTGGGGTAGCGCCCGGATGCTCGGACCGCTATGCCCGCTCAAGCGGCCCGAGCACGAACAGCGTGAACGTGGCCTCGCACACCAACCGCCCCTCGGACGTTTCGGCCCGGCAATGCGCGATCACCGTGCTGCGACCCTCGTGGGACGTCTTCGCCCTTACGACAAGGGGGCCGGCCCCCACCGCTTTGACGAAGTTGACCGAGCTCGTCAACGCCACGTTGCTCACGCCGCACGAATACGCGACCATGCCTGCGGCGATCTCGCACAACGTCGCCAAAAAGCCGCCGTGGATGGTGCCGTGATAGTTCAGCACCTCCTGCGGCACGTCGAGCCGAAACGCCACGCGCCCCCGCTCGGCTTCGAATATCTCCAGGCTCTCGAGCTCTTTTTGAGCCGTTACGTTCACCATCATCGCATCCGCGATAGCCGCATCGTATCGAACCATGCGCACGCTCCTTTCCGTCCGGCCCATTGTACGGCGGCCGGCTAAGCGCCATGATGGGCAATCCCGCGTCGGCGTGGCACAGCGCGCAGCGCGCACACCGCACGGAGCGGCGCTACGGTCGCACCGCCTCGTCCAGCAGCGACCTCGCGCAGGCAACCACGGGGACGATGGCATCCCGATCGGTGCCGTCGAAGCCCTCGCGCATGCCCTCCAGCATCGCAGCGGCTCGCTCGTCGCTTTGCGCCGCCTTCTCCTGAGCCTTGAGAAACAGCTTCATCATAAGCTTGTCGCGTAGGCCCAGCTTGGCGTAGTCGAAGCCTCCGCGCAGGTAGAAGCGCGGCACGTCGTCGAAGTCCGGCGAAGGCAGCGCGCGGGCCAAGCCCTCTTCCACCTGATCGGTCCACTCTACAGGAGTCGCGCCCACGCCAAACACGACGAAGCGGACGTTCGGATGAGCCTTGCGCATGCGCTTCAGCCACGATCCTCCGGCAAGCGAGGCCGCATGGAACCACCCTCCCATAACCACCACGTCGCACGCCGCCACGTCTTCGTCGGTCGCCTGACCGTACGCAACGGCCCGGCATTCCAGATCGTCCGCGATCCACTCGGCGTACGCGCGCGTGAACCCGGTTTGAGATGCGTATGCCACCAAGCACGTCATGAGCGTCCTCTTTCATCAGCTGCTTCCGAAGAACCCGAAGGCGCAGCGGCGCCCGCAGGAGCCTTCCCCGCCGCGCCGTAGCGCCGCAGGAACGACGCCAGGAGCGCGCTCACCTTCGGTTTCGCTTCGTCCCAGGTCATGCCAGCATGCAGCATGAGAAACACCGGGCCTTGAAACTCCAGTGCCATCCGTGCGGCGTCGTCGCGCAGCAGGGTCCCCGTTGCCATTCCATGTTCGAAAGCCGACCGCTGCAAGGCAAGCGGGCGCTCGATGAACACAAGGCGGTACGCCTGCGCAGCGTCCTCGCTCTCGAACTGGCTGATAACGAGCAGGCGACGCAGCTGCCGCAGCGAAGCATCTTCGAAAAACGGCCTGACGGATTCATGCACCTGCCTCTCAAGCGCACGGGGATCGGACGGGTCGTATTCCCGCGGGTCGTCCCCGACGTCGAACAGGACGCCCTTCGGCTGGAACATCGCGCGCAAACGGTCGAGCTCGCGCGCGATGATCGCGTCGAACAGGGCTTGCTTTCCAGGAAAATGGTTGTACAGCGACGCGTCCTTGATGCCCGCGGCCGCCGCGATGTCCCGAACGGAAACCGCATGGAACCCGCGATCGGCGAAAAGCCCGAACGCCTCGTCGAGTATCCGGTCGCGCGTCGGCGCGCCCCGCTTGCCTTCCGGCATGATGATCTCCCCTCAAGTAAAACTAGCACTTGCTAGTATAATACCAAGCAAGTGCTAGTTTTACAAGAAGACGGATTGGATGAAGCGGCAGAGGGGTGCAGCCGTCGGGACCGATCCGCACGCCGACCCCAGAACCGCGCCCTTTCCGCGCCAAGCCGAACGGCGCATGGGCGCCTACGATTCCAAAGCCTCCCGAAGCATGTCCGCAAGCACTTCGGCATGGGAGCGGCGCTTGCGCGTAGCCGTGCCGACAAGCGCAACCGATTCGAAATCGCCGTACCGCTCGAAGAACCGCGCGACCGCCGCACGCTTTTCCATGTCGGCTCGATAGGCGCTCGCGTAAGCTTCCCACCCTATGTTGCCGTTGAGGTAGCGCTCGAGCATAGTGGGAGCCGGAGCGAACAGCTTGTCGTGCGCATACTGCGCATGCGCCACTTTGTCAGCAAAAAACGCCAGGTCATCGCGTTTAGTGAAACCGGAAAGCTGGTTCGTGTTCTTCAGGCGCGTATCAAGCAGCATATCGACCCGCCAGTCGGCCAAACGACCGAAAAAATCCTCTGCCGAAGTTTCGTACGCGCTGATCGTGTGTATAAGCATAGACGTGCATCTCCTTCTAACCGCGCAGCGCGCGATCCTACCGTTTCTCGAAAACGATAGCGCGCATGCTTGCGCGCAGGAGAAGCACCGGGCGACCGTCACCGAATCGAAGATGCCGCGTTGACGCGCCGCCACCCCGCAGCGATGCGCAGAACGAACGCTAGCGGAGCGTCTTCGGAGAAAGCGGCGAGCCCAAGCGCGCAAGCTCCCCCGCCACGGTATCGACCAGAAGCGGCAGGGCCGCATGCACGCGCGGCGTCAGCCCGATGGTCACCACGGCGGGCGAGGCGTTCTCCACCTGCATGCCCAAGCACAGGCCTTCCGCCCGGTATCCCAGAAGCGCAGCGGAATCGAACAGGTCGATCAGCTTGAGGTCGTGCAGCGATGCGCTGGCTCCGCTTCGGCGCGCCATGGCATCGGGTTCGAAGCGAAACACCGTGCCCGGCTCGGCATCGGTGCCGTCCACGGCGTCCACCGTGATGATCATGTCGAACGCGCGAACGGAATCGAGCATGTCAAGGCTGAGGCACCCCAAATCGAACAGCTGCACGTTCTGGGGAATCTCGTAGCGCTCGATCAGCTCCTCGTATACGGCAGGCCCCACGCCGTCGTCGAGCATGAGCTTGTTGCCCACGCACAGAACCGCGATGGAACGTAAAGCGCGGGCGTCGTCGCAGCCCTTCGCAGCATCATCCGCTATCACAGCCGTCACGCCCCTATCGTCGGACGCACGACCAGGTTGTAGTACGTCGCCGCAGCCAGCATGCACAGCCCAATGATCACGCTCGCAACAGCCCAAACGCGCTCGCGCTTCAAGTACGCTTCCTTGTCGACGCCCCGTTTGGCCGCCCGATGCGCAGCGAACGGCTGGGCCACGATGGAAAACGCCACCGTCCCGGCCGTCAACGTCAGCAGCACCAGAAGCGCAACGCCGATGGCCAAGGGCGTGCGCTGCGCGAACGCCGCATAGAACGTGTTGTCCGCGAACAGCCAGAGGGGGTAGAACAGGATAGTGGCCCACATGCCGTGCGCCGGCCCCCAGATGGGAGGAAGGAACAACGCGCCCACGTTGACGCGGGGCACGCCTTCCAAGAACTTCTCTTCTTGCGCGATTTGCTCTTCGGTTAATTCAGCCACAGTTCGGTATCCTTTTCGAAACCTTGATGATTCCCTGCCATTATAGTCTAGGAAGCACCCTTCTACGGGAGGGTCCGGCAAAGCGGAAGGAGAGCACATGAACGTACTTGCCATCGTAGGGTCGAGACGCGTGGGCAGCTACAATCTCCAAGTTGCGCAGGCGGCGGGCGAACTGCTGAAACAGCGACGCCCCGACGTAACGTTCACTATTCTGAACTGGGACGACGTCCCCTTTATGAACGAAGACTCCGAGCACCCCGAGCCTCCTGCCATCGCTCGCGTACGGCAAGCCGTTCGCGACGCCGACGGCGTGTGGCTGTTCAGCCCCGAATACAACCACGCTATTCCCGGGCCGCTCAAAAACCTCCTCGATTGGCTCTCACGGCCGGTCAGCGCAACGGAAGGGCCGGTCATCGTAGGCAAGCCCGTAGCCCTTTCAGGAGCCAGCATCGGCATGAGCGGCGCCGAGCATGCGCAAGAGCAGCTTGCCGGCATGCTGAACTACCTCAACGCGCGCGTCATGAACAAGCCCCGCCTCTGCATACCGCACGTTGGCTCGCAAGCCCAAGACGGCGTCCTCAAGCTGGACGCGTCCGCTCCTTACCTGGAACGACAGGCAGACGCCTTCGTCCGCTTCATCGAAGCCGCGCGGTAAGCGCAAGCACAAGGACGAGCACGCACACGCGAGAAGCCCGCCACCGATGAAAAAACCGGGCCGGACCCCTCGAGGGATCCGGCCCGGTTCGTACGTCATACCGCTTTCGACAAAGAGCGCTTACGCCTTCTCTTTGTGATGCAGGTCGTCCTCGCCCACGATCGTGTGCTTCTCGGGATCGTAGACCAAGCCGCCGTGCTCTTTCCAGAAGAACATGAGCAGCGTCGGGGAAATACCCTCGATGTTGGCCAGGTACATGTGGATGAGCATGAAGCAGATGAAGATGTACATCATGAAGTAGTGGATGATGCGCATCGACATGAGGCCGCCCACCAGGTCGGTGCCAGCCGCGAAGAACCCGAGGTTCATCGTAGGAGCCCACAGGGCAAGGCCCGTGTAGAACATGACGATGATAAGGATCGGGATCATCAGGTAGCTGATCTTCTGCGGCACGCCCAGCTTGGCGCCCAGCGGATGGTCCTTCTTCAGGAACAGGTAGTACTTGATCCACGCGCCCAGCTGGTGACGGTTGTCAGCCTGCGGCAGCCACGTCTTGTAGTCCGTAACCTGATAGCGCGTACCGCCGTCCGGAGCGGACTTGACGAAGAACGCCATCAGCACGCGCACGATGCAGTTGATGAACAGCACGAAGCCGCAGAACACATGCACGCCGCGGGCAATGCCCATGAAGAGCGGCCAGAACGGGAAGTGGATAGCGAAGCCGGTGACGATCAACAGGACCATCGCAACCAGGTTGATCCAGTGCGTGATGACGAAGGGCATCGGATGCGCTTCGCGATAATGTGCCAAGTGCGCCATGTTACTTCACCCCCCACGGGCTCGTGACGGTTTCGAAGCTCTTGCCCGTGGCCGGCTCGGTGACGTGCACCGCGCATGCCGTGCAGGGGTCGAAGCTGTGAACCGTGCGCAAAGCGTTGATCGGCTTCTCCACATCGCCCACGGGCACGCCGATAAGCGCCTGCTCCAGCGGGCCCTTCTCGCCGTTGCCGTTCATGGGAGCCAGGTTCCACGTGGACGGGATGATGATCTGGTAACCATCGATCTTGCCGTCTTTGACGGTCTCGCTGTGATAGAGCGCGCCGCGCGGAGCCTCCCAGAAGCCCGAGCCGGCGCCGGTGATGGTGGCGGGCTCGCGGAAGTACTCGCTGTCGCCGCTCTTGACGGCCTCGACCAGCTCGTCGGTCCATTCCTTCATGAGGCCGGCGATGTAGAGCGTCTCGATCTGACGAACGGCGGTACGGCCGAGCGTGGACTGGGCAACGCCGATCTGGCCGGGAGCGCCCAGCGCTTCGAGCAGACCGTCGACGTGCTCCTTGACGAACGGCACGTTGCGCTTGTACGCAGCCAAGATACGGGAAAGTCCGCCGGCCTCGTAAGCCTTGCCGTCGTACGCGGGGCACTTGACCCACGTGTAGCGGTCGTTCACGTCGTAGGACGTGTACTCCGGCTCCGTAACGAAGTACGGAGACGTCATGGTCGCGTCGCCCTTGTACCAGGAGCGGCCCATGTACTCGGTGATGAGGTTTTCCTGCACGTCGGACAGGTTGAGCTTGTCGTCGACGACGCCCATGGGCAGATAGCGATCCGCCATCTCCATGCTCTTGTTCTCGAACACGCCCCAAGCGATGTAGCGACCGCAGCCCTTGCCCCAGGTGAGCGCATCCATGTAGTACGGAGCGATAGCCAAGGTGTCCGGGATCATGGTGGTGGCAACCCAGGTGTAGATCTCGTCGACGAGGCCCTTGAGGTCGTCGAGCTTCTGATCGGTGGGCACGAATGCGGTGCCGCCGGGGATGATCGTCATGACGTGCGGCATCTTGCCGCCCAGCAAAGCGGAAACCTGCGAAGCCTTCGCCTGCATGGTCAGCGCCTCAAGATAATGGGCGGTGCAGATGAGGTCGAGCTCGGGCGGCAGCTGATAGGCGGTGCCGTCCTCGGCGTCGAACCAGTTGCCCGAGAAGATGGACAGCTGGCCGTTGTCGGCGAAGTTCGTCAGGCGCTCCTTCAACACGTTGAAGTCGCTGTTGATGGACGTGCCGGCAGCCTGCGCCAAATCGTACGCGTCGGCCGCATCGGCCTTGAGCGCGTTGAGCGGGTTCACGTAGTCGAGCGCAGCCAGGTTGTAGAACCACAGGATGTGGCTGCGCAGGAACTGCGCGCCCTCGATCAGGTTGCGGATGATGCGCGCATTGTTCGAGATTTTGATGCCGTAAGCCTTTTCGGCGGCAATGGCGGACGCGTGAGCGTGCGACACCGGGCACACGCCGCAGATGCGCTGCACGATCTGCGCCGCATCTTCGGGCGTGCGATCCTGCACGACGAGCTCCATACCGCGGAAGCAGCCGCCGGACACCCAGGCGTCGGAGACCTTGCCGTTCTCGACTTCCATCTCGATGCGGAGATGGCCCTCGATACGGGTGACCGGGTCGATGACTGAACGGGTCATGTAGGCTTACCTCCCTTCCTTATCGTCGTACTTGCCGATGGACTTGTCGGGGTGCTTGGCATCCCAAGCGCGCACCTTCTCGAAGTCCGCACCGCCGTCCATGCGTCCGGACAGCTTCATGCCGAAGCCGTGCACGACCAGGGCGCCTGCCAGGAAGCAGGTGATGCCCAAAGCGATGGTGCCGGGCTGGACCATCCAGTCGCCGATGCGCAGGTCGCGATGGCGCTTGTAGAACGGGGTGTTGACCTCGACCCAGTTCTGGCCCGGATCGTTGGGGTTGGCCTCGCAGCATCCGATGCAGGGAGAACCGGCCTGGACGCACCAGCTGCGACGGTCGTTCCACAGCACGACGCCGCAGTTGGACTTCGTCTGGGGACCACGGCATCCCAGCGGGTACAGGCAGTAGCCCATGGCTTCTTCCTTGGAACCGAACTGGTACACGAACTCGCCGTTCTCGAAATGGCCGCGACGCTCGCAGTTGTCGTGAATGGTCTGGCCGAAGATGCCGACGGGCTTGTTCTGGCTGTCAAGCGCGGGCAGCGTGTTGTCCATGAGGACGACGTCCACCAAAACCGACACGAGCCACTCGGGGTTGGCCGGGCAGCCGGGGATGTTTACCACCGGAACGTTGATGCCGGCCTTCTCCAGATACTGCTGAACGCCCAAGGCGCCCGCGGAATTGGGATGCGCGCCCATCCAGCCGCCGTTGACCGCGCAAGATCCCAGCGCGATGACCGCGTTGGCGTTCGCGGCAGCCTCCTCCAGATGATGCGTGCCCGGAGCATCGGCGACGCGCAGAGCCTGGCCGCCCCATCCCTCCAGCACAGCTCCCTCGTAGATAAGGATGTAGTTGCCAGCTTCGATCGTCTGCGCCTTCGCCTCTTCGACGGAATGACCGGCAGCGGCCGAAAGCGTCTCGGAATAGTTGAGCGAGATCATCTCGAGCACGATCGTAGCCGCGCTCGGCGTCTCAACTTGGGCGAACGACTCAGTACAACCCGTGCACGACGCGCCTTCAATCCAAATGACCGGGTACAACTTACCCTTCGTTGCGCCGATCACGGATTTTTCGAGAGCCTGCGCTATCTTCGGAGCAGCCAGTTCGGACAGCCCGGCGGCAACTGCGACCGCGCCGCAAAGCTTCATGAAATCGCGGCGGCTTACTCCTCGAGCCGCCAGCATATCCTGAAACTCAGATACGGTGGCCTCTTTTCCCATGTGCACACCTCCTCAGGTGCTTCTCGTCTTGCTTACCTGCTTATGCATTCTCCACGACGGTTATGCAAAAATGGAGAAAAGGTGCGCGAGCGCAACGTTTAACCCGCAAATGGCGCGAAAGTGTTACCGCCGTCCGAAGCCGTAACAAACAGTATTCACCATTTCGGCTCATGCTTGCATTTTGATGCAGCATTTGCCGGGTTTCGCCCCCCGCTATGCAAACAGTCCGACGCAAGAAACCAGCCGTAAATCGACGCAAGCGACCGTTCGGTTTCTTGTCGTGCACCACTTCTCCCGTCGCAAAACGGGTATGATAGCACACGATATGCAATGAGAGCCTGAGAACTAGAAGGATTCAATATGACGCTGACAGAAGCTTCTTTCGCCTACCTGGGACCCGCCGGAACGTACAGCGACGAGGCCGCGCGGTCCTTTGCCGCGCGCCTGGGAATCGACGAGCCGAACCTGGTGGAATGCCCGTCTTTCAGCGAGGTGTTCGACTGCGTGGATCGCGGCCGCTGCACCTACGGCGTCGTAGCCATGGAAAACGCCCTCGAAGGTCCGGTGACGGCCACGCTCGACAACTTCGCGTTTCGCAGCTCGGCCACGATCCTCGGCGAAGAAGTGCTCGACATCCACCACTGCTTGCTGGTGCATCCCGAAAGCGACCTTGCGCGCATCAAGACGGTTGCCTCGCATCCGCAAGGCCTCGCGCAATGCCGACGCTACCTGAACGAGCAGCTTCCGGGGCGCGCCACCATCACCACGTCCTCCACCGCGGAGAGCGCGCGCCTAGCCGCATCCGATCCCGAAGTGGCCGGCATCGGCAACTCGTTCGCCGCACAGCTGTACGGAGCGCGCGTGGCCGAGGCGGGCATCGAGGACCACTACGGCAACCAAACCTCGTTCGCGCTCATCGGCCGCCAGGGGCATCCGCCGGTTTTCGAGGGAGAGCGCTTCAAGACCTCGCTCGCGCTGTTTCTGCAAGCGGACAAGGCGGGCGCGCTGCTCATGATCCTGTCCGAGTTCGCCTACGCGGGCATCAACCTAACCAAGATCCAGTCCCGGCCCACCAAACAGGCGCTTGGCGAGTACATGTTCTTCGTGGACCTGGAAGGCAGCGTGAACGACCTGCCCGTGCAAACCGCGCTCAACTGCCTGCGCCTCAAGCTGCGCGAAGTGAAGGTGCTCGGCAGCTACCCGATCGGATAGCGCATCAACCTATGGGAACCGGGGCTGGGGAAGAGACCCGATCGCTCAGACAGTCCTCGCTTCGCTGCGGAACTCGCTTGGCGGACCTCTTCCCCAGCCCCTCCGCCGATCGCGGCCATTCCACCGGGCAGCTCTTCGCTGGCCCGGGTTCTACCTGGAAGGTTCTCGGGAATCGTTAGAACGCCAGTACTCCCAGGTGCTCGAGCAGGATTTTCAGGCCGATGAGAATGAGGACCACGCCGCCTGCGATGGTGGCCGTTTTTTCGTAGCGCGCGCCGAAGCGGTGCCCAACGGCAACGCCGACAAGGGAAAGCGCGAACGTGGTCACGCCGATGACGACCACCGAAGCCACGATATCAACGCGCAGAAACGCGAACGTGATGCCCACGGCCAAGGCGTCGATGCTGGTAGCCACCGCCATCATCGTTAGTTCGCGCAGGTCAAGCCGCCCGTCCACCGCGCAGGACAGCTGCTCGTCATCGTCGCCGTGAAACGAGTCCCACAGCATCTTCGCGCCGATGATCAGCAAAAGCCCGAACGCGATCCAATGATCAACCGGCGTGATGAACTGCTCGAACTGGGTGCCCAACGCCCAGCCGATCAGAGGCATGAGCGCCTGGAACCCTCCGAAGAACAACGCGATCACCAACGCCTGACGCATGTTCAGGCGCTTCATGCACAGCCCCTTGCACACGGAAACCGCAAACGCGTCCATGGACAAACCTACGCCCACCAGCAGCAATTCGACAAAACCCACAGCGCAATCCTCTCGTCCGCCTTCGACCCCAGCAAACCCCGTGCGGCCTCTTCCCCGCATCAGGGCATAAAAATACCGGCGCGCGCCGGTTGCGGAAATGCACGGTGCGACGCCTTCGTCACACCGCGAGTCTTGTCATTTAATGCTGGCCAGCTTCGTCCGAAGCAGTATGTTGACCCAGCCACGCCGTACGGCGCCGACTACTCCCCCACGGGATTGAGGTATTTTACCACAGAGACCCGCTCGCGCGCCCGTCTTTTAGCGGACCGCGCGCTACGCCCGGAAGACGCCTTCTTCTTGGCGGAAGAACCCTTCTCGCATCAGGTCGTTTACGATGGACTCGAACGTCTCGGCATCCACGCCGTCGCGGCCCGCCGCGCGCTCGAACGCATCCAGGCGAGCGGCCAGATCGTCGAAGCCGATGCCCGGCTCGGCCAACACCACGCGCACCAGCTCGGCGCGCTTCTGACGGCGCGACCCGTCGAACGTCGATTGCCGCGCGTAATGGGCGCTGCGCCGCGAGGGATTGGCGACAAGCGTTTTCAGATGCGCGCCGTAATCCAGAAGCGCGTAGTACCAGGCGCGCGCATCGTCTTGCGGGCACGTAGCGGCCACGAGCGGCGTCAATTCCCGATCGGACACCTTGTCGCGCTGGGGGAACACCTCATGCAGAAACACCGTGCGCACGTTCGTCTCAATGTAGATCGAAGGCTTGCCGAACGCGAACGCCATGACGCCGGCCGCCGTAGCCGGGCCGATGCCGGGAAGCTGCTGCAGCTGTTCGGCCGTGTCGGGAAGGGCGCCGCCATGGGTGGCGGAGCATTCCTCGCACGCGCGCTTGAGAGCAAGGGCGCGCCGGTTGTAGCCAAGCCCCTGCCATTGCGCCAGAACATCGGCGGTGCCGGCCGCAGCCAGCGCGTCGACCGTGGGAAACAGCGACATCCAGCGCTCCCAATGCTTCAGCACGCGCGTCACTTGCGTCTGCTGAAGCATGACCTCCGAAACCAAAACCGCGTAGGGATCGTCCAGATAGCGCCAAGGCAGCTCCCGATAGCGCAGCGCGCCCTCTTCGCGAACCTTGGCCTCGAACGCCTCGCGAGCTAACGGAGCGTCGGCGGGCCACGAAGGCGAATCGAAACCCGCTACGCGCACGGCTGCGGGCTTTCCGGGTTCGCGTCGTCCGGAGCCTCGACGGTCAGATGAGCGCAGGAAACCGAGCAGCTTGCCACCCTGCACGCCTCGGGCCGAGCGTCGGCTGGCGCATGCACGGGAGCCTCCTTGCCGCGAGCCTTCGCAAGAGCCGCCTCCACCACGGGATGCGTTGCCCCCAACTCGATCAAATCCTTGAGCGTAATGGAGCCGAAGTAATCGTTGAGCAGGCGATCCGCGCCCTGCCACAGCTTGTTGTACGCACAGGATTTCTGCTTCTCGCAATACTCGGGGTCCAGCACGCACAACGACACGCTCACCGGACCCTGGATAGCCTCCAGGACCTCGAGCAGCGTGACCTCCGCAGGATCGCAATTGAGAGCCAGGCCGCCGCGCGCTCCGCGCACCGTTTTGATAAGCCCGCCCTTGACCAAGTCGTGCTGAATGCTGCGCGCGAACGCGTAAGGGATGTCCTCGTCTTCGGCGATATCGGACACCGACACGTAAGCGTCGCCGCTTTTATAAGCGGCACGAAGTATCCTGCAAGCGTAATCGCAGCGTCGCGTGATGTCCATCGATTATCCCTCTTCCCCTTTCAGCAGGTCCTCCAAGTGCTCGAGGTCGCGGCGAAAATCGCTGATCACCGCGTTTTCAAGCGCACGGTATTCCTCCGAATCGAGCGGCTGGTAGGCCGCCATCTTGTCGAACAGATTGTCCGCCGTCACCGGCACGTAGCGCCGCGCCATAAGGCTTGCCTTGTAGGCTTCCTCCACGGCCTCCCGCGCCGCCATGTAGATGTCGTAGCGAGGCATCTGGGCAGAATAGCGCACGAGGGCCGCCTGGTCGACGCCGCGCAGCGAAGGATGCTCGCGCGCGATCTCCATCCAGATGTCCGCGCGCTCCGACGCCGTGGGAAAATCGATGTCGACGATGGACAGCGGCTCCAGAAGATCGTAGAAGAACGGTTCGATCTCCCCCGCTTCGGACGCAGACGCCAGCACGAACACGTCGGGGTTCTCGACAGCCGAGCGTATGAGGTTGATGGCCTCGCGCGCGCCGCGGGACAAACTTGCCATGAGGAAGCCGCCGAGATCGTCCCCCGCAGGCTCGGACACCGGCGACGCCCACAGGTCAAGATCCTCCAGCAGCAGAACGCCCGCGCCTTCGAAGGCGTTGCGAGCCGCGTTCAACTGGGGCTGGCGGTCGGCCTGGGCCATCACGCACAGGACGGGCATGCCCTGCAGGTTCTCCTCCATGCGCATGCGCAGCGCAGGCAAGCCCAGCTCGCCTAGCGTGGCAACCATGAACCGGTTCGCATCCTCGCGCGCCGGCGAGCGGAACAGCAGCGCGTCGGCGGCGGGCATGCGATCCAGCCCGTGCCGCGCGTTCAGCTGCCTGACCAGCTCTTGGAACTGGGGGTCGCCCTGCATGCCCACCCCGAAATCGCGCATGAGCGCCACTGTTCGATCGTATCCCACCAGCTCTCGATACGTGATGCGCTCGAGCGTGGAAAGAACGGCCGCGCTGTCGGCGTCATGGCCGGTCGCATCCGCGCTTTCCTCCGACGCCGCTTCGACCTCGCCGGAAGAAGACGCGTCTTCGGAACCTGCCGACGCATCTTTTTCGGCGGGCACGGCCGCTTCGGGAGCGTCCTTCGCCTTCCCGGCGCGCTGCGCCGGGGCGGTCACGTGCTCGACGCGCAGCAGGCGCGCGCCGTCAAGGCCCAGAAAGTCCTGCGAGATGAGGTCCGTCATGTCCTCCAGGTCCTCGCGTGAAAGGCCGAACTCCTGCAGCTTGTCGAGAGCCAGGCCCTGCAGCTGCTCGGCGCAGGAGACCGTTTCGTCGGAAGACAGGTACGGCTCCAACCGCTCGAACACGTATTCGGCAATCGAGCGCTCCTTGAGCGCGCAGGCAAGCGCCCACGCCTGCTTGAGGCCTTCGAGCGCCGCCTCGTCGGGCGCCGTGCCGTCGGTGCGGCGCGCCTGCTCGAAAGCGGCAAGGTACAGGTGCATCCCCAGCACCGCATCGCCCGCTGCGCAAGCCTGCGCGGCTCGGCGAAGGTACTCGCTGGATGAATTTTCGTGCTCGTCGTTTTGGCTGGGCGAGCTGTTCGCGTCGTTCTCGAGCATGTACCCAACCTCCTTTGCGTATGGTATCTGCACATCGTGCGCAAAAATGACTATGTTGAGGTCACATTTTACCCGATAGAGACGCATGCGGCGCGGCATGCACTCAAAACCCAAAAACACTGCGGCTGGGAATCAAGGGGCGGGCGAACCGAAAACGCCGAAACCCAAGAGGCTACCAGTCGAGGATGCTCCATCCGCACGCGCGCGCCGTACGGGTGAGCGGGCGGTCCGGCGTGACGGCGAACGCCTGTTTCGCGGCGCCCAAAACCACGCGGTCGGAATGATGGTCGCCGTACGCGGCAGCCAGCTCCCACTTGCCGGGGCCGAAATGCTCGTCGCCGAAGCGCTGCACCGCAGCCAGCTTCTCCTCGCCTTCGACCGGAAGCCCCTCCACGCGGCGCTCGTAGGTGCCGTCAGGAGCAACGCACATGCGCGTGGACACCTGGTGCGCGAAGGGGTGGTGCTCCATGGCGCGCAGGATAATGGGTTCGAAGGTGGCGGAAACCACCAGCACCACGTCGCCCGCTTCCGCATGGGCGCGCATGGCGGCGTCGGCCTGCGGACGGAAAATCGGCGCAATGCTGTGGTCGTAGAAGTCGGCCAGAAACGCGTCGACTTTCTTGGCAGGCCAGCCCTCGAAAGCCGTGAACACCAGCCCGCGCACGCGCGCCTCGTTCTGCGGAAGGCGCAGCTTGTAGGCAGCCGCCCATAGCAGGATGCGCGAGACCACGCGCTTGCGCAGAAGGCCCAGCTTCATGAGATGGGCGACCAGCAAGACCGGGGAGTTGCCGTCAATGCTCGTACCGTCGAAATCGAACACCGCCAACTGCACGGGCGCGTCGGAATCGGTCGACCCCGTTTGGCCGCGCACGCCTGCGGGTGCAACAACCCCCGCGCCCTCCTGATTCGGCTTCGCTTCAACGTTCGGTTCTACGTTCGCGCTCTGATCCCCGCTCCGGGACATGGCATTCCATTCTCATCGTGTCGACGGAGCCGCGCCCTTGGCGCGGCGGACGGGAGCTCGCATGCAGGCCCCCGCCCGCCGCGCGCTACCCCTCGCTCCCGTCGTTGCATGCAACGAATTGAGAAGTATAACTCTTTAATTCTCAATACGCTAGGTATGCTACCAACTGGTGTTTTAGATTCGCCAATGCTAGAAAAGCTCGCAAAAACGCCAACTTAGGATATGCGAAGGATATGGGAAAGCGTCGAAAAGGAGACCGAAATGAAGAAGATGAAGAAGAAACGCTGCTACGCTCTAGCCGATTACATGGAGGCGGCTGCATGTTCCGACGACCCGAGCGACCGCGTCGCGGCGTGCCCGGTGGCCGCCGCACAGAGCTTATCAAGCCCGTAAATCGAACCCCAAACGCAAAAAAATAGGGCGCACCCGTCATGGATGCGCCCTCTTCGCTTCATTGCTTGCGCAAGTACTCCTCGCCCCCGTCGGCGGTCCCCACGGCGATGTAGCGCGTCTCCCCCGTCCAGGACGTGTAGCGGCCCCACAGGTAGCCGTCGGACACCTCGCCCCACTCGTCGAGCGCGACCGTCTCTCCCTCGGCGTACGACGCGACCACGGCCCCCGACATGCCCGGAGCGTCGCGCACGTTGAGCGAGTCGGCGACGCACTCGTAGGTGCCGCCGGCGACTCCCGACGGCGCGGGAGCTGGCTGCGAGGGCTGCGCCCCTCCCCCGTCGGCCTTGCCGTTGTACGCGAGGATTCCGTCCCACGGAAAGTCGTAGTACGGGCGCATCAGGCTCTCGCCGCCGGTCTGGTCGCCGACCTGCCCGCCGACGATGCCGCCGAACTCGTTGGACAGGTACTCGGACAGCATGTCGGGCACGGCGCTCTGGCACATGGCCGTATGGTTGGCCTCGTTGAGGTAGATATCCCCTCGCTTGGCTACGTAGCCGTCGCCCATCGGGTGCCACTCGAACAGCCCGGAGCCGACGAACACGGCGCGCATGTCGCCGGTGTACGTCGCGGCATCCAGCGCGCCCTCGTAGGCGCTGCCGCGCAGGGCCTCGCGCCAGCAGTCGATGACGGAGCTGGCGCAGTCTCGGTCGCCGACGGCGAACGGCGCGCGCACCCCCTCGCACTCCCACCACTCGACGGGGCCGGAACCCCACCGCCCGTCGCCCTGGGTGTATCCGAACCGGCAATCGTCCACCTGGCGGCGGTGGGACGTCGCCGCGATATTCGCGCGATCAGGCATTGGGGGCCTCCTTCTCCGCCGGGGCGAGCGCAGCCTGCACGGTGGCCTTGTCCGACGTGGTGGCCGTCACCTGCTTGGTCGTCACCACTTGGTTGATGGTCTGCGCGCTCGCGGCGCTCTTGCCGTCAACGTACGCTTCGGCTGCGGCGTAGATGGCCGCGCTGAACATGGTGCAGACCATGCCCGTGGTTGCGAGCGCCGTGTTGTCGGTAGCCAAGCCCGCTACGCTGCCGCCGACGGACGCGAGGGCCGCTGCCGTCGCGATCCAGAACTTGCGGCTGGTCAGCTTCTGCAAGATCTCTTCCTTGGTCATTTCGATTCCTCCTTCTGCGCGTGCTTCGCGCTTTCGATTTGCGCTTCTTCCTCGAAATCGGGGACGTCCGCGATCCCCAGCTTGGACAAGAAGGGGTTGGGCCTCTTCTGCGGGAGCGCGCTCCCCTCCTTCGCCATCTTCAGCCGCGCCAGGCTCACCGTCTCCACGATGAACAGCGCGGCGGTGCCGTACGTCACTTCAGGCGGCAGGAACGCCCCTATGGCTAGTCGGCACCACGCCTGGAGCAGGACGTACGCCGTCCAAGTCAGGTACATGAGCGCGATGATGACCGTGCTCCCCTTGGGCTTTCTCACTTGTCCTCCAAACGGTCGATGCTGTTGAACAGCGTCTTGAACTTCTCGTCGCACTGTTTCGGCTGCTGTTCGAGCTTGAACACGCGCTCGATGACGCCGTTGTGCTTCTCGACGTGCGCCGACAGGTCGACGACGTCCTTCTTCACGCCCTCGATCCGCTCGGCCATTACGGCCGACTGCTTGCTGTTCGCGACGATGACGCCGATCAGCGTGACCGCGCCCGTGATGCAGGCGGCTATGATCGCCTCCAAGGAATCACCTCCCCTCTTGCAATAAGAAAGCCCCGCGAAAGCTCGCAGGGCTCAACTGATCTGATATCGTTCGTCGACGGATGCTCTTATTGCGGATCGCCAGGATCTTGGCCTGATTCGAGCACGTCGGACGCGCCATCGAACTCCGGAAGTCCCTTCAGGTAGCCGTATGCGGCTTCGACCGTCATGGACTGGTCGTACGGCGTGTCGTACACGTTCGTTTCGATAAACACGTTCATAGGCTCCTGCGCCGTCATGAGCAGGGCTTCCTCGTCCTCCGTCAGCTCTTCCTTCCCCTTGCGCGCCAGATCGTCGCGGCGCGCGGCCTCTTCGTACCATGCCTTCTCCTCGATCCGCTTGCTTCTCGACGTGTAAGAGGCTACTTCGATGGTGTTCTGCACGTTCGTAACGACGTTCACGCCGACGATTCGGTGGTAGTTGGTCGACACGCCGTTGTCCAAGACTATTCGTTTGCTCAATGCCATGCTTCTCGCCTCCTTATGCGTACCCGACCACTTGAACTATATAAATGTGATCTACGTCGTAAATATTACCGCTATTATCTACCTCGCCATACCAGGTGTCGTATCGTGAGATAGCGTTTCCAGACACTGTTACAACCTTGCCTTTTCCATAATAATTACCCTGGGAAAGCACCAACGGAACAAACAAAGCAACCCTCTTCCCGTCCGGGTTGTAGACCCTCGTTGACGCATGGTTCATGTCGTTGACGCCGCCGTAATAGATAATCTCCAACATGCTGAAATTAGCAGCGGTTTCGTTCAGCGTGACCGTCCCGTTCGTGCCAGATGCGTTGCTGTACAGCACTTTGCCGCCGTGCAGCACTCTCGTCGAGTTCTTGGTTAAGGCGGCGTTTGCCACGTCGAAGTTGCAACTCGGACCCGACACGTTCATTGACCCCGCGAAGCGGGAGTCCATCGTGACCTCGAATCCTTCCGTCGAGCTAGCCGCGGCTCCGAAAGCCACGGTCTTGCCGCCGTTCCCGATATCCATCGGCCTGAACTGTGCTGGGACGATAGCCTGTTGCGATACGCTGCCGCCGCTATCGGTGACCGTGACGCGCACGTAATACGCGCTGCCGGCGGATATATTGCCCCCTCCTATGACAGACGATATGCTTCCGCTCGATGCCGCAGGGTTCGTGCTTGTCGCCGTCGTCCACGACGAGGCGGCAGTTGCCCGGTATTCGATCTTCAGGGAGGTGGCTTTGTTGGACGGGTTGATCGACGTGTCCACAGCCCACGATCCCGTGACTTTCGCATACGTGCCGCTGTCGCTCGCCGTGCCGTTGCTCGTGCATCTGACGGCTGCCAAGTTGCTGACGGTCGGTTGGATGTAATTCCGCTCCCAGACGGCGTATAGGGTCACAGCCGAGTTCGACGTGTACGATCCGCCTGCCGCATAGGTCGCGCTGGTAGCCGTTGGAGAGGTTGCCCAGCCTTTGAACGTGTAGTTTGCTCGCGTCGGATTCACGGTCGAGAGCGTCAACGTCTCCCCGTACCACTTCGTTTGAGCGGAAGGAGCGCCCGTGCCTCCGTTGGCGTTGAAGGACACCGTGTACGAATCAAGGGCGGGAACGGTGAAAACCACGTCGCCGCTTCCGGAACTCGATGCGACCGACCCGTTCATGTACCCAGACGAGTTGACCGCAGCTACGCCGAGGCTTACATTGTACGCGCTGTGCCCGCGGGCGTAGGAGTGCGAGTGCGAACCCTCCCAGTGGCGCGTGTAATCGTATCCTCCGTAGGAAGAGTGCATGCCTCCGCTTGCAGATGCGCACGCCCCTCCTGCGGTGTCCCATATCGTGGTCGTGATGCCCGACGAGATGTCGAAGCCATATCCCTGCGCCTGGACGCCGAAAGCAGTGACCGTCACGGTGAAATGCGTGCTGCTTAGCGAGGTGACGTAATCAGCGAAAGCTCGCCAATAGTTGACCGTGTTGCTGAAAACGGTTGCCAATTACATTCCACCTCCTACCCTGTGTATACGAGCGTCAAATGCCCGTCGCTGTTGGCTACGAACGAGTACTTGCCGATGGTCAGCTTGTCGATGCTCGCAGTGTCGATGTCCGCATCGTTTATGTGCATCTGCTTGTTGCCGATGTGCGCGACTTTCGCGTTTCCTTCGTAGAACCCAAGCTCGGTGCTTGTTAGCCGTGACTTGAAGTTGCTGTCCGTTCCGCCCAGCTCCAAGAACGACGACGTACCGTCGGAGCCTTCTCGAATCCAGTTCTCCACGACCTCGGTTCGACCGTCGACGTACTTTCTCTCGTCCGTGAACTTCGCCTCGACCGTTCCCTTGTAGACGTTCAGCTCGGTCGACAAGCTGCTTATCATCGTGGAGTTGTTCTCCGCTTTGATACCGGCGGCTCCTGCTGCGGTCTCGCAGCCTTCGACGCGCGTTTCGATGTCCTCTGGAGCAGGCGTCCAGTCGGTGGCTTTGTTGCCGCGCTCTAATTTGTACCAGTTAACCGTGCATGTTCCAGCAGAAGAAACTCCACTATTATCCACACTTGGATAGTAGTACGCCGTTACTTTGCGTATCTTGCTGGTATCGTTCGGTGTTGTGAACGTATAGCTTTTGGTCGTATCTTTTCTTTCTTTGATGGAGATATTTTTATTCCACGACCAATCATCAGCATATAAAAAGACATTTAGATACTTGTTGTCCTCGGAGGTTTTGTCGTCGTTGGTTCTTCCGTTGACGGTTAGAGTGTATGTCGTGTTAGGTTCAAGAACCACCGATAAATTTCTTGTATCGAAGGCGTACTCATGATTGCTAGTATCGTTCGCCATCGAATCTAAAACAAGGTTCCTACCGCCGACCTCCAGCCCGTCGATGGCGTCCTTCGCTGCGTTCGCCGTCTCCTTGACCTCAGACACCGTGAGGTTGATGCCGTCTGCGGCAACCTTGATCGCCGCGTCGGCCTGCTCTTTGGTGTAGTACCCGCCGAGGGTTCTGGTCACTTCCTCTTTGGTCGCAGCCAGCTTGATGGCATCGGAGTTCTGCGTGATGCTCGTCTCCGCTTTCGTCACGCGGACGGCCAGCGCGTTCACGTCCTCCTGCGCCTTGTCGGCGGCGGCTTGGGCTTCGTCTGCTGCATCCTGGGCGGCGTCGGCTGCTGCTTTCGCGTTGTTAGCCGCCGTCTGGGCCGTAGCCGCCTGCTCCGCTGCGTCGTTCGCCGTCTCGTCGATCTCCGTCAGCCTTGAAACGGTGGAGCTGATCTGCCCGGCGTTCTGGGATATCTGCGATTGCAGCGACGCCGTGGCCTCGGTGAGTTCGGTCTTGCGCGCGTAGTCCGCAGTCATGGTTCTCGACACGGTTTCAAGCTCGGCGTCGAGCGCGTCTATGTCCCGCTGCGCTTGCTCCGCGTCGAGCTTCGCAGCAGCAGCTGTAGACGACGCCTCCTGCGCAGCCGTCTTGGCCTCGTTCGCGGAGGTCTGTGCAGCCGAAGCGTTGGCGTTTGCCTGCTCCGCCTCGGCCTTGGCGTTGATCGCAGCCGCTTTAGCGGTCTCCACAGCGTCTTTAGCCATGTCCGCTGCCGTCTTCGCCTCGGTAGCCTTAGCGTCGGCTTCCTCCGCTGCCTGCCATGCCGCATCGGCCGCGCTCTGGGCGTTCTCCACGTCGGTCTGCATGCCCGTCACGAGCGTTTCCACGGCATCCACGGCTGCTTGCGCGGCCTTCGCCTCCGCCTGCGCGTTAATTGCTGATTGAGCCGCCGATTCGGCTGCGGCTTGCGCCTCTTCCGAAGTTCGCAGCGCGCCTTCGGCTGCTTCCTTCGCCTCGTTTGCCTTGCTCTGCGCTTCGTCTGCTCCCGCTTTGGCGTTTTCCGCCGTCTCCTGCGCCTGACCTGCCGCCGCGTTCGCCATGATCGCGTTTTTCGCAGCTTCCTTCGCTTCCGCGCTTATCCCGGCTACCGCGTCGATCTGCGCATTGATGGACGCGTTGAGCCTGCGTATCTGCTTGTTCGTCTCGCCCGTCACGGCATCGAAGGTGGTCCCCAGCGTGTAGACCGTCTGGCTTGGGTCGTTCAGGTCGGGGTCGATCTTCGCCACCAGCATGTACGAATCGAATCCGTGAGGCTTGCTTCGCACGCGCACAAGCTGGCCGGGCCGCAACGGAGAGCAGCCGTCCATGAACATTGACATGTCCACGGCCTTTATCTCGATGGTCGTTTTCGGCGACGTGTGCTCCTTCAGCGCTATCACCGCCGAATCGAGGAGGCCGTCGGCGGTCACGGCCTCCGAATCGGACCATTCCAGCTCGATCATGCCGTACTTCCGGACGGCCTCCGCGTCGTAGACGACGTCGCCGTCCTTGCGGAAGCGCGCGTCTTTGGAATAGGTGCCGTCGGGCAGCGATTCGAGCGTCGCGTATTCGTCCGATCCGTCGGGCTTGCCGCCCTTCGGCCTGATAGCCGTGTACAGGCTCGATGCCGAATCCGTGCGCGCGTAGTCGAGCAGGTTCACGCCGAAGTCGATCACCTGCGCGTTGACGTCCACGCAATCCGCCAGGTAGTCGATGACGCGCCGCCCGTTCTCGCGCCTGACGAACACGTAGCCGCCGGGGCCGTCGAGCAGCTTCGACTGCAGCTCTTCGGACGTCGTCGGAATCTGGGACGATGCGCGGTATATGCGGTCGTTCTTGTCGAGCAGCGCGCCCTCGTTGCGCCCCACGTCGAACCGCTGCGCCTCCGACACGCGCGAGTTGTGCTGGTCGATCAGCCATTGGAAATATCCGCTCACGGAGGAAGGGGCGGAAAGCTTCGCCTCCCCCTCCACGGTCGAGTACGGGCGCACCAGCGAATCTCCGAGGTAGGCGAGCTCGCCCTTGCACGATGCCGTGCGCGTGTTCTTGAAATCCTGGGACAGCTCCCACACGTAGCCGGCGAAGACCAGGACGCCCCCGTCGTACACCTCCACCGGGCTCGACGAGTCGCGCTCGCGCACCGTGCCGAGAAGCGGGTGGTTCGGGGCCATCGTGAACACGAGCGACCCGGCCTGGTTCAGCCCTCCGGACAGCTTCGCGTCGGTCAGCAGAGACTCGTCTCCTCGCGGGTCGTGCAGGTAAGCGTCGCCGTACTTGACGATGTACACCTTACACAGCCCCCTTCACGGAGATGCCGAAATGAGGATCGCCGATCGACGTGTTGTTCGGATCGCACAGAACGAAGCTCGGCGACTGCGTAGTGGATTCGGTCGTCTGCTGTGCGACGAACGAGCAATGCGTCGAGTTCGTGCAGCTGTTGATCGCGATGGACGCGAACGGGCGGGACTTGAACGCGAAGGGGTACGCACCGAACGACATTTTTTGCGTCGCGTACATGTTGCCCCAGGCGGAAAGCCCCTGCGACGGGAACGCCTTGTCGTCGATCCAGCACTCGGCGGTGCCGTCGCTCCATTTCTTCCACCGCCATTCGCCCGTCTTCCCGCTGGAGACAACGTAGCATTTCCCGAGAGGGTCTATCTTGTCGGCGTTCCTGTTGAAAGCCTCGGGATCGATGTAGTCAGACCCGTTCACGTACTCCAGGTCTAGGTTAGCTGTTGGCATTAAAGATCACTCCATTCGTACTGTATGTAGGTCGCGTTCTCTCCGACCGCCTCCTCGTACACCCTAAGGTCGGCCCATCTCGTCTCCGACAGCTCCGCCCACCTCGTCTCGGCGAGGTCTTCCCATGCCGAGGACTTGGCGTTCGAGCTTCCGTTCATGGCCATGACCTCGTCCCATCTCAAAGACGACGCCTGCACCCACGTCATGGCGTGCGCCTCTCCGTCGGCGAGCTCGTACCAGCACGTGTTGCTGACCTCCCGGCTGTTGATGTACAGGTCGTTCCACCCCTCGCGGAAAACCACGTCGTTGAGGCGGTACGTCCCCTTGCCGAGCCGGATGACCTCTCCGTCGGCGGTCGTGACCTTGGTAGGCTGGTCGCACTCGATGACCGGCTGCACGGGACGCCGACCGCACTCGAAGCGGTACATCCTGCCTCCGCTCGCATCGAGGCGGTAGGTCTGCGTCCCCTTGGTTTTCCACGGATCTGCCGTGACGTTGACCTTGATGTACCCGATATGGGCGGTGCTGTAGTACTCGTCAACCGCGAACCGGCCATGGTACGTGTACCCTGGGTCCATCGTCAGCGAGTAATCGAACTCGCGCCCGTGGAGGAAGTTCGACGCCTCCGTCTTGAGCTGCTCGAACATCTCCGGCTCGATGACGCCGAACACGAACGACTGGTTCCTTGCCCCGTACGCGACGTCTCCGGTCAACGCCTCGGTGAGGTCTATCGACCCGCTGCCGCCAGGCACGTCGACCAGGTAGGTCTTCGGAGCCGGAGGGGACAGCGTGCAGTCGTCTGACATCACCATGCCGAAACGCTCGAACAGGTCGACGCCTCCGACGACGATCCTGTTTTGAGGGTTTATCTCCTCCATCTTCTACCACCTCCTGAGATTCTCCACCCTGGCGAGCTCCGCTCCGATCGGTTGCGCGATTGACGACGCCAGCTTCTTCCCGTCCACGTAGACGGAGACTTCCCTGCCTTCCGCAGAGGCGATTGCCGCCGCCATGGCGTTGTACACGCCTTCCTCCGTTATCCCGCCGCTCTGATCGACCCTGACCGTAACGCCGTTGGACGCGGCGTATCCCGCCGACGACATCCTCGGAGCTGATACGGCCATGTTCGAGAACGGCGCTGCCATTGCGTCGGCGAACCTCGTCGCCGTCTTCACTGCTCCTGCTCCCATGGCGGCCATCGACTTGGCTACCGATCCTGCAGCTGCGTCGATACCCTCTGCGGCTCCGAGGGGAACCCACCTGAACGTCGCCTTCATCACTTTCGACGGGGACGCGATGCCGAAGAAGCTCTTCACGGCGTCGAGCGCACCGGAGCACACGTTTACGATGGCGTCCCAAACAGCACCCGCTGCGTCGCGGACGCCCGACACCATCCCTCGTACCATGTCGCCGGCTGCTGACGCCATCTGCCCGGCGAACCCGGCGACCTTTCCAGGAAGGCTCGATACGAAAGAGATCACGTTTCCGACGAACTGGGATCCTGCCGTCGCCGCCTGGCTCGCCATCGACGCCGCCCACGACGCTGCAGCAGATACAGCAGACGAGAGGAATCCCGACACCGATCCTGGAAGCCCGGCAAAGAACGACACGACGCTGCTCACGAACCATGATCCTGCCGCCACGGCCTGCGCCGCCATCGAGGACGCCCATGCGACCGCGTCTGCGACCGCCTGGTCGAGCCACGACTTGACGAGCATAGGGAGCTGCGAGAAGAAAGCGCCGACGTTCGTCACGAACTGGTTCACCGATTCAGGCAATCCTGCAAGGAACTCGACGAACCCGGTGAACGCGTCGATGGCGAATGTGGCGGCCTGCACGATTCCTCCGAAGAGGGCGACGACCAGCGACAGGGCTGCCCCGAGCACGGTGCCGAGGAAGTCGGCGACAGGCTGAAGCGCCTCGTACATGCGCTGCGCTGCCCCGAGAAAGTCGCCGATCATCGGAGCAAGCTGCTCCAATGCCGGGATCACCCACTGGCCTATAGCGCTTCCGAGGCTCTCGAGAAGCGTCGACGCGGTCGAGAACGCTGCCGCCAGCGTCCCCGCGAACTGAGCTGCTACAGGGGCGAACGCGTCGACGAGGCGTCCTATCCACTCTTGCGCCGTCGCGATGGCCGACGGGAGCTTCTCGCCTATCTCCGACACGATCGGGCCGAACGCTTCCTGCAGCGACCCTGTCGCCGCCGCGATGGAATCCTGCATTCCTTGCGGAAGCGAGCCCTTCACGGTCTCGAACGCGGTCGAGAACATCGTCCCCAGCGACGCAGCAAGCTCCGGACCTACTTTTGCGACGAGCTGCGGTATCGAACCCAAGGCCGTCCCTAGGATGCGACCGAGCCTCGGGATTATGTTCCCAGCGGCCGTGACGACGGAATCGACAAGCTGGCCGGTCAGCGCTTCGAGGTCGGCGTTCTCGTCGGCAAGCCCGGTGAGCCAGTTCGAGTAGGCGGCTTTCGCCATCGCAACAGATCCTTCGATGGTGGCTGCGGCCTCCTGCGCGGTGGTGCCTGTGATGCCCATCTCCTGCTGCACCACGTGGATGGCTTCCACGATGTCGGCGTAGGAAGAGATGTCGTACTTGATTCCCGATATCTTCTCGGCATCGTCGAGCAGGCGCTGCATCTCCTCCTTTGTTCCTCCGTAGCCTAGCTTGAGGTTGTCGAGCATCGTGAAGTTCTGCTTCGCGAAGCCTTGGTACGCGTCGGTGATGCGCCCCATGTCGGTGCCCATCTTGTTCACGTTGTCCGACATGTCGGTGATCGCCATGTTCGCGTACTCGACGGCGGCGTTGGTGTCGCCGCCGAGGCTCTGCAGCAGCGACGCGCTGAACGACGTAGCCTGCTCCATGTACTGGTTCGCGCTCATGCCGGCCGTCTTGTACGCGCCGGCAGCGTAAGCCTGGAGCTTCCCGCTGCTCTCCTTGAACAGCGTGTCGACGCCTCCAACCAGCTGCTCGTAGGATGCGTAGCTTTCGAGCGCGGATGCGGCAACCTTTGCGACGCCGGCGACGGCGGCAGCAGCCGCTGCCACGAGCGCTGCGAGCCCTGCTTTTGCCGCCGTTGCCGCCGCTCCTCCGAAGCTTCCTCCGAACGACTTGCCGACCGAGTCCCCGGCGCTGCTCGCGTCGACTGATTTCAGCTGCGCGGCGATGTTCGCCTTCTTCAGCTTCGGGTACAGCGCGACGTACGCGCTAGCCAATTCGCTTGCCATCGCGAGCCTCCTTCCTCGGCATCGACAGCCTTCTCTCGTACTCTTCCTGCGTCATGGACGCGGAGCGCTTCTTAGGAGCCTCCCTCCAAGGCGGGACAAGTTGGCCGTCCTTGTCGCGCCACGAGTTGAGCAGGTGGAAGAGCATCCACTCGGCGTCCGTCCACTGCGTTTCCGGGTTGATCTTCGCCAAAGTGAGCGAGCCTCTCGGCAGGCTGCGGGACAGAGACGCCGCATGCCTGACCGACACGCTCCCTCCCACGTCGTCGATGCAGACGCCGTAGTACCTCTGGAGGTCGGCTCTAAGCTCGTCCGGGTACTTGCGGCGCACCTCGGCGAAGAAGATCAGTTTTTTGCCTCTCCCTCGTTCATCTTCGCCATGAGCTCGTTGAAGAACCCGGTCATGGACGTGGCCGTAGTCACTCCCGCCTTGTTCGCGAGCGCGCTCTTCACCTTCGGGTACTGGTCGCCGAAGACGCGCTTGCACAGCTTCGGGAACGCGAAGATGTTGCCGTCCTGCATCTCTCCGAGAAGCTCCACTACCTCGATGTCGTTCATCACCTCTTTGTCGACCGTAACGTCGATTCCCTTTACGTTTACGGTTACGGGCGTTTCGTTCGCCTTTGCTTTGCCGTTCGTCGCCATTACGCGCTCTCCTCCTCGATTTCGGCGTAGTACTTGTACGCCTTGTTTCCCTGCTCGTCCGGAAGTGCCTTGATCTTGATCTCGGATCCGAGAGGCTCGGATCCGGAGTACTTCATCTCTCCGACCTCGATGACCTTCCCGCGAGGGACGACGGTCCGCTCCACCATGGTCTCGGAAAGGAGCACCTCGAACACGTAGGATCGCGCGGCGGACTGCTTGCTGTTCACCAGCACGGCGATGTTGCCTTTACTGTCGACCGTCACGTTGTCCTGCCCGTACCGCTCTGCCAGCGCGTGCTTGTTCGTCTCGATCGGGTGGAACGCGTACGTCACCTCGTGATCGGTCCTGACGACGGCGACCTCGTCTCCTCCGAACGCTTTGAATCCCTCCGTGTCGCCGTTGATGGCCTCCGTGATGCCGTCCTCGTGGATGTAGCCGAGGCTGTTGAACCCTTCCTGCAGCGCCGTTGATGCGTCGGTCGGCACATTTGTCCCTCGGTCGGCCGAGTACACGGATCCTCCTACTTTGGGCTTCGGAATGTGCACGTTTTCAGCGTTTTGCGCCATATCTCATCCTCCTATGCTGATAAGCCGCCCGAAGAGGGCGGCTAAACCGTTTTTATGTCCGCGACTATCTGGTAACGTGGCGAATCGGCAGCCGGGAAGCTCGCAATCGAGTTGATGGAAACCGCCCTGACGTTCGCCTCGCGCTTGAACGACGGCAGCATGTCGCGGATGCTGCACGCCATCTCCGCCGCCTCCGCTCTCGTCTGCGCCCAGCATTGGATGGCGACGGCAGGGTTGTCCAAGACGACGCCTGTCACCCCTCCGCCGGTGCGCTCGATCGACACGAAGCGCTCCGGGCGCGGGTTCGGGACCTCCGTTGCAGCGTCCCATCCGGTGTTCGCGGCTATCCATGCGACGAGCGCAGCCTCGATGTCGTAAGGCATGGCATCACCCCTTTCCCGCATCGACCGACTTCACGAGGGAGTTGTGCTTCGCGTTCGACGCGATTGATGCGGCGTCTGCGGTCTGCACGAAAACGTGCGCCGAAACCTCCAGGTTCTTCGCCACGACGCCGTAGCGAGCGTTCCCGCTCTCGCTCATGCCCTCGGCGTTGCGCGCGATGCGCTGCCCTCTCGCCACGAGGTCCGCCCTCACGGCCGGCATCTTCATGATCTCGCGCGCAGCTTGCCCGTTGATCTTGAGGCCGCTTATATCAGCCATGGGTCGCCGTCACCTCCACTTCTCTGTTCCAGTCGCCGGGAGGCTCTGGGTCGAGCCACGGGCGTGGGTCGCCGATGACATCGAACCATTCTCCGTAGACCCACACCCGCGCCTTCTCCAAGCTGCCGCCGTAGGATTTCGGGAAGTACAGCGTGTAGGCGACGGACACGCCCTCCGGACGGTTTGACTCTCCGATGGAGGACGTGGGGCCGACGGCCGCCAGGACGTTGCCGACGGTCTCTACCGCGACGTCGTAGACGGGGTTCCCATGGGAGTCTTTCCCTGCTTGCGCCTTGGTTTCGACGATCACCGTGGTTCCATGGAGCATCACGCATCACCCCACGGGTGGACGAATCCGGCGCTCTGGCGGCCGATGCCGAGCCTTCGCCTCTCCGCAGACGTCAGGTAAAGGTCGCCGGTCGGGTTCGCGTAGGTTAGGGACTGGCTGAACGGCCCAACGGTCACGCCGCCCTGCGTTATCGGAGCCTGGTCGACATGCGACATCATCGCTCGCTTCACCATCTCGCATACGGTGAGCGAGAGCGCGTCCTTCGTCAGCTCATCGTCGATATCCAGCTCAACGCCGAATCTCCGGCACTCGTCGGCGACGACGAGGGACGCGTCCTTCAGCTTCTGCTCCGCGCGCGCCTTCTCGTCACCGCTCGAAAGAGGTCGCCAGCGCGCTTGGAGATCTTCTACGCTCGCGTAAGCCTCCATGCCAGCGGCACCTCCTTACTCCTCTTTCTCGACCTTCTCGTCGGGCTTGTTGACATGCTCGGTTTTTACCTCCTCGACCTTGCCGGCTTCGATGAGCGCCTTAGCGCGGTTGGCGGGCGCATCGAACACTTCGCCCTCCCAGCGGACGCCGCCCTTCTTGTCGTTTAGGGTATTGTCGGTGAAGCACTTGATCACTCGCAGTTTGGCCATGATTAGACGCCCGCCTCGATGGCGCCCTTGACGATGTAGTTCGCTACCTCCGGGAACAGGAGCACGCCGGTGTCGGCGTAGGTCTCGGCCGTGCCGTTGGTGTACTTGGGCTCGTGGTGGACGCCGATGAAGCCGGACTCGTCGAACTGGTAGCTGAAGCCAGCCTCGCCCAGCGCGGCGAAGTCGACGGCGTAGACGTTGATGTTCTCCTTAGGCGTCGCGCAGACGGTTCCCTTCGCCTGGTTCGCGTCGAGGATGCAGTCTCCGATGCCGAGGAAGTTCTTGAGGTAGGTGAAGCCGAACGCGGTCTCGATGTTGTTGATCGTCGAGGCTCCGAGGTACTCGGCGACGTCGAGCGGGTTGACGAAGAACACCGGCGTGCCGTTCTCGTCCTTCTCGTTGAGCGCTTTGGTGAGCACGCCCCAGGTGTTCGCGATCGCAGCCTGGAACGTCTTGCCGGTCGCGGTGCCGGTCCCCGCCTTCAGGAACGCGAAGAAGTCCTTGCGCAGACCGCCCTGGATGTCCTGGATCATCTTCTTGTCGGTCTTCTCGACGGCGGCGTCGAAGCCGTACTTCAGGATGTCCTGCTTGGTGGTGGCCTTGCGGTAGGACTTGAGCTTCACAGCGTACGGATCTCCTACCTTCTTGTGCTCGTACTTGGACAGAGGGATGTCGTCGCCGGGAGTTACCTCGGCTTCGGACAGGGATCCCTCCACGGTGTACATCTGGATCTGGGTCCCGGCGGTGAGCGTCTGCGGCGTCTCGATGCCGAACACCGTCATGAGCGCGGTCACGCCCTGCTCGAACTTGCTGGCGAACTCGATGTCGAGGACGCGGGACGCGGTGCTGAGGTTTGCGTCTGCCATTTTTCATCATCCTTTCGGTTTATTTGAACAAATCGATGTTCTCCGCGATCGCGGCTTTTCTCTCCTTGCTGTTCTTGATCGCAAGGATCTCCTGCTTGGTCATCTTCGGGCCGTTGCCGTCGCCTCCCTTGCGGGTGTCGGACTGGCCGGACGGCGCGGAGGGCTTCTTGTACGCTTTCGCGATGGCCTCTGCGTGCGCCTTCATCTCCTCCTTGGTCGCTCCTCTGACGAGGTCTGCGGAGACGCCGGTTTCCTCGGACACTTCGGCGAGCCACGCCTTCTGGTCGCGCTCGGCCCTCATAGCGTCGAGCTCGGCTCGGATGCTGGCAAGCTCCTCGTCGGTCGTCTTGCTGCCGTCCTGCTGCTTCGCGCTCGCCTTCGCCCTCTTCTCCCATTTGCGGGCCTCCGCCTTCCAGTCGGTCGTGTCGGCTGCCGGAGCGCCTGCGCCCTGCGGCTCGGCGCCTCCGTCGCCGTTCTGCGTCGGCTCTGTCGGTTCGATCGTTGTGATGTTGTCTTCGGCCATGATGACCATCCTTCCTGCGCCATGCGGCGCGCTTGGTTCGCGTCGCCATGCGGCTCCGCTTTGCTGTCGCCCGGTTCAGGGCATGAAAAAAGCACCTATGCGGGTGCTTGATTCCTAGGTATGTCCGATGCAGTTCAACGCCTTGCCGAGGGCGGTCGCTATTTGCGCTTCTTGACGCGCTGCGCGTTTCCTCGCTCGGCTGCTGCGCGTACCGCCGTCTTCTTGCGGTCGGCTTCGGTATATGCGGCCTGCTTATCGATGCGCTGGCCGGAGTATCCGGCTTTCAGCTTGCCGTCTTCCGTGTAACGGTTGCGCCTCTTCTCCTTCTGGTGCTGCCGATGCTGCGAATGGTCCTTCCGCGCAAACGATTCCGCGTCGCCGCCGTACTGGCCCCACGCCTTGTCATCGTACTCTGCTGGGTCGAACCCCTCGATGGCGGGGTCTTTGTCCCATGAGCACACGACGCGGCACCTGCATCCGTCGTGGTAGTGGTCGGGGTCGAGCTTGCCGGCGGTCAGCTCTGATCTGTACGCGAAGCCGCGCGATGCCAGCATTCGGCAGAACTCGCACGAATCGCCGCCCAAGGGTATTCGAGCGTACTTCGGCTTCCTGGCGTCGCGCTCTCCGTTCAGGAACATCGTGCGGCCAACGGAACGCTGTATCTCGTATCCGACGCGCTGCAGAAGAATGGCTTCCACAACTTTTATTTCAGGCGTCTCCGCCAGCTTCGAGGTGATGCCGTAGGTCGCGTTCCTAGTCGACTCGGGGTCGCGCCCGCTGTCGGTCGAAGCGCCAAGCTTCTCACCTGTCTGGTACTCGCGGATTCCGTCGTAGAAGGAAGCCGCCATAGTTGATGCCAGCACGTCGGACGCGCCAACGATGCGCTCCATGATGTCGGCGATTTGAGCGCGCGCTGCCTGCGGGTCGCTCATGTCAACGGCTGCAAGCGCGGCGACGAGCCGACTCTTCGCCCTGTAGCTCACCTCGTCGACCGCGTCGGAGAACTCCTGAATGTACGAAAGCGGGATGGAGTACATTTACTCCACCACCGTAGGCTCGTTCTGCGACGGCTTATTGACGGCGAAGATATCGCTGATCGCGTTAGCCGACGCAGCTTTGTTCCTGTCGTCCATCAGGCGGCGGCGCGTGCCCTCGTCGAACCCGAGCTGTTCGAGGAACACGTCGGTTTCGGCGATCCAAGGCGCGACGGACGCGATCTTCACCATAGCGTCTGCCTGGGAGACGATGCTCGGCATCGCCGGGTTGCGGAATATCGGCGTGATGCTGCGCTCGTCCTCTGTGAGCTTGTCGAGCGGCTTGTCGAGCACGGCTGCCACCACCATGCGGGCGATGTTCCGCAGAGCCTCGCCGTTTCCGTCGTTGAGGTCGTCCGCCTCCATGATGAGCGGCTCGTTCGCCGCGTAGATCGCCTCCGCGCTCGACGGGTTGTCGTGGATGACGCCGAGCTGGCTTATCGCCACGTTCGTCTCTCCGCTGAACCTTGCGGCGAGGCTTCGCATGTAGTCGACGTGCGGCTGCATTGATCCTTGTGCGAGCTGCCCGAACTGCGGGACGTCGCCCTCCGAATCCCTGCCGATGGTGAAGATCGATCCGATGTAGGCCTCCCACTTGGAAACCTCTGCGAAAGCCTCCTCCTTGCTCACGCCGAGCAGGTACTTTTGCGGAGCCGTGAAGAACTCGGCGCTCACCTCGGTGCGCAGCGCCTCGCGCACGGCGCTGTCGGTGATCGAGCGCACGGCGCGCGTGATGCGCGACTGCCCGAACGGGCGCGCCTCGGTCGGCCGGTACGCCAGGACCTCCATGAGCGGCCGTCCCATCTCGTGCTCGGAAACCGAGTAATCCCAAACGCCCGACCGAGTGGCCCTCGCGTTGACTATCGCGTCGTCGACGTACAGGTTGATCTCGCACGCCTTTCCCTTGTCAGTGTAATCCACGATGGTGAAGCCGTACTTGATGCGGTTCTTGCGGTAATCCCAGCGAGCAGCGGACGATTCCGCCGAATGGAGCCCGATTATCACCTCCGGCTCGCCAGCATCGACGTCGCCGCGCGATATGGTTACGGCCGAGAAGCAGTAGACCAGCTCGGACGTGACGGCCATGCGGTATTTTCGTTTCAGCCCAGATTGCTCGGACACCCTGTCGAGGATGGCGGCGGCCGTCTCGTCGTTCGCCTCGAACCCGTCGAAGCGAGATCGCACGGCGAGGGCCTCCACGGCCTTCTGCGGCCATCCCACGACGGTCTCCACGTCCTTGAGCGGAGGCGGGATCGACAGTCCCAGGTCTTGCAGGGTGTTCTTCGCCTCGTAGTACTTGTTCTTCTTCTGGTTGCCGAGGATGTGCTTGCGCCAGATGCCCCATAGGTCGTCGAACACGTCCTGGTACGGGAAATCGGGCGCGAATCGCGGCTTCTGGAACGCCGCTCTCGTCGTAGCCATCAGCCGACCACCGCCTTTCTGCTAGGGTCTCTTTTCGTGGTTCTCACGCCCCACAGAGCGAGGCACGCGGCCTCGAGCGGGGTGATGTCGGTCTCGTTTCCCGACTGGAAGCCGAAGCCTCCGCCTTTGCCTATCTCGCGCTTCTCCGCCGCCTTGACCGCATCGTCGAGCGCAGGTTGCCCGATGTGCGTCATGGATCCTTCCGTGACGGCGTTCAGGAACATGGACGACGCCGCCGTGACCGTTTCCGGTTTCGCGGGGTCCAGCGCTCTCTTGACCACGCCGCCGGCTAGGAGCCGGTTGTACAGGTCGAGCGCGTTTGCCTTGCCATCTATGACGGTCGTGCTGACCTTCCCGCACCGAGGCGTCAGCCAATCTTCAGCCCACTGTATCCCGTTCTCCGTCGGTCCATGCTCGAGCACCTCTACATGGGGCGTGGCTCCCCTTTTCCATATCGCGATCGCGATTGCCGCGCGCTTTCCGTCCGCCGAGAACTTCACGCCGTAGGCTCGCTTCCAGGAAGCCTGCTCTGCTATCTCCTCGTCGGTGAAGTCGACTTTGAGCGCGTCCCATTCGGAAGGGTCGAAGCACCCGTTTGCCATGTCGCTCGCCCACCAGCCAAGCCTCTCGCGCGCGAACCCGTCTGGCGACATCGTTTTCAGCTCCTTTTCGACCGCCTTTCGCGTTAGCCGGTAGCCGAGAGCGGGATTGGTTTCCTCCCACCTTGATTCGTCGGATACATCGCCGATGTCGTCAACCGACCATTCGATCCAGTTCGTGCCGCCGTGCTCGCTCGACAGCGCGTTTCTCCGCGTTCGCGGGAATACGTCCCCATTGGTGGTTGGACCGGGCGGCGTTCCTAAAAGAATGAGTTGCGAGTTCTGCAACGGGCCAGCCGAACTGGTTGGCATCAGAGCCTCCAACTGGTCGTCGGTGAGCTCCTGCGCCTCGTCGCACACAACTACGTCCACGGTGAAGCCACGCGCTGCGCCCTTCGAGCGGGCAGAGAACTCTATCGAGCCTCCGTTCGTCAACTCGATGGCCTCCTGCCCGTTCGTCTTGCGGATGGCTTTCACGATTTCGGCAAGTTCTGGATACTCGCTCTCGTTCTCGAAGAATGAGCACAGGCGCAGGAATGCCTTGCGGGCCGTCTTCACCTCGTGTGCGGTGTGCAGTATCTTCTCGCCCTCCACAGCAGCCCCGTACAGTTCACGAACTTCAAGAGTGCCGTTCTTCCCGTTCTGGCGCGGAACGGCCAGCCCGCAAGTGTCGTGCGCGTATGTGCCGTCATCGTCGTATGCGAGCCAGTCATCCAGCACGGTTTGCTGCCAAGGGTCGGGAGTAAGTCCGTAGGCGCCGGCCATCTCCGCCGCATCGCCTCCGTACGTGTAGGCGTAATCGTCAGAAACCCTAATTCGCGGATCTTGGTTTCCTCTTAGCTGGCGCTTTCTTGCGCTTGTTCCTCGCTTCATCCAAAGCCGTCCTCCTGTCTTTTTTCGGCTGCGCCTTCTCCAATGCGCGTATCTCCTTGGTAATATCCATGAATTGCTTTGAGAGAGCCGCTATGTCGCGTCCTGACTGGGTTTCCTCCAGCTGCCTTGCTATCCCTAGTCGGAGGCATTTCAGCATCTCGAGGTCGTCAGTACCCTCTGCGAGGGCCGCAAGCGTCATGCATCCGTCCTCTGGCATCCGGAAACCCCTCCTTTCGGGCTAAAAGATCAAAAACCTGGTGCGGAAAAGAATCGCGGGGGGATATTAGCCCTGCGCCGCTAGGGTGGCTTCGGACGAAGGGGAGGGGGTCCCCCCTGGGTCACCACTCCCTCGACTTCGGGAGCCTGTCGGCCGTCGGCTCCGGAGGCTTCCTAAGCGTCTTGTTGCCTCTCTTTTGATTGCATATCCTATGCGCAGGAGCGACGTTCGAGATGTCGAGCGGGTTGCCGCCCTTGGACACCGGCACGAGCTCGTCAAGCTCGAACGACATCGGGTGGCGCTTGGTCTTCCCGTCCGTCGGATCGACGTAGGTCGCGAGCGAGTAGTCGATGGGAAGCCCGCATATATGGCACGGCAATCCCATCGCCGCCACGCGCTTGCGCAGCGCGTCCCTTCTGGCTCCGTTGGCTCGGCGCGGGTTAGGCTTCGACATGCCCCGTCGCTTCCATGGCATCGACTCGCTCGTTCATCGTATGGAAACCCCTGTGAATTATCATCGGCGCACCTCCATCCCCTATCGCCCGTCCATCGGAGACTCGTTGTTCGCGAAGCACTCGCCCATGCCGTCGTAGGCGTCGACAGCGACGATGGAGCCGATGCGCGGACGGGCATGCGGAACCGGTACGCCGCATGCCCGCAGCATGGCGCGGCTGATGGCGGTGTCGTATTGCAACGCGATTGCGATTACCTCTTCGACGGATACCATTGCTGCCTCCCTGTCTCGGCGATAAAAAAGCCGCCCCTAATGGACGGCTGTTCGGTTGCGTCTCGCTTATATCAGACTATCAGGATCAGACGGCAATGGGCGGCAGCGTTTCTATCGGCGCGGCGTTGGGGAACTCGTCGCGCCGGAACGTCTCCGGGATCAAGCGGTACAGGTCGCGCGCCCCGGCGTCGCCGATGGTGCGAGCCTGGCGCTCGCTGTATCCGATCACGCGCCCGACGTAGGCCCACGTCCGCCCCTCGACCACGTGCATCCACATGGCCCACCTGCCCACGTGGTGCGGATCGCACATGTCCTGGGCGGCGGCTATCTCCGCATAGCATGCCGACACGCGGTCCGACCACTCCGCCTCCAGCTCCATGATGCGCGCGACGCCCTCGCCCAGCCTGTCCCCGCATCCGCCGGATCGGGAGCCTTCGAACGACGCCCCCATGGACACGAGCCGCGACCGCACGTCCCTTATCCTCGACTCGATCTCGCGTATCTCGTCGTCCATCGTCTTTATATGCCGCAAGTAAGACGCGACGCATGCCCGCATGACGAATATGTCGTGGTCCAAATCTGCCTCCGGAATCCGATCGAACAAGTGTGCTTGATATTTTATCGCATAAATTATCACTGTCGACGAACATGCGAAAAACGTCGCCTCCCCTTGACGAAATTCGATAGGCGGGTATCATCATCCCCCTCTCCCGGAAAACGGACGAGCTCATCGATGCAAAGCAGTCAAAAGGAGGCGGCCTTGACGCTCATTCGCAAAACGAAAAAGGAGAAAGTTCGCTATCTCGAGTGGTTCGACATCCTCTCGCTCACCGTTATCCTATTCGGCTGGGCGATCCTCTCGTCCACTATGTCGCTCTTGGGCCTTTCGCAAGGGACGGCGACGGTCGAAGGCAACATCTCGTTCTCCGTCGCGGACAACTACAACGCCATCGCCGTCCAATCGGGGTTGCTGGCGATCGCCCTGCTGTACCTGCGAGCCAGGAACTTCGATTTCAAGGCATGGCGCATCAAGCTCGATCTCAGAGCGGTCCTCTGCGCTGCGTTCGTGTTTCTAATCGGCTCGCTCGCCTTCGATGCCTACATGGTCGTTGCGGGGTCGATCCGCGAGGCGATCCAGTTCCCGAACCCGATCGGATCTTTTTTCTGGAGCGAACCCGTTTCCAGGGTCTTGCACGCCGCGCTCAACGGAGCGTACGAAGAGCTGTACTTCCTAGGCATCTGCCTCGCGGTGAGGCCCAGGCACCTGAAGTGGGCCGTGCCGTTCTCGTTGCTCGTGCGCGCAAGCTTCCATACCTACCAAGGGTTAATGCCTGCATTGGGAATCGGCCTCGTGTTCGGAGGAGCCGTCTACCTGATCTACAGGCGGTCGAAAGACAAGAACCTAGCGCCGTTTTTCATCGCGCATTCGGCAGCAGACGTGTTCGGACTGGGAATCCTGTCGCATTTCATCGGGTAGAGCGCCGCCTCCCTTGACGTGCTCCACGCGCCACCTCGGCGAGCGCCGGGGGTCGGCCGCGTACGCCTGGACCGTGCGCGGCTTGAGGCCCGCGGCCGCCGCGCACTCGCTCGCGGTCCCCTCGGCTATCAAGGCCCCGCGGTCGAACACCCTGTAACGCTGCCTCTCGCGAACCATGGCGCGGCTCCTCCCCTGCGTCGGTCGTTTTGCAGATGATACGGCACGGACGTCGGCGAGTCCAGCGCGCCCGCGCGAAGCAAGCTCGTGCCAGTTGCATTAAAGAATCAGATCCGCAACGGTTTCCCGCCCGTCTCGCTCCGCCCATCGCCCCTGCCGTTACAATGCCGGACAAGGCAGATCGACTCGAGAGGAGAGCCAATGGAAGACGTCAAGGAAAAGCTGGGAGAAGCGGCCGACAAGGCGAAGGAAGCCGTGAGCGAGGCGGCCCACGACGCGAAGAACGCCGTGAAGGACGCCGCCCACGACGTGAAGAACGCCGCCAAGGACGTCGCCGCCGACGCGAAGAACGCCGTGAAGGACATCGAGGCGGAGGTGAAGCGCAAGTAGCCGACCGCGCTCTCGCTTAAAGGAAGAGGGCCCGCAGCCTTGGATCGGCTGCGGGCCCTCTTCCTTCGTCAGCTGTACTGCCTTGTAACCCTCATCTTCACGTCTTCGACGGGAACTTTGCTCTCCCTTAGCAGGATGCGCAGGTCGTCCAGGTCGGGCAACGTCCCCTCGCCGGCGATCTCGACGACCACCGCGCCGCCCGACGCGTCGACGGAGACCGGCTCGTAGGACGATTCCCGCAGCCACTCCCTCACGGACTGCGCGGCGCCGCGCTCGAAGGAGTACTGCTCGATGACCTCGTTGCTCGCAGCGGCGAGGGGCACGGCGAGCAGGACGGTCCCGACGACCGCGGTGGCGTACCACAAAAGCCTCGCCTTCGCGCTGCTTCCGTCCTGCGCGCGCCCGGCAAAGCCCATCAGGAAGAACACGGCATTGCACGAAAGCTGGATGGCGAAGAAGTTCACGGTGAATAGGAGCAGGGCCCCTGACGCGACCGCTTGGGCCCCCTGGGCGAGAGCCGCGCCCGCCACGCAGAGGGGAGGCACGATCGACACCGAGATGGCGACGCCCGGGATGGCGTCGAACACGTCGTCGCGGCCGACGGCCAAGGCTCCGACGGCCCCGGACGCGACGGCCACGACGAGGTCGACGAGGCGCGGGGAGACCCGCGACGACACTTCGCCGTTGCCGACCAGCGGGACGCCGGCCGGTATGGCGAGCGACGTAACACCGGCGACGGCGACGACCGCAGCCGCTCCCGAGAGGGCGACCAGAAGGCCCCTCGCCGCCTGGCGCCGCTTGCCCGTCGCGATGGCGAACGACGTGCCGATCATGGGCGACATGAGCGGGGCTATGAGCATCGCCCCTATCACTATGGCAGACGACTCGGCGGCGATCCCGCAGGTGGCGATCACCGCCGACAGCACGAGGCAGAGAAGGAACGCGGAGTACTGCTTGACGGGATTATCGACGCGCACCAACGTGATGCGCTCGATCTCGGGGATCCTCTCGGCGTTGGTTTTCCCTCCCGCGAATATCCTGGACACGACGCTCATCGAATGGCCTTTCGCTCGGCGGTGGATTCCTGGAAGAGAATGCTACCACACCGGCCACGGCGGCAGGCTCTCTGCGCTCATTCCGCGCCTCCGATCGGATGGCTGCAAAACGTCCTGCTGGTTGAGTGCGCCGCGTTCTTTAGAGAAGGGCGACGGGCAGCCGGGGCATACGCTCCTATATCATCGGCGATCCTCCTTCCTCCTCATTAACTCGACGGCGAGCATCCTCGCGATCCCTGCCAGCACCCACGCGCAGAACGCCGCCATGAGCGCGATGGACGCGACGAACAGCCACGCCGCCATCACATGCCCCATTCGTCCAGCTGCTCGTCGGAAGGATCCCAGTTGCTCTCGTCGGCATGCCGCTCTTCCAGCCCGCAGTACGGGCAAGCGAATGATGGCTTTCGCATGCGAGCATGGAGGCGCATATTCTTCGTTAACAGGAACTCGTGCCCGCATTGGGTGCTTACGGCAAACTTACCTTTCGCTAGCCAGCACATCCGCCATAAGCACGTCTCGCGTCCGCTCATTCGTCCACCACCTTCGCGCCGCATCCGCCGCAGAACCTATACGGATCGTGCAGCTCGCTCCCGCATACGTCGCACGATACGCTCGTGCCTTTGCGGATGGGCTTGCACGTGCGCTCCCAGCGGGTGTTCCAGGTTTCGGCTGCGTCTGCGAACGCTCGCAGCTTCTCGATCCCGCTCGTTTCATCGGCCATCATCGGCCTCCTTTCGTCTTGATGTAGTGCAGATGCCCTGCGCGTCGGCAGCTTTTGCACCGGCACCCGTAGCGGTTGTAGCCGGCGTACGTGCCATGCGACAGATGGCCGGGATCGGCGGACATCTCGGCGAGCACTTCTGCTCGGCGCTCGCGCTCCCTCTCGGCTCCCTTCTTGCGGGCTTCGCGAGAAGCGGCGCGGCATCTCTCGCATCGGCATCCGTACTTGTAGCCTGTAGCCGTCCCGTGCCTTCGGTCGCTCGGATCGGCAACCATGTCCTCCAGGTGCTTCTCGGTGCCGCGCCGCTTCGGGAGCGGCGCGGCGGGCTGCTCGACCGCCTTCTGATCGCTTCGATGCCGAAACCCCCGCACCTGCCCGTAGTGCTCCGCCATCAGGCCCCCTCGCGGCAGAATCCCGTCACCGGACCGTAGAGCGTTTTCATGCATCCCTTTTTCCCGAACTCGTCGTGCTCGGAATCATCGGCATCGTGATCTTCACCTGCGCCGATGCCGTAGCCGATGCGGGCTGGGCGGGCGGCTTCGCTGCACGTCCGTTCCACCATGGCCCGCTCGGCCTCGCTCGCCGCACGCACGGCGTCCGACGAGGCCGCATCGCTCATCCCGGCGAGGGCCGCGCGCCCCTCCTCGGCTCGCGCCTCGTCGATCAGCTCGTCCAGGTACCGTCGGGCTTTGAGGAGATCATCCAGGCCGTCCTTGAGGTCGTAGCTCCACAGGCACTCGAGCACCGTGCAGCGCAGGTGAGCGGCGAAGCCCTCGCCGGCCATCGAGCGCATGGCGTCGATGCACTCGATCCCTCCCTGCGTGTAGTTGTCGGGGTGGTTCACGTTATCGGCCATTTCGAAGCCTCCTGTCCGGGCCGTCGAAGGCGACGACCGCGTTTCTCCTGTCGCCGAGGCGGCTCACTATCGCCTTGGCTGTCTCTACGTTGCCGTCGGACGCCATCCGCGACGTCAGATCGATCGAGTTGTACTGCGTCGTGACGATAGTCGGCTTGCCGGTCCTGATGCGGGCGTCCAGCACGTCGAACAGCTTCGACAGCGCCCAGTCGGTCGGCCGCTCCTTGCCCAGGTCGTCGACGGCGAGCAGACCGACGTTGCGGTACCGCCCCATCACGTCGGCCTCGCGAGCAGCCCCGTCGAACACGCTGCGGAAGTCCCGCAGCAGGTCGAGCGACGTCGCGAAGAGCACCGTGCGCTCGGCGGCGTTGGCGATCAGGACGGCGCAGGCGGCGTGCGTCTTGCCGCGCCCGACGTCTCCTCGGAGCAGCAGCACGTCGGACGGCGACGCCGCCCAGTCGGCGATGCGCCGGTCGCACCCGTCGAGCGACGCCGAGCGGTAGCGCGAGGGAACGCCGGATCTGGCGAGCCGCTCCTCCACCTTCAGCCGTCGCTGCCCCTCCTTCCAGGCGGCTGCCGCCGCCTCCTGCTCCGGAGTGTTCCTCGGCGCCTCAAAACGCCCCAGCGTACTCGCCAAGCTCATCATGGCCGACCCCCTTCCCGGCAGCGTTGCGGCGGGCCCAGTTGCGCGCCGCGGCCCTCCAGTCCCGCATCTTCGACTTGCCGACCGTCCAGCCCTTCGACGCGTAGAAGTCGCAGAACCGCTCCGCGTCGAGGCTCAGCCCGGCCTCCTCCGCGAAGGCTCGGACCTCGTCGGGGGTCGGGGCGCGAAACCTCGCGCGCGCACCTCCCTCTTTTTCTGGTCTGGTTTGGATTGGTTTATCTTGGCTTGGTTTATATAGGAGGGGTTCCGAGGTTTCAAAACCCCCGTTTTCGATGTTTGAAACGGGGGTTTCACCTTCGTTTAAACTCCGTTCTTTTTCGGCTTGCTTTTCATCTTCCGGCGCGTTTTCCGGCTCGTTTTCGGCTTCTCGAACGTCTCTGGTAGCTTCTTTCCTCTGCCGTCTCGGACGCCCTCCGGCGTTGCCCTCGCGCGCGCTCACGGAGTTGTCGACGTCCTCGCGGATCGACTCGAACAGCGCGTCGAGCGGGTATTCGAGAGAGGGTTCCGCGCCCTCGGTGCCGTAGCGCATTACGGCGAGCGCGAACATGCCGCGCTGCTCCTCGGACGGGATCCGCTCGACGACTCTCGTTATCTTCGGGAACCAAGTGAACTTGTTTGGCATCGTTTCTCCTAGAACGGTATGTCTTCGTCGTGAACCGCCTGGCAAGCGTCGACGACCGGCGCGGCGCTCGCAACCGCCTGCGAGCCGTCCTGCCGCTTCATAAGCTCGATATCGTCAACGACCACCTCGATCTTGCTGCGCTTCTGGTCGTCGCGCTCCCACTGGCTCCAACAGAGCTTGCCTTCGATCGCGACCTTCGTACCTTTCGACAGGTACCTGCTCAAGCTTTCGGCTCGGTTGCCGAGCATGGTGCAGTCGATGAAGTTCGGGTAATCCTCCCATTCGCCGGTCTGCTGGTTCTTGCGGCGGTCGTTGACCGCCACGCCGAAGCTGAGGACCGGCATGCCGCCCGCGGTCGACCTCAGCTCCGGTTCGCGGGTCAGGTGCCCGCTGATGATCGTTCTGTTTATGCTCATAAAGGTGCTTTTCCTCTCGTTCCCTCGGCCGCCCCTTCACTCGAAAGGGCGTATGGTGTAGACTGTCGGCCGTCGCTCGAAGCCCCCCTTCGACGACGGACCCGCGCGCCTCGTCCGCGCGGGTCCCTCTTCCGGGACCCTCCGATCGCTCCCATATGCCGCTCCTCCCGCTCCTACGCCCCGACGCCGAACGCCAGCATGAGCGCGTAGGCGGCGGCTGCGGCGGCGAACGGGGCCGGCAGCATCTTGCAGCTGCGCTCCCATTCGCCGTGTGGTATCATTCGGTTGCCTTCATCGGCGGATGCGCGCCCCGACTTCCACATCCGGCGCGCTTCTTTTTTTCCTTCCATTCCCTATCTCCTCACGTGGTCCGGATACGGGTTCGGCTCGCGGAGTTCCGTCGGCCGAGCAAGCTTCGCGCGCTCCAGGAACACCCGCTCGCCGTTGCGCGTGATGACGCGCACCTCCCGGCGCAGGTCGGCGCTCCTGTCAATGCAGAAGAGCGCGCTGCGGAACGCGCCCGCCAGCCTCCGCACGCCCCTCTCGCCCGGCTCCACCGGAGCGCACGTCACCTCGGCCACGTCTCCGGGATTCGACTTCTCCAAGAACTCCCTGGCGGTCTCCTCGCAGAAGACCCGAAGAGGGCTCTTGTCTCCGTCTCGGTAGCCCGGCACCTCGGCCTTGTCGATCATGTGCAGCATGGCGATCCTCCTTACATTCGTACTGTATACATACGTTATGTATGTTTTTTCTAGGTGCATATTAACATACAATTCGTATGTAACCAATACCTGTTTTAGGAGTTCAATTGCTCGGAAAAAGGCTCCGCGAAATTCGAATGGCGCATGCTCTAACTCAGCAGCAAACGGCTGACCATCTCATGATTTCGCTGAACGCCTACCAGAAATACGAGCAGGGCACCAGGGCGCCGTCACCGGAAACGCTAGTAAAGCTCGCGGACTTCTTCGACACGTCTACCGATTGGATCCTTGGGAGAACGGAGGATCCGTCGTTCTCAAGAGACGTTGGTGAACGCTGAACATATCTTCCAGCGCATCCCATATCTCGAAGTCTCCCGTCCGGTCCCCCGCCTCGATCTTCTGATAGTAGTTAAGGCTTATCCCCAGCGAATCCGCTACGGCCTGCTGGGTCATGCCGGCGCGCCTGCGCGCCTCCTTCAACGCTTCCCGGCCGTTTCCCATGGCTGGCGCCTCCTTCCTTTCATGCATTGCTTTTTCCCGATGGATTGTAGAACCTCGCGCACGTTTCCCCAGACAGCGGGCACTTCGGCGCGTACGAGACGATGGGCGCGGAACACGCCCGCTCCACCATCGACTTGGAAAGGGCGCCGAAGCTCTCCGCCGCCCGCGCATCGCGCCCCGGAAGCACGTGGCCGTAGATTCCCAGCGTCACGTCGATCTTCGAGTGCCCGAGCCGCTCCTGTACGACCTTTATCGCCTCGCCGTGCGACAGCAGGTAGGTCGCATGCGTGTGCCGGAGCGTGTGCAGGTGGACGTGCTTGGCGAGCTTGAGCGACTTCGCGAGGGCGCGGAACTCCGCCGTGAACTCCGACGGAAGTATCCACGTCCCGTCCGGATGCGAGAACAAGGGCGTCTCGTCCGTCTGCCGGCAGCCGCGCTCGGCCATGACGGCCTGCTGCAGCGCGATCTGCGAGCGGATCGCGCCGGCGGTCTCGTCGTCGACCGTCAAGACGCGCTTGCCGCGCTCGGACTTCGGCTCCTTGTACTCGGCGGGGGCCGACATGCCGGGGACCTGCGCGACCGAGCGGGAAACCCTCACGCCCGGATGCCACGACGCCTCGCCGCCTGGGGCCATGTCCATGCCGATCCGCTCCGACCAATCGCCGACCTGGAAGCCGGCGAGCTCGCCGCGCCTGACCCCGGTGTGCAGGCACGTCAACCATGCCGCCGCGAACGTCCGCTCCATGTAGCCCGCGTCGTCCTCGACCGGTTTCGCAAGAACTTCGTGGAGGCGCGCCGCGAGAGCCGCGAAGTCGCGCTCGGAAAGCGGCTTGGCCTCAGAGCTTCCGCCGCGCGGCACCGCCACGCCGAGGACGGGGTTGGAGTCCACCACGCCGTCGCGCATGAGCGTGGAGAAGCAGCCCGACAGCATCGCGTGGAGCTTGCGAACGGTCACGGGCGACAGCGGCGATCCGTCCTTTCCGCCGCTGCGCAGAAGCGACCGATAGAGCGCCGAGAAGTCCGACGCCGAGGCCCGGTCGTACTCGATCCGCCCCACGCCGGGATGAACGTAGCAGCGGGCCATCGACCGGTAGGCCGCGACGGTCGACGCCGCATGCCCGTAGTCGACGAGGCCGTCCAGGTAGTAGTCCAGGAGCGCGCCCACCGTGTAGCCGGAGCCAGTCCTCTTCGCGCGGCCCGCCTTCAGCTCGACCTCCTCAACGGTCTGCGCGATCTCTTCGTCGGTCGCTCCCGGCGGCAGCGTCCTCGATACCTGACGCGTCTTTCCCGTCGCCGCGTCGACGCCGGCGTACGACCGCACTACTATGCTGCCCGTCCTAGGATCAATCCTGATGCTCGACAATCTCCTGTTCCTTCCTGTGCTTTCGCCACCGGGCCGCGTCGGCCATGCAGTCGGCGACCTCTCCGCGCATGAACTTGCCCGTCACGCCGAGCGACCCCATCGTGCGCCCCAGCTCGTCGGCGCGGTCGTAATCCATCGCGTCCACGACGATCAGCCAGGGGCCGACGTCCGCCGACCTATCGACCATCGAAGGCGCCTTGCCCGACCGCGTCGCGCGCGGCCGTCCAGTCGCGAACCTTCGGCGAGCGGCCCACCACGCGGCGGTACAGCTCGTTCATCAGTTCGACGCCCTCCCGCCCGTCGAGGGGCTGCCTGTGCGCCGGATGTATGTACTTCGCCAGATGGGGGCTGTGCATGACCGCGAGGCGCGACAGGGCTGGCCAGTAGTTGTTGCTCATCCCCATCGCCTGCTGGTTGCGCATGATGGTGCACCTCTTCGTAACGCTCGCCTCGGCGGTCAGCCTTATCATCCAGGCCGCGAAGGTCGTTATGCTCGGATCGGCCGGGTACGGCCTCTCAGCCCATGCGGCGGCTTTGAGCGCCCACGTGACCGTCCGATCCTCCCCTTCGCTCATGACCCCACCCCGCATGCCATCATGATCGCGTAGATCGCGAGCATCGCCGCGAACGGCACCGGGAGCAGCCGCATGCCGCGCTCCCATTCGTCGCGCAGGCATCGCTCCATGTCGTACTTGACTGCGCGTGTTATGCTATTTACGACCTGTTGGTCAGTTGCGCGCTTGCTTTCCACGGCTGGGCGCGCTTCTTTTTCAGCTCGCATTCCGCACTCCTCTCATAAACCAATCGTCGAACCACTCTGGCTTCACCCGCATGCCGCGAGACTGCCCGACCGGCATGAAGGACTTCATCTCCCCGCTTCTTACGGCGAGCGACAGCGTGCTGTACGGTATGCCTGACGCACGCTCCACCTCCCTCAGCCTGTACATGGGCTTCACTGGCAGCTCGGCGACCCTCGCCATCTCGGCGAAGATCTGCCCATGGGTTTCGGTTTCCATCGGCGCCTCCTTTCTCAATCGATCATCGCTATCAGATAGCACCGGTGTTCCCCGCTTCTCCCTGTCGGGAGCGGGTATTGGGCGGTGCCCTAGGTTTTCAATGTGCTCGCCGAATAGGCATGGAGGCGAAAACGTGGTAAGATTCGCTTAGAACGGAGGTAATAGTATGTTCAAGGACCTCGACAGCTTCATAAAAAGCGATGGGCTGCTGCAGCGCTCCCCCGACCGCGAAAGCGAATCGGAGCCGATCATCGACGACCTGGGCGACGATCCGAGCCCTGAGGCGGCGGCGATGGCCGTTGCCGAGTTCTTCGAGAAGTCCCTTCCGAGCGTCTTGGACGAGTTCCGCGACTGGCTCGGCTCGTAACAACCTCTCTCGTCGGAAGCGTTTCCGACTCCATGCCTATTCGGTTTTCAAGGTACGTTCGCACCGAGCCGAATACCCGGAAACACGGCAGCCTGTTAGAATTGGCTTTGCGAGAGGCAATCGAGGAAAGGCGCGCCATGACAAGCGAACTGAGAAGACCGCTCGATGGCATAGCGTCAAGCGTCGGCAACGTGGGAAGATCCGTCGCCCAGGCATCGAAATCAACCGACGAGATCCGAAGGAGCATCGACAACCTCGGAAAGCGAGTTTCCGAGTCATCGGCCATGCAATCGGTCGACCTTCTCACGGACGACGAGATCGACGAGCTCAGAAAGCTCGTGAGTCTCGGAGACGGGGCGAAAGGATACGCCGCATCGCGCCTTGAATCCGAAGCCGTGCAAGGAATGTACCTTCAACTGTCGGATCTCGGCTTCATCCATTGTTTTCGCGATTTCGACGGAGACATCTTGTACGTCGACTACGACCCGAAAGCGAACTGGGCCATCGCCCGCCACGACAAGCTAGCGGAACTGGAGGCTCGGCGTAAAGAAGAGGTCGATCGGATACGCGACGAGGACAGGAAGCACAGCCGCAACAACGTGATCATCGGATGGTTCCTCGGCCTTGCCACAGCAGCCATACCGTACCTCGTCAATCTGGTCAGCTCATTGATTCAAGCACCAAGCCAATGAGCGTGCTCACCACACCCAAAACGTAGCCCAGCACGACGTCTTTAACGGACTCCGCCTGATCCTCGCTCATGCCAAACAGGTCTTTCAGTTTCACGGCTACCGCCTTTCCGGCTGCCGTGTTTCCGGGTATTCGATTGTTAAGGTGCTTGCGGCGAGCCCGCTGCGGAGGATGACCGACAGCGCGCTGCCAATGGAACGGGTTGCCTTCGCGCTTACAGCGGCGCATCTGGTCGGCGCGGCTGCGGCTGAAAGGACGGGCCGGATCGGTCGATCCTTTGCGGCGGGTTCACCTCATGGCCGCTACAGCAGCGGCCTGATGTCCGTCATGAGGGCCGGCAGGCTGTCGATGCTGACGTTCGCCCGCTTGTGGTCCACGCCCTCGATGCGCACCCACTCCTCGCCGTGATCGTCCACCTCGTAGACCATCGGCGTCTCGGCCAGGTAGTCGTATCGGTGCGCGCCGCATTCGACGAGGGCATCGTTGATGCGCTGAACGAACAGCGCCTTGTCCTCGGCTTCGATCTCCACTTGCTTTTTCGCCTCCTTCCCTATCCCGCCTCGCGCTCGGCGTACGCTTCCGCGCAGCCGTGGAACAGCTCCACGATCTCGTCTACCTCCGGGTCGGGCTTCGCGCCGTCCTTCGTCAGCTCGTTGCCGATAGCCTCCGCGTAGTGGTGCAGGCGCTCCCGCTCGGTCGGCACGTCGCCGTCGGATTCGAATAATCCGAAGGGACCATCGAGCCGATAACCCGGAAAGAACCTGTCCCGGATAGCCTTCGCTTCGTCGAGAGTGAACGAGATAGCTTCAGACAGCTTCATCTCGAATACCGCTTCCGTGCAACCGATTTCAGATGCAACTTGCTCAGGCGTAACTTCCCGCATATGCATGAAGCCCCGTAGATTCTTAAACATTTACTCATCTCCTCCTTTCCTACCCTGCCTTGCGCTCGTTGACATCCCTCGGAAGGCGCTCGTCTGTGCGGCCGTAAAGGTAGTCGGTGGAGCAGCCGTACAGGTCGGCTGCGGAGTTCGCCACCTCTGCGGGAATGTCGCGCACGTTGTTCTCGTAGAAGCACAGGCTCTTCGCGCTGCAGCCCAGGCGCGCGGCGGCCTCCTCCTGCGTCATTCCGACGCGCACTCGCTCGGACGCGAGCGGTTTAATCTCCAACAATGGAATCACCTCCCTTCATGCGCTTTTCGCGGAGCTTCCAGCCGAGGGCGACGCCCTACGCGAGGAACGGCATCGCGAGGAAGCTCGTTCTGGGCAGCCCCCAGTCCAGGAAGAGGTCCGCATAGAACAGGACGAGAAACGCAACCTGGATACAGGTGGCGATCGCCACCAGGGGCGGGGTTCTCGTATCCTCCATGGTTCACCTCCAACTTAACTACTAGAATTTTTCGTGCCTTCAGTAGGTATAGTACAACAATTTCTAGTAGTTTCAAGCGTAATTTTGGAATTGGTGGTAATATTTCTTGTACCAAAACAATTGGTAGGAGCTATCATGGAAAACAACATTGGTGAAGCACGACGCTCTTACGCTTTAGCTGTCGGAGGGTTCACGCAAGAAGATGCTGCGAGCTATTTCAACGTAAGCCTCGGTACGTACCGAAATTGGGAGCAGGGCGTCGGCAAGCTGAACGGCGAGATACTATGCGCCATCGCCGACAAATACGGCTGCTCCACCGACTACCTGCTCTGCCGAACCGACGACCCGACGCCTTTCCCCGCCTCGTCGCCGAAGATCGCGGAGACCGCCGAGGAAGAACGCCTCGTGTCCGCGTACCGCAGATGCACCAAGCGCGAGCGTCTGGCGGTGCTCAACACCGCCGAGACGATGGCCGACGACGGTGCAGCGAAAAATATGGACGATGGACGGGCTGCGGAAAAGATAGGGGCGTAATTATGGGACTATTTTCAATACTGTTTGGAAAATCTGGCGAAAGAGAATACCCTCTGCAGTCCAAGCCTACCCTAAAGCCTCTGCTGCTATCGGGTTGCGAAGAGCGGAAGGTGTACGTCTACGACGGATCACCGCTCAAAAGCATAAAGAAGCATGAAAGGATTGTGCTTCATGCTACCGCGGACGAGATCACAATGATCAGTGCTGAGACAGGCGGCGTATGGAGCACGAGCGATGAAGACTCTAGTGCCTGCGCGCTACTTTACAATGGTAAACCAATCGGATTCATGTCCTCTTATGGAGGCATTCTGCAAGAGCTGTGCAAGCGAGGTTTCGATGTGCAGATCGACGCAATGCGAACAGGGTCATATTCTCCGATAATCCCAGAAATAAAGGCGTACATGCCATCGTACCAAGAGGTAAAAGGTCTGCTAGATAGCAGGCAAAAGGCGATGAATGAAGGGCGCCTGGTCAAATTCAACATCAAAGAATCTGCATTCAAACAAGAGTTTGATGTCGCCAATAAACAATTCGTTCGTTCGGAAGGTGCTCCTGATTTCGTTGTAGGGTCAATCAGTATTTCTGGAGACACCAGGATGATTGAAGTACCTAAGGGCTCACGCGCAAAGCCGCATATACTTTTGCTCGACAAGGAGATTCCCGTCACAGAAATAGCAGCAACCTGCGGAGCCTACAGCACCCTGACAGACAAGGTAGGCCAGCTTCCGAGTTCGGCAACAATATCGAAGATACCGTCGATGCGGGATCGTCGCGAATTCTATTACGCGATTGAATTGACATACTAACAAGAAAGCCCAGCTCATATGGGTGGCATTGTCGAATGGCTTCAATCTAGAGAGGAGATGGAGCGAATGAAGATCGGGTACAGAAAACCGCGCATAAAATCGTCCTTGAAAGCGAGAACGACAGGACGTGCAAAAAGGTCGGTTAAAAAATCCATCAACCCGATGTACGGCAAAAAGGGCGTTGGGTTTGCGAAAAACCCACGGCGCTCCGTAAAGAACGCGGTCTACCGCAGGACAACGTTCGGCACCATGGACATATTGAAGAAGCTGTTTAAATAATAACTGCAAAGAAAGCCCCGCGCATCACCGGGCGGCAACCCTAGCGCGAGGCTTCTGAAGTACCAACCGAATAACGGAAGGCAGGTGCATTGTACCATGTCCAGGAAAAGCCGTCGCCGGTCGTGGGGGTCGATAACGATCGTGACGAAGACGAAGCACGTCGTAAGATGGATCGAGAATACCACCGACGGGCGCGTTCGCAAGTCCAAGACGCTCGAATGCACGTACCGGGAAGCTGACAGGTTTCTAGCCGAGCGAAGGATGGAAGTCGAAGCCCCTCCGGCCATGACCGTCAAAGCCCTATGGGATGATCACGAGCGGCCCGTCATGGCTGACAGGCTCGCGTCCGGCAGGATGTCGAATCGCACGGCCAGGCAGTACGACAGCTGCTGGGCGAAGCACGTGGCTCCCAGGTGGGGCGGCACGCCGTGCACGGAGGTGAGGCCGCTCGACATCCAGAAGTGGCTCCTCGAAATACCGAGGACGAGCGCGAAGACAGCGCGGATCGTGCTGAAGAAAACGCTCGATCATGCCGTCATGTTCGAGCTCATCGCGACGAATCCGGCAGACAAGAAGTTCAGGTACGCCGATTCCGAGCGAAGGGACCGCAGCGTGTACACGCAAGCCCAGCTCGAGCAGCTGGCTGAAGTCGTGCGGGGGTCGGCATGCGAAGTGCCTTTCATCCTGTGCGCGTTCGCCGGAATGCGAGTCGGCGAGGCGTGCGGCGTGCCGATCGAGAACGTCGAGTTCGGAGACGAAGCCGCCTCGATAGCGATAACGTCGCAGCTCGCCGACGACGGAGAGCTTCGCGCGCGTCTGAAGACGAGAGCGTCTAAGCGCACCGTAGGGCTTCCCAAGCCCTGGTGCGACCGTTTGCGCGATATCGTCGCAGACTTGCCCGATCACGCCTTGTGGGCCAACGACAACGGCGCAGGGGAGCCTGTTCCGCGCTACGTCGTCGCGAGAACATGGGAAAGGCTCGTTAAAGCATCCGCCGTCCCGTACCTTCCAATGCAGTCGCTGCGCCCGTCGTTCGAGACGATCATGCATTGGAAGGCCGGGGTCCCGATCGAGCAGGTCGCCCGCATAATGGGGCACACACAGGCTTCCACTACCGTCGGGCACTACGACCGTCCCGGCGGAGACGAGCTGGTTTCCGTGGCCGTGGAAGCCGCATCGCGCCTGTCCGAAATATCCTAACCTCTATCCCAGATAGGAAAAATAAGGATATTTCCAAAATATACCCAGGTCATTTGCGCAAGTCATATAGTTGAGAATTATACAACTCTGCGTAGAAACCGCCAAGTTCCAGCAATTCATCGTGCGACCCCTGCTCCACGATATCGCCGTCGCGTATGACCAAGATGAGGTCGGCGCGCTTGATGGTGGACAGCCGATGCGCGATCACGAACGAGGTGCGCCCGCGCATGAGGTTGTCCATGGCCTTCTGGATGCGCTCCTCGGTGCGCGTGTCGACGCTCGAGGTGGCTTCGTCCAAGATGAGCATGCGCCGGTCGGCCAAGATGGCACGCGCGATGGTCAGAAGCTGGCGCTGGCCTTGGCTGATGTTGCTGGCGTCCTCGTTGATCTCGGTATCGTAGCCCTGGGGAAGCGTCTGGACGAAATGGTGAACGTACGCAGCCTTCGCCGCCGCCTCCACCTCTTCGTCGGTCGCGTCCAGGTTGCCGTAGCGGATGTTCTCGCGAATCGTCCCGTTGAACAGCCACGTATCCTGCAGCACCATCCCGAACAAGCTGCGCACGTCGTCGCGCGCGAAGTCGCGAACGTCCACGCCGCCGATCCGTATCGCGCCGCCCTGAACGTCGTAGAACCGCATGAGAAGCTTCACCATGGTGGTCTTGCCCGCACCCGTAGGCCCTACCAGCGCGACGGTCTGCCCCGGAGCGACCCCGGCCGAAAAGTCCTTGATGACCGGGTTCTGGGCATCGTAGCCGAAGCGCACGTGATCGAACGACACGCGGCACTCGACGTCGGCCGTGCGCGCGGACACGTGCTCGGGCTCTTCCTCAGGCTGCTCCAGGAACCGGAAGATGCGCTCTCCCGCCGCCGCCATCTGCTGCAGCACGTTGGACACCTGCGTCAGCTGCGTGATGGGCTGCGTGAAGTTCTTGACGTACTGGATGAACGCCTGGATGTCGCCCACCGTGATAACCCCTTGCACGGCCAGAAAGCTGCCGGCCACGGCCACGGCCACGTAACCCAGGTTTCCCACGAAGTTCATGATGGGCTGCATAAGGCCGCTGATGAACTGCGATTTCCACGCCGACGCATACAGCCGCCCGTTCGTCTTGTTGAAGCTTTCGAGCGCGCCTTGCTCGCGGTTGAACGCCTTCACGATGGCGTGCCCCGAGAACGTCTCCTCCACCAAGCCGTTGATCTCGCCTAACGTGTTCTGCTGAGCCACGAAGTACTTCTGCGAACGCTTCACCACAACCAGAATGAGCACTACCGACACGGGAAGGATGAGCACCGTGATCAGCGTCATAAGCGGGTTGATGCTCAGCATCATGACCAGCACGCCGATGATGGTCGTCACGGACGTGATGAGCTGGGTCACGCCCTGGTTCAGGCTCTGCCCCAGCGTGTCCACGTCGTTCGTGATGCGCGAAAGCGTATCGCCGACCCGCGTGCGCTCGAAGTACCCCATGGGCATGCGATCGATCTTTTCGGCGATAGCCCGGCGAAGCTGGTAACACGTACGCTGCGAGATCGAGCTCATCATCCAACCTTGGACGAACGAGCACGCTGCCGACAGCAGGTACAGGCCCAGCGTGAACGCCAAGATGCGCGCGATGGCGTCGAAATCGATCCCGCCCGAACCGTCGATCTTGGCGACGATGCCGTTGAACAGCTCGGTCGTCGCAGTGGAGAGCACTTTCGGCCCCACGATATTGAAGACGGTCGATCCGATGGCGAACACGACCACCACCACGAGCGCCGCCTTGAAACGCCCCATGAACGAGACGAGCTTGCCAAGCGTGCCCTTGAAATCCTTGGGCTTCTCGCCGGGCATCATGCGCCCCGCGGGCCCGTGACCGCCGAAGGGGCCACGGCGCGGCGCCTCGGCCTGCTGCCGGTCGGAAGGCTTCCGTTCGCTCATGCGGCATCACCTCCGTTCAGTTCCGCTTCGGAAAGCTGCGACATCGCGATCTCCCGGTACTCCTCGCAAGACTCCATCAACTGCTCGTGCGTGCCCTTGCCCACCACGCGGCCTTCGTCGAGCACCACGATCAAATCGGCGTTCAAAACCGTCGAAATGCGTTGCGCCACGATGACCACCGTCTTGTCGGACAGGCGCGCCGCCAGCTCGCGACGCAAAGCGGCGTCGGTTTTGTAGTCGAGCGCCGAGAAGCTGTCGTCGAACAGGTAGGCGCGCGCATCGGTTGCCAAGGCGCGGGCGATGGCCAGGCGCTGTCGCTGCCCGCCCGACACGTTCGTTCCGCCCTGCGAAACGCGGGCGTCCAACCCTTCCTCTTTGGAGGCGACGAATTCGCCGGCTTGGGCGATGGAGGCAGCCGTCTCGATGCGCTCGGGGGGCATGTCCTCGTTGCCGTACGCGATGTTCGAGCCGATAGTGCCGCTGAACAGGAACGACTCCTGAGGAACGTAGCCCAACTGAGCACGCAGGCAGTGCTGGCTCACGTGGCGCACGTCAACGCCGTCCACCGTAACGGATCCGCAGGTCGCATCGTAAAAGCGCTCGATCAGCTTGATAATCGTGGACTTGCCCGATCCCGTGGAACCTATGATGGCCGTGGTCTTGCCCGGCTCGGCCACGAAATCGACGTGCTCGAGCACGCATTCCTTGGAGTCGCCGTACTTGAAGCTCACGTCGTTGAATGCGATGGCCGCCCCGCCGGTACGCGCGGCCAGACGCTGGTCGCAGGCTTCGTCGGCGGGAGGGTCGCACACGGTCGGACGCGCATCGAGCACTTCGTTGATGCGCTGCGCGGCTACGTCGGCGCGCGGAAGCATGATGGATATCATGCCGATCATGAGAAAGCCCATGATGATGACCATCGAATAGGTGATGAACGCGATCAGGTCGCCGGTTTGAATGGCACCCGTATCGATGTAGCTGCCGCCCACCCATACGATCAGCACCGACACTACGTTCATGATCAGCATCATCAACGGCATCATGAACGTCATGACGCGGTTCGTGAACAGCTGGGTCTTCATCAGGTGCGTGCTAGCCTTGTCGAAGCGGGCCTCTTCGTACTCCTGGCGGTCGAACGCGCGAATGACGGGCAGCCCCGTGAGCATCTCGCGCGACACCAGGTTCACGCGATCGACAAGCGTCTGCATGATGCGGAACTTGGGCAGCGCCACGCGCATGAGCACCATGATGACCGCGAAGATGACCGCCACGGCCGCAACGATGATCCAGCTCATCGACAGGCTGGTGCGCGAGATCATGATGATGCCGCCTATAGCCAGGATGGGAGCGTACAGCACCATGCGGAGCAGCATGACGATCACCATCTGCACCAGCTGGACGTCGTTGGTCCCGCGGGTAATGAGCGACGCGGCCGAGAAGCTTTGCACTTCGGCGTCCGAGAAGCCGACCACCTGGCGAAACAGCCGGGAACGCAAGCCCGCAGCCACCTTCGCGGCCGTGCGAGAGGCGATGAAGCCCACGCATACGGCGGCGACCATGCCCACGGCAGCAAGGCCCAGCATCAGCAGGCCCACGCGAATAAGATAACCCATCTGCATGTCGGACAGGTTGTAGCCAAGGCTTTCGTATTCGGCTTTCGCGGCGGCGATGGCCTGCTGCTCGACGATGGCCTGGCCCTTGTCCCCTATCTGCTGTTCGGCTTGATCGCGCAGCGAAAGAACCTGGTCCTTCGTGACGACCCCCTCCCGATAGGCCTGCAGAGCCTGATCGAGATCGAAGTCGGGGATCTTGTCGGCGTAGTGGGCGATCACAAGCGGAACGGACACCATCTTGTCGAGCGCGTCGATCTCCTTGCGCCCCTGGTCGTTGAGCCTGTACGTACCCTGCTCCGTCTGGTCGTAGGCAGCGCGGAACACCTGCTCGTCGTTTTCGGGCAACAGCATGGCTACGGCATCATGGGTCTTCGCGGTCATCTCCTCGGTCGCCGCATGCTCCACGCCCGACTGCTGGATGCCCACGTCCACGATCTGCGACGTGTAGTTCGGCAGGGCCAGATCGGTGGCCGCTTGGACGACAAGCAGGCATACGATGAGCGCCACCGCGAGTTTGCAGTTTTTCAGATAGCGAATTATGCGCACGAAACGTCGCCGCCTTTCGCATCGGCAGGATGGTCCTCCCGCGCGTCATCGCAGAAAGGGCGGGATGCGCATCCCTCGCATGCCGACGCAGCTTCCAAGCCGCTGTGCTGCTCGCGGAACTCCGCCATCTTGCCCAAGATGCGCACCAGATGGCGCATGTCCTCTTCACCGACATGGGCTATGGCCCGGTCGATGTACTCGTCGCGAAGGCGCCTTCCCTCTTGCGCGAGGCGCTCCCCGTCCTGCGTGAGGCTGACGGTGACGCCCCGATAATCCCCGCCCAGACGGCGGCGCTCTATAAGGTTTTTGTCCTCAAGCGATCGAAGCGTCTGCGACAGCGCGCTGGGCGTCGTGCGCACGAACTCGGCCACGCGGTTAGGCCGCGCCTCTCCGTGGCGGCGAACCATCTCATCTACAGCCATGATCGTGCGCGCTTCCGAGGGCGTCATGCCATCGGGGGTCGGCGGCGTGAAGCTGCCGTGCCGCATGCGTCCCATGAGCTCGAAAAGCTCGCTTCTGATCTGTCCGAACGAATCAGGCATATCGTTCCTCTCATGCTGGGGAAGATTCCGCGCAATGCAAGCGGCGCACCTTCCCATACCCCTGTAATTTAGCTGCTAAACTTTAACATGAGTTAAATACTGCGTACCGAAATGTTTATTTGAACACAGAACCTGCATGCACCGCGAACGGGGCATGAGGACGGCGGCTAGCTGCGGGCTGCCGCACGCGCCTTGATCGCCCCGGGATCGCGGAGTACGACTTGGCGCGAGCACCTGTCCGCCCCTTGGTTGCAGAGCGCGGCCTCGCGGGACGCCCCATCCGCCCCGCGATTGCACGGCTGTGCAATCGTGCGAGTCCCCACGGGGCCGCAAAATCGCACGGGTGCTTCGCCCACCGCTGGGAACCGTCCGTCCCGTTCCGCACGAGAGCCCTCCCTTCCCCCTCGCACGCGGGAACACACGAGAATCAAAAGTTTTTGAAATTAGGTATTGCGCGATTGGAAAACACCCGGTAGAATAATCCGCGCTGCTGAAGCAAGGGGTGTTAGCTCAGTTGGTTAGAGCGCCGGCCTGTCACGTCGGAGGTCGCGAGTTCGAGTCTCGTACATCCCGCCATTTACTTCACTGCCGCACCTGGGGTGTTAGCTCAGTTGGTTAGAGCGCCGGCCTGTCACGTCGGAGGTCGCGAGTTCGAGTCTCGTACATCCCGCCATTTACTTGCAGAAGCCCGCTTTTGCGGGCTTTTTTGCTGTCTGGTCCCCCGCTCTGTCAAAACGAACGAGTTTTGCGGCGATTTTCGACCCCTTGCAGGCGAAGCGCTCGAGCACGTATCTCATCGTACCAGGTCAGACGATCGACCTTAGCCTTTATCCTGATTCAAGGACCAGCAAAACTCGTTCGTTTTGACAGAACCGAAAGCTCTCCACCGCGCCAACAGCGCTCGAAACCAGGTACAAAAAACGCGGACGCACGAAGCGCCCGCGTTTGCACCGCGAAAACCTGCCGGACTCAAACGGCCCGCTGGTCGATGCGGGTCGTAGTGACGACGCGCAGGATCCGTCCGTCGTCGCATGGATCCTCGTCAACCAGCGACGGCTCGCCGTTCTCCACCAAAAACGCCAGAGGCGCCGCGCAGCAGCCATCATCTTCGGAAGCGTTCGCCTGCGCGCAGCAAGCTTGCAGCAGCACGTCGGGACGCAGCGACCCCGTAGGCTTCGACTCCAGCGAAAACGTCAGGACGGCTCCAGCAAGCTCCATCTCTCCCACCAGGAAGTCGGAAACCCGCAGAACCTTCTCCTTCTTCTTGCGAATCACGGTGATCTCTTCGGGCACCGGCAGCTGGGCGGGGGCGCAAGAGAGCAGCACCCGGTACGTGCCGATCGGATACGCAGCCGAAGCCGCCGGCGTGCGCGCGTCGATGTAGACGCAATCCTTCACCATCAGGTCGGGGACGCTTGCATCCCGCAATGCCTCCAATGCCTCGTCAGGCGCTACGTAGCGCGTCATCTGCAAGTCGAACAGCTCGTGCGTGCCCCCTACGCCCACCGGAAGCGCAGCGCCGAACGCAATTTTCATGTGGGGAGAGAATCCCTGGCTCACGGCAAACGGCAGTCCCGCGCGACGCACGGCGCGCTCGAGGGCGCGCGCCACCTCCAAGTGGGAGAGCAGCGCCAAGCGCCCCTGCTTGCAAAACGTCACGCGAAGGCGAAACAGGTTCGGATCAGACATGAGCTTCCTCCTGACATTCGTCGGAGGCCGCCGGGGCATCCTCCGGAGCGGCGGCGTGCGCGCGAAGATCGGAATCCGGCGACTCCGGCTGCGCATTGGACCCGCTGGCCACGCGCGGCCGCGCCAGCTGGTTGTCCGCGCCAAGCGAAGGGCATGCGCCGCACGCAGAGCACGCCCCGAACGTACAGTCGGGCGTCGTGCGCTCCTGTTCGGCAAGCTTGCGCTCGCGCGCCAAAAAGCGCTCGGACACACCCGTGGTGATATGCGACCACGGCATAACCCGATCGGTGGGATAAGCCGTTTGCGCGATCGCTTCGGGATCGATGCCCACCTCCTGCGCGGCATCGCGCCAAGCCTGCGCGTTGAAATGCTCGGTCCACGCGTCGAACCGCGCGCCGCGCCGCCAGGCCGCCTCCACCCACGCCGCGGCTTCGCGTCCGGCACGGCTCATGACGGCCTCCACGAAGCTGGTGGAGGGATCGTGCCAATGCACGTCGATCGCACGGTACTTGATCGAGTTGCGCAGCAGGTTCACGCGTCGCAACGCTTCCTCGGGAGGAATCTGCCCGTCCCACTGAAACGGGGTCTGGGCCTTCGGAACGAACAGCGCGCATGAAACGCTCATGCGCAAGCTGCCGCGCTGCTCGGGCGGCGTCGCGGCCTTCATGCGGTCGTACGCGCGCTGCGCCAAGCTGGCGATACCCTTGATGTCCTCGTCAGTTTCGGTAGGCAGGCCGATCATGAAGTAGAGCTTGCAGCGACGCCAGCCCGCCGAGAACGCGGCGTCGAGCGCGCCGAACAGGTCGTCCTCCGTCACGTTCTTGTTGATAACGTCGCGCAAACGCTGGGTGCCGGCCTCCGGCGCGAAGGTGAGACCACCCTTCTTCTGGCCCGCCACCAGCTCGGCCATGTCCACGCCGAACGAGTCAAGGCGCTGCGAAGGCACCGAGATGCGCACGCCTTTCCCGTCGCACGCACGGTTCAGTCGCGTAAGAATGTCGGCGATCTGCGAATGATCCGTCGAGGAAAGCGAGGTCAGGCTCACCTCGTCGTAACCGGTTTCGGCCAGACCCGACACCACCGAAGCCACCACGTTGTCCGCCGATCGCTCGCGCACGGGACGATACATCATGCCTGCCTGGCAGAACCGGCACCCGCGCGCGCAGCCGCGCAGGATCTCGACGTTCAGACGATCGTGCACCACTTCCGTGAACGGCACGACGCACGGTTCCCAACCGGGGCTTTCGGCAAAGCCTTCGAACAGGCGCTTGTCGATGCGCGCGGGCGCCTCCACCTCCAGCGGCTCGATCCACGAACCCTCCTGCTGCGCCGTCGCCTCGTCGCGCCAACGGTACAGCGAGGGCACGTAGCAACCCGGCTGCTGGGCAAGCGTGCGCAGAATGTCGGCACGCGCCGCGCCTTCCGATCGCATGCGCCTGACAATGGCCAAGTATTCCGGCAACGCCTCCTCCCCTTCCCCGATACTGAGGAAGTCGAAGAACGGGGCGTACGGCTCGGGATTGAAGGCGCAGGGTCCGCCGCCCATCACGAACGGATCGTCTTGCGCGCGATCCTTCGCATGCAGCGCGATGCCCGCTAGGTCGAGCGTCTCCAGCACGTTCGTGGCGGCAAGCTCGTGCGGCAGCGTGATGCCCACTGCGTCGAACGACGCCACCGGCGCGCAGCTCTCGATGCTGAACAGCGGCAAGCCTTCGGCGCGCAGTGTGTCGCACATGTCCGAAGCCGGAAGGAAGGCGCGCTCCGCAGCCATGCCCTCCTGGGCGTTCACCGCGTTCACCAGAATGCGCAGCGCCTGGTTGGCCTGGCCCAACTCGTACGTGTCGGGATACACCATGCAGAAGCGAAAGTCTGCTTCGGGCTTGTAAACGCAGCCGTACTCATGGTTTAGATAGCGAGCAGGACGCTCTGCATGGACAAGCAGCGGCTCGAGCTGCGGCCAAAGATCCTTCATCGGAATTTCCCCTCTTCGAATGCGGGATGAGCAAAAACAAGCAGAACACCGGGGACCGAGCAGGCCCCCGGAACAAAAGTGCGAACTAGCGGCCCTTGACCGCGCCGCCTCCCGGGCGCACGCCGCCGACCGCCTGCGCGGCTTTGGCGCGCACGGCCTCCACGGCCTTGGCACCGGTGGCCTGCGCCTTCTGAGCCGCGCGCTTCGCGGCGGCTTGGACCACCTTGTCGCGGGCGGAAGCCACGGCATCGGTCAGCCTACCCAAGTTCGGGCCGCCTTCGTAGTATTCGATCGCGGCACGGCCCATAGCCTGCGTGCCCGTGTACCCGATCGCCGCCTTCACGGCCCAGCCGAGCGCGGGAACGAACGCCACCAGCTGACGAGCGACCGCGCGGCACGCGAACGCGCCGCCCACCAACGCCGCCAGCTCCTTGACGCGCTCCATGTTGAGCTCCTCGCCATAGGCGGCGGCTATCATGAGCAGCATCTTCGCCTGGTTGAGCGTCATGACGGGCATATCGGCACCCGGAATGATAACCAGCAAGCCCACGCCCGCGTTCTGCAAGGACGTCGCGTTCACGGCTTCCATAGACAGCGGCTTGCGCACGAACGGGAACGCCAGCGCACAGGCAAGGCGCTTCTCGTTGCAGGCATCGATGACCCAGCCCCCCATGCGCTCCGAAAGCGACGCGGCCCTTGCGTCGTCGAGCGCGTACGGCTCGGTCAAAGGCTGCGCGGCAGACGGGTCCTCTCCTTCAGCGGGCAGCTGCTTGGGCTGCACGATCTTCGGCGAAACCACATCGCCGTCCGGAATAGGGAAGCCAGAGGCCCGCGCTATGTCGGAAACCAGCTCCGGCAACGTGGTCACAACCATGACCGGCACGCCGACCGCGCGCACGTGCTGAGCGCACACGCCCACCTGATCGCCCAGTCCCGCCACGATAACCGCCATGTCGTCGCCCGCGTACGGCACGAACGGACGGCCGTCCAGGTACGTCAGCGACACGCGCGCATGCGCGGACGCGCTGGCGAACGCCTGGCGTACGTGCGCCTGCACGTCGCCGGGAGCGGTGTCGTCCAGGTACACGCTCACTGAAATGGAAGTGCGACGAGCCTCGTCGATATTGGTGGCCTCGTCGATAACCGCCTTGACGTCAACGGGTAGCTGCATAACCGCCTTCTTCCCTAACGCTTGCTTGCCATGTTGTGGGTCCACACCGATCCGATCATACCCACCATGATAAAGTTGACCATCATGAACGACGACCCGTAGCTCATGAACGGCAAGGGGATGCCCGTGATGGGCATGAGCCCGCAGTCCATGCCGATGTTCTCGAGAATCTGGAACAGCCACATGCCCACAACGCACATGACGATGGTCATGCCGAAAAGGTCGCTGGCCGCCGCCGCAATACGGAAGCTTATCAAAACAAGCGACGCGTACAGCGAAAGCAGCACCATCACACCGAAAAACCCAAGCTCTTCAGCCAGAACGCAGAAGATGAAGTCGGTTGGAGCTTCAGGCAGAATGCCCAGCGCATGTTGAGTGCCCTGGAACAGCCCTTTGCCGAACAACCCGCCCGACCCGATGGCGATCTGCGCCTGGCGAAGGTTGTAGCCTTCCCCGTTGGGGTCGAGGCCGGGATCGAGAAACACCAGCAACCGGTTGCGCTGGTACTGCTTGAGCAGCTTGTATTCTCCCGTTGACCCCTTGATGACCTCGTCGATGGCAAACACGGCCGCCACCGCCACAATGCCGGCAGCCAACGTGATCAGCAGGTACTTCGGGCGCGCGCCGCCCACCACCAGCGCCACGGCGCCGATGAACAGGTACACCAGGCCCGTACCCAGGTCGGGCTGCGTCATGATGCACGCGAACGGCACCAGCATAAGGCCGAGCGCCTTCAGGTACTCGCGCGGGTCGTCAAGCCGCCCTCCGTAGCGTGCCATGATACTGGCGTCCAAAAGGATGACCGTCACCTTGGCGAACTCGCCCGGCTGAATCTGTATGCCAACGTTGATCCACGACGTGGCGCCCATGGTGTTCACGCCGATAACGGGTAGGTGAGGCGACAGAATGAGCACCACGTTCACGATGAGGAACAGCGTGGTGTAGTCGGACAGCCTTCGGTAATCGAACTGCCAAACCAGCACCATGGCTATCGCGCCGACGGCCACGCCCATAAGCTGACGCGAAAAGCTGTAGTCGGGATCGTTGAGCACCGCCGAATAAACGATCACCAGCCCGTAGCACACCAGAAGCGCCACCACGATGACGAACGGAAGGTTGAGCCAAGGGAAGCGTCGCGTTCGCGTGGCTTGCGTTACGGCCCTGTCGGGAGCCTTGACCGAGTTGATCTGGGGCAGCTGCGCCATGACGCCTCCTTTCTAGTCCGTTCGTCCGCTTGACGATCCCTTGTACTCGACCGCTTTGCCCGTCGAGCCGGCGATCTTTCCCATGTCGGCGTACGTGCCCGCATCGTAATCAAGCACGGCAGCCAGAAGCTCCGCGCCCAGAGGAGCGCCGACGGCCGAACCGCCGCCGCCTTCCTCCACCACGCAGGCCACCACGTACTTGGGGTCGTCGTAGGGGGCGTAGCAGGCAAACCACGCGTAATCGTCCTTGCCCGCCATTTCGGCCGTACCCGTCTTGCAGGCAACCGTGGCCGGATCGATGCCCCGATCTTGAAACAACGGTGCGATGTCGGCGTTCTCCACGGTCACGCCCTTGAGCGCGTCGCGCACGAACGCAAGGTCCTTCATGGGAACGTCGGGCTCCGCCACCACTTCCGCCTTCGCGGACAGCGCCACGTCGCCTCCCGCGTTGCGCACCTCTTTCAACAGATGGGGCTTCATGATCTTGCCCGTTGCAAGGCCGCCGTACGCCACGGCGATCTGCAAAGGCGTGGCCAGCACGTAGCCCTGGCCGATGACCATGTTGGTGGAGTCGCCGCCCTTCCAGGCCGCCTCTTCGGGCGTGTCCTTGAAATACTCGGCTTTCCATTCGGGCGTCGGCACGCGGCCGGCTTCCTCGGCGGGCAGGTCGATGCCCGTCCGCTCGCCGAAGCGGTACTTCTTTATATAGTCCTGCATGGCCGTATCCGACACCGTAGCGGGACCGCGTCCGAGCGAGCTATGCTCGAAGAAGTTGTACGCTATGTCGTAGAACACCACGTCGCACGAGTTTACGATACCGCCGCGCAGGTCGAGCGTCCCATGCCCGGAGCGCTTCCAGCACTTCTGCACGTCGCCCGAACCCCAGCCGTCCCACGAACCGGTACAGGTCCACGTGCGCGAGGTGTCCGCGAACCCGTTGGCCAACGCCGCCAAGCTCGTGAACGCTTTATAGGTGGAAGCAGCCGGGTACGTGCCTCCGATCGCGCGGTTCAGCATGGGCCGATGCGCGTCGTCGGACTGGTACACGTCCCACACATCCTGCGAGATGGAACCCGAGAATACCTCCGGTTCGAACGTCGGATAGCTGGCCAGGGCCACGATGCCGCCGTCGCGCACGTCCATGACCACGGCCGCGCCGGCCGTGCCCTTGCCCGTGCCGATGGTGCCGTCCTTGGGCGCGATCAGCTCCGCAAGCGCGCGGTCGCAGGCGTACTGGACCGGCCCCTTGATGGTCAGATAGACGTCGGACCCGCTCACGGGCTGCGTTTCGCTCACCACGTCCACCACGTTGCCGTGCGTGTCGGCAACCACCTTCTTTTCGCCGTGATCCCCCGCCAGCATGTTGTCGTACATCAACTCCACGCCCGCCTTGCCCACGGAGTCGCCGGACTTCACCACGCGGCCCTCGGGCGGGTTCTTCAAATCATCCTCGCTGGGAAATCCCGTATAGCCCACCGCGTGCGCCGCAAGCGCGCCGTAAGGATAGTCGCGCACCGCGCGCTCGTCCACCGTGATGCCGGGAAACGCATCGGAATGCTCCATGATGAACGCGACGTCGCGCATGCGCACGTCGCTGGCCACCACGCGCTGGCTCTGCGCGCCGCTCGAAGCGTCGAGGATGCGCTTGCGCACCACGTTGTAGGGCACGCCCAGGGTGGCGGACAGGCGCTGGACCACGTCGCGGTCGTTCGCCACGTCCGGGTCGGCCAGCACCGTCAACGACGAGCGGTTCTTCACAAGCGGCAGTCCGTCGGCATCCAAGATGCGGCCGCGCGGCGCCGGCTTGTACACGATGCTGTACTGGTTTTCGTCTGAAGCGCTGCGGAACTCGCTCTGCTCGAGCACCTGCATGCTCCAGATCTTCGCCGTCAGCGACCCGAACACGCCGGCGGCCAGCACGCCCATGGCCACGAAGCGCGACTTGAGATTGCCGGACGGATTCGGAGCGGCCTGCTGCACGCCGGTCGCATGCCCGGAGCCGGAACCGGCCACGCGCTTAGCGGAATCCGGCAGCGTGGACGACACGCCCACCGAGCTGATGGAGCGCACGTCTTTCTTGACGCTGACGTTGGACGACGAGCGGCCTTTCACGATGGAGAACGTGATGGCTATGGCCGCAATGGCCACGATGGCCGCAACGACAGCTGCTATGATGGCGACAAGCATGCGGATCGCCTCCTAGCGCAGCCGAGGCGTGCGCAGTCCGCGGTCCTGGGAGCCGCCGACCATCAGGCGCGCCATGATCAGGTACAGCACCAGGCCGACGATGCAGTCGTAAAGTCCGCACGGCAGCGCCCGGTACAGAAACGCGTCGAGTGCGCTGGCGGAAAGCCCGGTTGTCATGAGCAGTCCGCCGTACAGCATCTCGACCGCAAGAACGCTCACTGCGAAGATGGTCAACGGCATGAACAACGTATCGTTGTCCAGGATCGCGAACGCGCGGGAAGCGACGAACGAGAAGAGCACGAACAGGAACGCCATCGCGCCCACCGGCCCGGAACCCGTCAAATCGTACACGAGCCCCAAAACGAACGGCAGGACGGGTCCCGCCTCGTTCGGCCTCACGATCGCGACCACCAGCACGTACGCCAAAAGGAAATTCGGCTGAGCAGAGAACAACGCTATATTGGGAGCCACGACGATCTGGAGCAAAACGGCCACAACCGCGCCGACCGCAACCACGGCATTGCTGCGCTCAGGGCCCATTACGCATCGCTCCCTTCGTTATCCGCATTCGAAGACCCCGACGAAGCGTCCGATCCGTCGGAGCCCACGCCGAACACCACGAGCACCTCTTCAAGCGAAGAAGCCTGATCGTTCGGCGAGACCACCGCACGTCGCGTCGCGCCGCCCTGCTGGGAATCGACCTTGACCACCGTGCCGATGACCAGGCCCTTCTGGTAGCTGCCGCCCAAACCCGACGTAACCACAACGTCGCCCGGATTCACCGCCGCGTCGGCATCAAGGTTTTCGAGGTACAGCAGCCCCTCCAGGGAGCCGCGAACGATGCCCTCGGCGCGGCTCGACTGCACGAGCGCCGCCGCCCCGGACTTCGGATCCGACAGCAGGCGAACCTTGGCGGTGTGCTCGGTCGTCTCGAACACCTGCCCCACCACGCCCGATGCGGCCATGACGGTCAAACCGCTGTCCACGCCGTCAGCCGAGCCCTTGCCGATGGTCACCGTCTGGCTCCAGGCTTCGGAGCTGCGACCGATGACGCGCGCGCCCACCCCGTCGATGCCGGCCGTATCCTTGAGATCGAGCAGCTGGCGCAGGCGCTCGTTCTCCTGCCGGTACTCCTCCATCTGGGCGTACTGCTCTATGAGCTCGGCGTTGTACTCGCGCAAGCCCGAAAGCGTCGATTCGTCTGCAGTGGCGTTCTCGATGCCCTCGCCCGCGGCGCTCGCAGCCGAACCGGCAGCGGCGCCCACGAACCTAAGCGGCGCGACCGCGTTCGACACGGCTCCCTGCACAGCATGAACAGGCCCGTTCTCCCCTTCGCGTGCATATACCGCAACCAGCACGATCGACGCCACCAGGAATGCAACGAGCAGAACCCGGCGCAGAAACGCCGAGTTTCTTTGTTGGAAGTTAAGCGCCATAAGAAAGCCGGCTCAACCCTATTTCGACCGCATGAGGGTCTGCTTGAGCGCCGTCGGCGTCTCGAGCACCTTGAGGCAGCCCATAACCACGTTGGTGAGCGCCGTTTCGCTTGTCCATACGGGAATCTCCAGCTTGTCCGTCAGGTAGCGATCAAGGCCGGACAGAAGTCCGCCGCCGCCCGTCAGCAGGATGCCGTTCTGGATGATGTCGGAGGCCAGGTCCGGGTTCGTCTTCTTGAACGTCTCCTTGATGTGCACGACCATCTCCTCGCACGGGGCGATGAGGGCCTGGCGCACGTCCTCGGACTGAATGGTGACCTCTTTCGGCTGCTCGGTGATGACGTCCTGGCCCGAAATGATCATGTCGCGCTCGCGACCGTCTTCGAACGGCAGGATGGAGCCGATCTTGATCTTGATGATCTCGGCCGTGCGCTCGCCGATCTTGATGCCCAAAAGGTCGCGCAGGTGCATGGCGATGGCCTCGTCCATACGGTTGCCGGCCAAGCGCAGCGAAGACGACGTGACGATGCCGCCGAGCGAGATGACCGCGACCTCCGTCGTGCCGCCGCCGATGTCGACGACCATCGAGCCCGTCGGCTCGGTAACGGGCAGGTCGGCGCCCATAGCAGCAGCCATGGGCTCTTCGATGAGGTACGCCTGACGAGCGCCCGCCTGCACGGCCGCCTCGAACACGGCGCGCTTCTCCACCGACGTGGCGCCGCAGGGGATGCAGATGACGATGCGGGGCTTCGCCTGCCACGGATACTTGCGCGGAGCCGCCTTGTTGATGAACGCCGAGATCATAGCCTCGGTCACGTCGTAGTCGGCGACCACGCCGTCATGCAGCGGGTGCTCGGCCGAAAACGCCTCCGGCGTGTGGTTGATCATGTTCTTGGCCTCGTGGCCGACGGCGAGCACGCGATGCGTCGCCTTTTCGATAGCCACGACCGAAGGCTCGTTGACGACGATGCCTTCGCCCGGAATGGCAACCAATGTATTAGCAGTTCCGAGGTCGATAGCCATGTCCGTGGACATTTGACCCGTCAAACCCGAAAACATATCTAAGAAGGACATACGGGCAAACCCCTTGTATCTCGTTTCTACGTGAAACTGAATTCTAGCACAGGGGGTTTTCCCCGCGCGAAAATCCACGAGGGGCACAACTAGCCCGCCCAATGACGCAGAGGAAACGAGTGAAACCAAGGAACGGTCCCGGCACCGCGCTCGCGCCGCCTTATACGCGCACGAGAAAACGCTCCCGCTGGCAGGTTCTGACGGTTTGAGGTCGTTTGGCCGAGCCCTGCTCGCGCCGCAGCTTTGCCCGTTTTTCGTTTTGCCTGGTCACAGCTCTGGGCTGCTGGGCCGTTCTTTCGCAGGAGCTTGCTTCGCCGCCTTCAACGACCTCAAACCGTCAGAACCTGCCAGCGACAGGGGTTTTTCGCGAGCAAGCCGGCCAGCGCGCCGCATGTCGCCGCAAGCCCGTACGCGAAACCAGCAAGCTGCAACCCGCGGCGACATCCACAAGAAAGCCCCGGCGCCTCGCGAACGCTCCCCAACTAAAAACGGGCTTGCGACGCGAAGTCGCAAGCCCGTCGGGTCGCATATCTCGAAACAGCCGCGCGCCTCGAACAGACGGCCGGACCGCCAGCCTCGCCTAGTGGACGCTGCAGGAGAGGCAGGGGTCGTAGGCGCGGACCAGCTTCTCAATGCCCAGCTGGATGGCGTCGCGATCCAAGCCCTCGGACACCAGCTTCTCGGCCAGAAGGCGCATGTCGGCTTCGAGGTTCGCCACGTTCTGAGCCGTAGGCGTCATGATGGACGCATGCACCACGCGGCCCTCTTCGTCCAGCTCCAGCTCATGGAACAGCGCACCGCGCGGCGCTTCGGTGAACCCGGTGCCGCGACCCGCCTTGACCTCGAACGAAACCGGCTCGCTCGATCCCTCGAAGCCGTCCGGCTCCGCCAGGCGACGGCACAGGGCGGCGCAGCGCTCCAGCGCGTCCACCAGCTCCACCGCCTGCGCCACGTTGTTCAAATACGGATTGCGCTCGGGCGGGCGCAATCCGGCCTTTGCCGCCGCCACCTTCGCATCCTGGCTCAAATGCTGCCACGAGGCGTTGATGCGGGCGAGCGCGCCCGTGAAGAAGGGCTTGCCGGTCGAGCGCACGCGCGAGAGCAGCGCGGCCGAATGGGGAACCGCGAACTCTTCCAGCTCGTTGGTCGCCTCATCGGCGTCGAACGTCAGGTCCGCATCCAGAAAGCGCGCCGTGCGCGAATCGCACACCGGGTAGCGGTCGGGAGCCACCATGGCCAGCATGTCTCCCGCGGTCTGGATGTCCGGCACCTCGAACGAATCGAACAGGTCGACCGTCGCCGACGCGAACGCGCGCGCCTCGTCCATCTTGTCGGCAAGCTCCCGGTACTCCCCCGCTTCCAGCTCGTGCGTGAAGCCGCCGACCACCGCCGTGATGGGATGGATGCTGCGACCTCCGACGCGCGTGCACAGCTCGTTGCCGAGCGCCTTGAGCCCCAGCGCCTTCTCGAACAGCTCAGGGTTCGTCTCGGCCAGCGGGAACACGCTCTTCATGCCCACAAAGTCCGGCGCGGCGAACACGAACAGGTGCGACGCGTGGTTTTGCAGGTAGGACCCGTACACCAAAAGCTCGCGCAAGGCGTTCGTGCGATCGGTCACCTGCACGCCGAAGATGCGCTCGATGGCAAGCAGGTCGGTGACCACGTGGCTTGCCGAGCAGATGCCGCAGATGCGCGAGGCAATGTAGGGGATCTCCTCGAACCGGCGGCCGCGCACCATGCTCTCGAACAGGCGGGCCGGCTCGACCACGTTCATCTCAACGGTCTTCACAACGCCGTCCTCGATGACCACGTGCACGTTGCCGTGGCCCTCGACGCGGGCGATATGGTCGACGTGTATAGCGGTTTTCGTCATGGGATGCTTCCTCACTCGCTCGCCGCAAGGGCGGGGTTTACCTGATTGAACATCTCGAGCGCCTGGTCGAAGTCGGCCACGGAAACGCCGTAGCGCGCCACCGCCTCGCGAGCCGACGCCAGGTTGGCATCGGGCGAAAGGCCGCGGCACCCGTTGCAGGGCCGACCCAGATTCACGCACTTCGCGCCGCAGCCGGCTACGGTCACCAGCCCCAGGCACAGCGTTCCCTTCCCGTAGAAACAGCTGGACTCGTTGCGTTTGCAGTCGCCGCACATGGTCTTCGTGGGGAATCCCTTGTTCGACCCGTACAGGGCGCGCTGCAAAACGTCCAGGAAGTCAAGCGTGTCGATCGGGCAGCAGCGCACCTCGTAGTCCACGTCCACCACCGCGCTGATCGGCCGCGGGGCGATCATGTCGCCGCACGCGTCGGGCAGGCGATCGTACACCTGGCCGGGACGCTCGAGGAAATGGTCGGCCGCCATGCCGGGGATGCCGGCCGTGGTGGCGCACGCGCCGATGGCGATCACCACGCCGGCGCGCTCGCGCAGCATGCGCACGGTAGCCTCGGCTTCCTCCGTGGTCACCGCGCCCTCGATGATGGCGACGTCGAAATCGTCGGGCATAGGATCGCTCGAGGCCAGCTGCCAATAGCGCAAATCGATCTGCCCCAGCACGTCAAGCAGATGCGCCTCGGCGTTCGTGATCTGCAACTGGCACCCGAAGCAGCTGGCCAGTCCGGCAACCACGACGCGCGGCGCAACCGGCTTCTCCTGACAGGCAATGCAGTTTCCGCTCATATTGCTCCCGTTCATCCTACATCGACCCCTGAATGTTCTTGGCTTCCCAATAGTTGAACACGGGTCCGTCGATGCACACGTACTGATGGCCGATCTGGCAATGGCCGCACTTGCCCATGCCGCATTTCATGTGACGTTCGAAGCTGCAGTAGATATGGTCGTAGCTGATGCCCTTCTTGCGCATCTCGTCGATGACGAAACGGTACATGACCGGCGGCCCGCACAACGCCCCGAACGTGTTGTCGGGATCCACTTCCAAATGTTCGAACGGCTTCGTGACCAGGCCCACTTCCCCGTCCCAGGTATCGTCGGGGTTGTCGACGGTCAAGTACAGGTCGAAATCCTTGCGATGGCGCCACATCTCGAACTGGTTGCGGAACATCACCTCGGAGGGGTTCTTCGACCCGTAGATGATGGTGACCTTGCCGAACTCGCTACGCTCGTCGTGGATGTTGTTGATGAGCGAGCGCAAAGGCGCGATGCCCAAACCGCCCGCAACCAGCAAGATATCGTGGCCCTTCATGTCTTCGAAGGGGAAACCGCGGCCGAACGGCCCGCGCAAGCCCACGATGTCGCCGCACTGCATCTGGTGCAGCACCTCGGTGAACTTGCCCGTACGGCGCACGCACAGCTCGATGAAGCCGTGCTTGGACGGCGAACTGGAAATGGAGATGGGGGCCTCGCCCACGCCGAAGATGGACACCTCCACGAACTGTCCGGGCTCGTGATGGAACGCATCGCGAATGCGCTCGTCGATCAGGCGAAACTCGAACAACTTCTCGGTTGCGGTCAGCTCCGTGATGGACGTGATGCGCGCCGGCCAGGGCCGGTACGGGTTCGACATCATCATCTCGGTCCCCGAAAGCGGAGCGGGACCGCCCGCGAACGGGCGCACCTGCACGGTGGACACAGCGCAGCTACTGGGCATCCTCGGCCCCCTTCCTCTCGAAGAACTCCAGCACCTCAATGGGATTGATGTTCGCCTTGCACGCCTTCACGCACCGGCCGCATCCCACGCAGAGCATGCGGTCGTGGTTCGCCAGAAAGCCGTTGAGCTTGTGGTACATGCGATGCCGTACGCGCGTGCGCCCGTCACCGCGGAAGTTGTGGCCGCCGGCCACTTCGGCGAACTGCGGCGCCGTGCATGCGTCCCACACGCGCTCGCGCCGCCCGGTCTTGCCGTCCGGGTCGAACGTATCTTGAATATCGAAGCAGAAGCACGTGGGGCACACTGCCGAGCAGGCCGTGCACGAGAGGCACCGACCGCCCAGCTCGTCCCAGTACGGATCCTTATGGAACGCGTCCATGAGCATGGCCACGTCGGTGATATCGGGGATCGAGCCGTTGAAGGACTCCTGGCGCCGACGCGTGGCCTGACGGAACTCGAAACGGTCCTCGTCAGTTGCGACGCGCGGGTTGCAGGCGGCCTCCAAAATGTTCGCAGCCTCGACGCTCGAGATGCTCACCAGGTACTTGTCGCCAAGATCCTGCAGGAACAAGTCGTATCCGAAGCGAGCTTCGTCGGCGTCCCATAAATGGCAGAAGCATGTGGCGGTGGGCATGCAGCTGATGCCCACGATGAGCGTCGCGTTGCGGCGAGCCACGTAGTACGGATCAGGGTAGCGACCGTCCTTGAACACCAAATCCAAGCGGTTGATGGCGTTGATGTCGCACGCATGGGCCCCGAAGATGACGCGCGGCGTGATCTCCGCCGCGAAGTCGGTGACCGAGTTGTCGGCAACATCGAACGTCATAAGGGTCTCGACCGGCGGCAGGAAGTACTTCTTCGGCGACGCGATGGTGGTCTCGTAGGCCAACTCCACGTCATCGGGCGAAGCGATGGCCTCGAAGGAATAGCCCTGATCGCTTTTGACCGGGGCCACCACCTCATAGGATTCCATGAACGCCGACACGAGCGCTGGCAACTCGGTTGCATCGATAACACGATAGAGCATGCTCTCGTCCGTTTCTCGTCTGGGTGAGCAGATGTATCGGGCATGGAAAGGCCCCTTCGTCGTTGCCGAGCGAAGGGGCCTTTGGCGTTACCGGTCGTTCTCGACCCGCTTACGCAAAGAAGATGCCGATCTCGCGCTCGGCGGATTCAGGGGAATCCGATCCATGGATGACATTCTCGTCCATGATGAGACCGAAATCGCCGCGAATCGTGCCGGGGGCTGCTTCCGCCGGATTAGTGGCACCCATGAGCGCGCGGCACTTCGCCACGGCGCCCTCGCCGGAGATGACCATCTTGACCACCGGGCCGCTGGTGATGTAGGAGATCAGACCGTCGTAGAACGGCTTGCCCTCGTGCTCGGCGTAGTTAGCCTTCGCCTGCTCGTCAGTCACCATACCCAGCTCCATGCGCTCGACAACCAAGCCCGCGCGCTCGAAGCGGTTGACGATCTCGCCGATGTGACCGTTGCGCACGCCGTCCGGCTTGATCATGCTGTACGTCTTCTGAACTGCCATATTGTTCCCTTCTCTATCATGCATTATTGCAAACGTGAAGAAGGCGCGCGCGAACGCACGCGCCTTCGGTGAACCCTGTTAATTCTGACTGGGGAAATACAGATCAACGCTGGAAACCTTCCAGCCGATCGCATCGCGCACGAGCGACACCTTGTACTGCATGGCGCCGCCCTCGGCGGTCTTGGCCGTCACGTACACGGTGGAATCGCTCATGGACTTGTTCATGCCGTCGATAGCGGGATTCGCATCCTGCACGACGGGCTCGACCATGGAAGCGGCCTTGCTGGAATCGACTTCGCTCGAGAACACGGTGCTCACCGCGTTCTGAGGATCGGCGAACAGCTGCTTGACCACCGTCTCCTGCGTCGGGTAGCCCCAGCCCTGCGTGTACAGGAACACGGCGCCGCCGAACGCGACCAGAATCAGCAGCACGATGGTCACGAGGATCTTGAGACCGACGTTGCGGCGCTTGCGATCCTGCTTGGCCAGGCCCTTCGACCACTGCTCGAGCTCTTCGTCGCTTGCGTTGAAGAAGCGATCGTCTCCGCCCGCAGCCCCGTAAGGGCTCGGCTGGGCGTAAGGGTCCGCGTAGTAGTACGGGTCCTGCTGCGCGCTGGCGTACGGATCCTGCTCCACGTACACCGCGGTTCCGTCGGCAGCCACGTCAAGGCCCGACATGTCGGCGACAGCCGGAACCGGAGCCATGACCTGCGTGATTTCCGACGTGCCCTGAGCCACGGCGGCTACGGCACGCTGGTAGTCAACGCTGGCGGAGTCGGAGAGGAAGTACGTCTTGTCGGCGATGGCCTCTTCGAAGGCCGCGGAGGCCTTCTGCATCTGGCCGCACGCCACGTACGCCTGACCGAGGTTCGCGTACAGCTTGTTGCGCGTGTCGGATCCCATGTCGAACTGCAACGCGCTCTCGTAGGACGCCACGGCATCCGACGGCCTGTCAAGCGCCATGAAGCACACGCCCAGGTTCAGAAGCGCCTTGGTGGGATCGGGGTTGCCCTCGTCGAGCGCCGCCTCGCGAAACGCCACGCCCGCCTCAGCGGACTTGCCCAGCTTCATGAGCGCGCTGCCCATGCCGCTGTACGCTTTGTACGAAGCATCGTACTTCGCATCGGAAACGGCGATCTCGAAGTGCTTGACCGCGTCCTCGTAGTCATGCAGCGCCGCGTAGGCCATGCCCAAGTTGTAGTTCACCGCGCCGCACGCGTCGTACGCGGCATCGGCCGTGGCCTGCGTGTACGCATGGATGGCCTCGTTGGGATTGCGAAGCTTGATCAGGCAGTTTCCAATCTGATGGTACAGCTGGCCCATCTCGCCGGGGGCAAGGGGGCTGCTGGCATCCTGCAAGCACTGCGCATACGTGGACAGAGCGCTCTCGTAGTCTTTGCGCGCATACGCGGCGCGGGCTTGTTGGAATAACTCGTTGTTCATCTGATTCCTTCGGTCTTGGCGAAAACGCGCGAACGACGGTTAGTCGGCCACGTTCTCGATCTCGATGCCCAGGATCTCGTCGCCTACGCGCAGCTGGCCGATAACGTCCATGCCGTCGACCGTCTGGCCGAACACCGTGTAGCCCGAGTCCAGCATGGGCTGAGCTCCCAGGCACAGGTAGAACTGCGAACCGGCGGAGTTGGGTTCCTGCGAGCGGGCCATGGCGAGCGCACCGTCAGCATGCTTGTTGTTGGGGTTCGTGGAGAACTCCTCTTTAATGGTGTAGCCGGGGCCGCCCGTGCCCAGGCCGGCGAACGGATTGCCAGCCTTCGCCACAACCTCGTCGCAGGAGAGGTCGCGCGTGTTCGGGCAGCCGCCCTGGATGACGAAGCCCGGAACGTGACGGTGGAACTTCAGGCCGTCGTAAAAGCCCTTGCGAGCCAGTTCGACAAAGTTGCCCACATGGATGGGGGCGTCGTTGCCCGCCAGCTGGACGCGAACGTCGCCCTTCGACGTCTTGATGACGGCGACTTCTTCGCCCGTCGGCTGGTATTCAGGAGTGTACTGCGCCATGTCGGCTCCTTCTATCTCGTTCGTCACGTTGTCGTGCATCCGCATGCAGACCGGATGGTTCGTTGCATACCAAAGGAGAAGTTTAGCAGGCCAACCGGCCATGCAGGCAAAAATCTTATAACATCCATGCGGTTTCAACCAGCGGTTGCCGCCTGTTTGCCCTTCTGTCAACCTCGAACTCCGGCAAGGCGTCGGCCGCGTGCGTCAGCAGCCGACGCGGTCGAACACGCTGACCACTTCCACGTGGTGCGTCTGCGGAAACAGATCGACGGGCTGCACCCGGCACAGACGGTAGCCGTTAGCCTCGAAGCGCTGCGCGTCGCGCGCCCACGTGGCGGGATTGCAGCTCACGTACGCGACCTTCGCAGGCGCGGCGGCGGCGATGCTCTCGACCACGCCGTCGGCGAGCCCCGCGCGCGGCGGGTCCACCACCAAGGCGTCAAGCTCGCCCAACTCGGGCAGCTCGCGGGCTGCGTCGCCCCCCACCACTTCGATGTCCACGCCGTTCATGTCGCCGTTGCGGCGCAGGTCGCGCACGGACGATCCGGCCGACTCCACCGCGATCACTTCGGCTCCCGCAAGCGCCAGCGGAACGGAGAACGTGCCGCCTCCGGCGTACAGGTCGGCTACCAAGGCGCCGTCGAGGGACGCCTGCCCGCCCAAACCGTCAATCACCTCGGCGATCAGCTTCTCGGCCTGCGCGGTGTTCACCTGGAAAAACGAAGGGGCGCTCGTCAAGAAGCGCGCACCGGCCAGCTCCTCTTCCCAGCAGCCCTTCCCGTCCAAGGTCTCGACGCCCTTGATCTTGCGGGCCTTGCCGGGATCGGCCATCACGCGAACGATGCTCGTAGCCTTGAGCGCGCTTTTGAGCATCTTGGCCATGTGGGCGCGCGGAAACGCGCCGGGCTCGGTCCACAGCGCTATCTCCACGTCGCGCGTCCGCATGCTCGCGCGTACGCCCACGCGGAATATGCCCAAGTCCGACGACCCCTGCGCGAATCGCAGCGCGCCGCGCAGCGATTTGGGCGCCTTCTCGATGGCCTTGGCAGCCAGAGGACAGGTTTCGGGCGTGGCTATGTCGTGCGTTCCCTCGCGGTGAAAGCCCAGCAGAAACGTGCCGCGATCGTCGAACCGCGCGCCCAGCTCCAGCTTGTTGCGATAGCCCCACTGGCGCTTGCTGGGCAGACAGGGCCGTACCAGCTCCTCCGCGCGCTCGCGATCGACGTGCGCCGTGCGCACGAGCGCCGCCGCCACGTTGTCCCGTTTGGCCTTCAACTGCGCCTCGTAAGACAGATGGGCCCAGGCGCACCCCCCGCACGAAGCAGCGTGCGCGCAGACGGGCATCTGGCGCGCAGGCGACGCTTCCTCGATCGTCAGGATGCGCGCGCGGGCGAACGCCGGCTTCTCTTCCGTGATCTCGATGGTGACCACATCCCCCGGCGCACCGCCTTCGACGAATACCGTTTTCCCGTCGTCAAGACGGCCGACGGCCTCGGAGCCGTAGCCCATGCGATCGATAGCGATGGTTTGCTTCATGTTCGTGAGAATTCCTTGCATTGTTTTTCCGATTTGCATCATCATAGCGTATAATCATCCCCCGTGCCCTTGTAGCTCAGGGGATAGAGCGTCTGCCTCCGGAGCAGAAAGCCGCAGGTTCGAATCCATTTTGCCTGTTCAGAGTGCAATTCTTAGTGTTTCTCATCCTACTTGGCCTCCTGTCTAATTACTTAAACATCCTGCCGTTATCGCCTGAAAACGGGAGGAAAAATGGTCAGGAAAATCAGCCCTAAAACACTCAATTCAGTGAACGTCGCGCCGTGCGATATCGAAGGAAAGACAGCTGATTATTACAAGTAAATCGGTACATCGTTCCAAATTTCACCGGCACCCGTTACGGGGCTACCGGTACATCATTACGCTCTATCGGTACACCACAACATATTGATTTGACTCGCATAC